>JAVBNB010000087.1:0-31066 GCA_031551825.1 Tannerella sp. | reverse complement strand
GCCGCGCTTTGTGACGCATGGTTTTCGTTATATGGAAGTTACCGGTTTTCCGGGTACGCCGACCACCAATGATTTCCTTGGCAAAGTTGTATATGATGACATAGAGACGATCGGTAGATTCGAAACATCAAACACATTATTGAATCAGATACATAAAAACGCATTCTGGGGGATTAACGGAAATTATAAAGGAATACCGTTAGATTGTCCTCAGCGTGACGAAAGGCAACCGTGGTTAGGGGATCATACGATGGGTTGTTTGGGTGAAAGTTTTATATATGATAACGAACGTTTATATGCGAAATGGTTAGATGATATCCGGGATTCACAGACGGAAGAAGGACAACTGTCCGATATCGCGCCTCCTTATTATATGATTTATTACAGTGATAATATGACATGGCCGGGAACTTATTTGTTTGTCGCGGAGATGCTCTATCGGCAATTTGGTAATAAAGAGCCTGTCATCAAGCATTATCTTTCCATGAAGAAATGGTTTTTTTATATGAAAGATAAATATATGACGCCCGATTATATAATGACAAAAGATAAGTATGGCGATTGGTGTGTACCTCCCGAAGCGAAAGAGCTGATACATTCGGAGGATCCCGCGCGTAAGACTGACGGACAACTGATCGCTACGGCATACAGCTATAAACTGTTGCTGATGCTTACGGATTTTGCCATTATTGCCGGTCATGGAGAGGATGCGGAAGAATATACTACGCTTGCTGAGAATATCCGGAACGGATTTAATAATAAATTTTATAATGTCGAAACCGGACAATATGGTAATCATACGGTTACGGCGAACCTTTTGCCTTTAGCTTTCGGTATGGTGGATAAGGAAAACGACGAGCGTGTATTTCAAAATCTGATTGACCGGATTGTTCGCAATGAAAAATTGCATATTAGCACCGGTGTTATCGGTACGCAGTGGCTGATGCGGGAATTGACCAAAAGAGGACGTGTTGATGTTGCTTATACCATCGCGACACAGAAAGACTATCCCGGTTGGGGGTATATGATTACGCAAGGCGCCACAACGATATGGGAGCTTTGGAACGGCGATACTGCCAGTCCGAAGATGAATTCGCACAATCATGTGATGCTTTTGGGTGATCTGATTGTCTGGATGTATGAAGATCTTGCGGGAATAAAAAATCATAAAGCATATAATGGATTCAAACATTTGTGGATGAAGCCGAATCCGACAGAAGATCTGACATTTGTTAATGCATCATACAAAACTCCTTACGGACAGGTCAAAAGCAACTGGAAACTCGAGGATGGTATTTTTATATGGAAAGTTACTGTTCCGGCCAATACACGGGCAAATATCCTTTTACCTGCGGAAAGTATGGAGGATATTACGGAGAGTGGAAAGCCTGTTGTTGAAACGGATGGATTGAAATATGTCCGTAAGGAAGATGGACGTATTAATCTGGAAATAGGCTCCGGCGAATATTCTTTCTCTTGCAAATACGGAGAAGCGATGAACCGTTGGAAAGAGGGTATTCTTTATGGTGAGTTTATTAATAAAGACGCTTCTTATCCTGAATGTCATGCCTCTACTATCGCGGAGACTAAAGAAGGACACCTTGTTGCCGCATGGTTTGGAGGGACAAAGGAGCGTAATCCGGATGTTTGTATTTGGGTAAGCCGTTTTATTAACGGTCAATGGACTTCGGGTCAGAATGTGGCGAATGGCATTGTAAACGATACGACACGATATGCGACATGGAACCCCGTTTTATATCAGGTACCCGGAGGAGAATTGCAGTTATATTATAAAGTTGGCCCGAATGTGCCCAGCTGGGTAGGGAAGGTGATAACCTCTAACGATGGTGGTGTGACCTGGTCAGATCCGCGTGATTTGCCCGAAGGCTTTTTGGGGCCGGTGAAAAATAAACCGGTACTTTTGAGAAACGGAACATTGATTTGCCCATCCAGCTCCGAAGATGACGGTTGGAAAGTACACTTTGAACTAACAAAGGACTTTGGCAAAACATGGAAGAAAGTCGGCCCTATTAATGACGGAAAAGAAATGCAGGCAATACAACCATCTGTTCTGGTGTATAAAGACGGCAGTCTGCAAATCCTTTGCCGTACACAGCAGAGAGCATTGGGAGAATCGTGGTCTTATAATAATGGCAGGAGCTGGACACCCATGATTAAATCATCGCTGCCAAGTACGAATTCGGGTACCGACGGTGTGACATTACAGGATGGACGGCAACTGATGGTCTATAACCATGTATTGCCTCATGACTCTTTACCACGGGGTAAAGGGTTCCGTACCCCATTGAACGTGGCAATTTCCGATGATGGAAAAGTATGGTATGCTGCAGTTATATTGGAAGATTCGCCGGTAGAGCAGTATTCATATCCTTCGGTTATACAAAGCAGGGATGGGCTTGTTCATATTGTTTATACGTGGCGCCGCAAGTTTATAAAACATGTAGTAATAAACCCTTCTAAACTGGTTCTTTCAAAAATTGAAGATATGAAATGGTAAAAGTAGCGGTATGAATAAAAATCTCTATATTTGTAGTTTAAAGAAATATAGATGTACTATGAAAAATTTAATTTGCCTGTTATGGGTTAGCCTTATTTGTGTTACCGGATGCTCCGGGCCTCAAAAGATGAATCAGTGGAAACCTCAGGAAGCATCGGTTTATTCCGTTGAAGACGGAATCTTGACATTGGAAGACGGAACTCTTTATTATGATGGTTCCGGCGCAACCAAAGGATTTACTAATTTTGAGATGAGTGGTTTTGCTAAGACAGAGAAGGATGCTGTTGCCGGAATATGGTTCCATAGTGGTCCGGACAAGAAGGGTTATGAAGTTCTTATTCATAACGGATCGTTGGATAATTCACGGAAAACAGGAAGCCTTTCGACTGTCCGGAATCTGTATAAAAGCATGGCAAAGGATGGAGAATGGTTTCCTTTCAGTATTGCTGTTCGTGGAAAAAATATAGCGGTGCGAGTGAATGGCCAGGATGTCGTTTGTTATACGGAGCCGGCTATTCCTTTCCGAACGGAAGAGTATCGCGACAGAGTATTGGGGCAAGGTAATTTTTCGTTGGTTGGCTATCAGGGAAAAGTCGTTTTTAAAGATTTAACAGTGACCCGGCTTCCGGATGATGCCATGAATCCGGGTGATACGCTTGCTACTGTTGATGAGCAGACGGATCCGATTATTCGTTTACAACAACGGAATTTTCCGGTGATTGATTATCATGTTCACTTGAAAGGCTGGTCAATGGAACAGGCTCACACTCTTTCGATGAATTACGGTATAAATTATGGTATCGCTCCGAATTGTGGAATCGGCTTTCCGGTTACAGATGATGCCGGAGTGCGGCTCTTTGTCGACTCAACAAAGCAGATGCCTTTCTATTTCGGCATGCAGGGTGAGGGTCGCGAGTGGCCAACAACGTTTTCCCGTGAATCGCGCCATTTGTTTGATTACGTATTTACCGACGCGCTGACTTTTCATGATCATAAAGGACGTCGAACCAGACTATGGATTCCCGAAGAAACTTTTGTCGATATTCCGGTAGAGCAGTATATGGATTTGATTGTAGATCGTATTGTATCTGTTGTGAGTACGGAACCGATTGATATTTACGTAAATCCGACGTTATTGCCGGTTATAATACGGGGTGATTATGACCGGTTGTGGACAAAAGAACGTTATGATAAGGTTCTTAAAGCGTTGAAAGATAATAATATCGCATTGGAAATCAATGCGCGTTATAAGGTTCCGAATTTTGAGATTATAAGAGCAGCGAAAGCCGCAGGCATAAAGCTTACTTTCGGAACAAACAATAATACTCCGGAAATCGGAAAACTCGAATATTGTATCGAAGCGATAAAAGCATGTGAACTCACAGAAGATGATTTATGGTTTCCTACCGAGAGAAGGTCCTTATAAAAATTTATTGAATGCCGGAATGTGCTTCCGGCATTTTTAATTATTTATCGTGAATAGATGCTCTCCTCCTTTTACTTCCTGAGGTTTTCGATCAGGTAAAACGACAGTAGCAGAGCACGTTGCCGGGATCGTTATGCTGAGTGTAACTTTGTCACCTTCTCGTTTCCATTCGGAGCTAATACGGCCTTGTTGTGAACCGACTGATGCTTTTACCCAATCCAGCTCCCGGACAAATGACGGTTTTATAACAATCTTTTCAAAAGCAGGTGCTGTTGGGTCCGTGTTGATTCCGGCTAAGTATTTGTACATCCATGCGCTGATTGCTCCCATTGAGGGATGATTAAGAGATGCGTCGCCTATGCGTCGCGTGACATCCCATGTTTCATATAATGATGTCGCGCCGGTTTCTTTTATCCAATAACCCCATGAAGGCATGGACGTTTTGGTCGCCATACGAAAAGCGGCATCTGTGTTGCCTGTTTCAGACAGGGCATCGGGAACCATCATACTTCCGATAAAACCGAAATCAAGACTGTAATCATTCTCCTCCATTGTTTTTCGCAGGTTTTCTGCCAAACGTTCGCGGTACTCTCCGGGAACGATATTGAAATACAGGGGCAACGCATACGACAATTGTGTTTTATTGGAATATGAAATCGTTTGCGGGTCGAAAAAGTGATCGTTAATGCGTTTTTTCAGAACGTCAGCTTTTTCACGGTATCTATCGGCTTCGTTTTTATTCCGGCTGGTAAGTTCCGCCATTTGAGCCATAATAATGTAGTCGTAGTAGACAAAACTTGTTGCCATAAAATCAACCGGCGTTTGGGCTTTATAGAATAACCAATCGCCCAATCCATGATTGATTAACCCTCGTTCGTCTTCTGTCGTTTCTATGTATTTAAGATATCGTTCGGCTGTCGGATAGACTTCTCTCATGGTTTCTACGTCGCCGGTATATTGGTAGAGTAGCGACGGAACGATGAATATAGCCGCATCCCAGATTGGTCCCGCCCAATTGGAATTCCATTTCCATGAAGTAGGGGCAATTCCGGCAACGTTGCCGTTTTCCTCCTGCGTATCTATCATGTCTTTTACCCATTTTGCATATATATTCCGGCTGTCATAAGTAAACATACCGGCTTCCTGTACCATGAAACCATCGGCCATCCAACCGTTTTTTTCGCGTGTCGGGCAGTCGGTCGGGATCCCGAATAAATTACTGAGATAAGAACGGTTGCATATTTCATGGATATTGTTTATCAGTTCATTGGAACATTCGAACGAACCCGTTTTTTCCACGCCACTGTGCATAATAACTCCTGTAAGCGTATTTTTGTCTATATTCATAGGCTCACTTAATGTTACTTCAACGTAACGAAATCCATGGTAAGTAAATTGTGGGAGATATTCTTCCGTCCCTTCTCCTTTCAATATATAAACATCTGTTTGTATGATTTCGCGATTGTTCCGGGGACGCAGGTGCATATTGATATTTCTTTGGTCGATGTTCCCTTCTTTATCGAGCATTTCTGCATGGCGTAAGGTTATAGTGGAGCCTTTGCTGCCGTTAATTTTTAGCAGACAAACACCTGCAAAATTGATGCCCATATCGAAAATATACGTTTTGTCATCTTTTTTTGTTACGGAAACAGGCGTAATCAATTCAGAGATGCTGATAGCGGGCATTTTCATGGCTTCCATTTGTAGAGCGGGGCACTCTGTCAATCGGGCGGTTTTCCATCCTGAATCATCAAAACCGGTAGCATTCCATCCCGGTTGTTCCATTCTCGCGTCGAATGTGATTCCCACATGTATATTGTCAAACAACAATGCGCCTGTGGATGTTTTCCAACTTTCGTCACTAAGTATTATATCTTTACTACCATCGGCATAAGACACATGAATTTCACAAATCATACGCGGACGGTTACGCCAGGGAGCTTCATGGAAATTCCATACGGTTGGTGTTTGTTCATTATACCAGCCATTTCCTAACTGCACGCCAATGCTATTTTCCCCTTGTTTGATCCTATTGCTAATATCGTAGGTCGAATATAAAACTCTTTTGCTATAGTCTGTAAAACCCGGTTCTAATACATTGTTGCCGGTTTTTTGTCCGTTGAAAAACAGTTCATGATAACCTAAGCCGCTTATATAGCAACGTGCCGATTCGATATCTTTATTGATTGTGAAATTTTTGCGGAATAGGGGAGAGGGTTCGTAATTAATATCATGTTCGTCTGTTATCCATGATGCTTTCCAGTCGGCCATTGACATTTTTCCTGTTTCAAACCAGGTTGGTTCGGATGTTGTTTTTTTGTTATCCAGCCATGCTTCAACCACCCACCAATATCTTGTGTGCGGTTGTAATATTTGCCCCTCATAATAAGCTATTTGTTTATCGGATATTTTTTTTCCGGAATCCCAGATGTCAGCCTTCCCTAACATCAGCGCTTCAACTGAAGATGCGACTAAAATCCTGTATGCATTTTGCTCACACGCAGACTTTGATTCAATATTCCACATAAGTCGTGGTTTCTGTATGTCAATGCCAAGTGGCTCTTTTATATATTCACATCTCAGGGATGTAATCTCTTTGGGTGCTACTGTGCATAAAGTGAAGATAAAAGGGGCAAGAAGTCCTATACAAATAGTTAAGGCTGATTTCTTCATGGTTGTGTAATTTGTGTTCCTGCAAAGTTATAAACTATTGCTTGTAAAACAAATAGAGAGGTATCTAAAAAAGTTTTTGGATACCTCTCTGAGTGTAATAAGCATTTTTTGTTATTCCGGTAGAATTTCGATCCAGTACCCATCCGGATCTTCTATGAAATAAAGTCCCATATCCGTATTTTCGAAACAGACACATCCCATGCCTTTATGATATTCCCGGACTTCATCATAGTCACCCGCAATACGCATGCATAAATGAAATTCACCTTCTCCCAGATCATAAGGCTCTGTACGATCCCGAAGCCATGTGAGTTCCAAAGTAAATCCTGTTTTCCCGTCGGTAAGATAAACTAAAATGAAAGAGCCGTCACTTGCTGTTTTTCGGCGAACTTCCTTCAATCCGAGTGCTTTGTTGTAAAATTCAATACTTTTTTCAAGATCGGTCACATTAAAATTGTAATGATCAAATCTGCTGTTAATAGTCATAATTTTTTTTATTTAAGATGATAATGATAAATAAGCCTAAAATAATAAACTCTCACCGGTTTTTGTCCAGGATGCAAATTTGCATCCGGCTTTTTCTGCGTAATTCTTGAATGCATTAGCTTCCTTGTATGTTTCGCCGAAGTGCATTGGAACAAACAGATCTGTCTGTATTGTATCGACAAACTGTTCCGCACCACGCATATAATTTTTCCCAAGACGGCAGTCAACGGGAAACATAGCCAGATCCAAGTGATCAATTTCGTTGGCAAGCGCTTTTAATTCTCTTAGAAAGTGACGTTCGGCTGCAAGTATTTCTTCCGGGGTTGATTCTTCATCCCAATGCCAGTTATTCAAATCTCCCGCATGAAAAATCTTTTTTTCTTCTGTTTCAATCAGGAATGATATGCCGATATCTGTAGAACCAAACGCTTTTACACAAATGTTTTCGTCTTGCCAGATATCACCTTTTACGAGGAATGAGGCATCTTCCGGAGATACAAATTTTTTCTTGAGAATATCTTTTGACAGGATGTATTCTGTATCAGGCCTGCTCTTTTTCCATTTCAGCACATCCTTGCTGAAATGGTCAGGATGCCAGTGTGAGGAGAGTACATATAATTTCCCCGGAAAAGAAGGTAGTGAATTTTGTACATATTGATCTTCCGAGTCTTTGAAATAGTCAATGATGATTGTACCGGATTTTCCTTCTATGGCATAACCGCTGTGATAGATGTATGTAAGTTTCATAATATCAGTAATTTATTTTATTTGTTTCTTCTATGCTGATGCCGAACAATGCGAAATCATATAGGACGGGATCAGCCGGATTGTATTTGCGTAGTTTTTGGGTTAATTCGTCAACAGCCTTCCAATCGTTGTTTTTGTGTGTAAGAAGCCCTAATTTGCGGGCTGTATTACCAACATGTGTGTCTAAAGGTATGTATAGCTCGGATGGTTTCATTGATTTCCATACGCCCAGATCAACAATGCTATCGTTTCGGACCAACCATCGCATGGCAAGATTGACACGTTTAAGGGCTGTATTCCTGAAATCTTTTGAATAACATTTCATATTATGTGCATTATCATTAGATTTCATGGCCGATGACCGTAACACTTCAACAAGTTTCTGAGGCGTATGTTCCGGGCATGTTGACATATAATCATCCATACTTTCATGTGATAGATAAAAATGTCTGAACCCGCGCAACATATATGCCATATCATTTTCGAAAAATGTACGGTGTACGTTTGCCGTACCGAGTTTTTTATATCCTTCACTCATTACATAATCATAAGGGCTTTTCCCTATTTGAGCAAGCATACGTTCCGCATTTCGTAAAATCATCGTTCTTTTTCCCCATGCGATTGCCGCAACTAAAAAAGAAACGATCTCTATGTCGCGCAAATCTTTATATCTACGCGGAAATTTTACCGGATCGTCTTCTATAAATGACGGCTTATTGATTCTTTCCGCATGCTTATCTAAATACTCTTTTATATCCATAAATGCATATACTTAAGGTGACAAAGATAATATACTTTTGGTTTGCCGGTAAAGGAAAAAAACTTATTTTCATTTGTTATTGCATTCAGTTTGCACTATCTTTGAAAATTGAAAATAATAATATTAGGAATTTAAATATAATAGTCATGTTTAGTAAAGAAACGTATATGAGTCGCCGTTTGGCGTTGAAAAAATCAATGGGTTCCGGTTTGTTGCTTTTTATCGGTAATGATGAGGCGGGGTGTAATTATGCAGGTAATACCTATCCGTATCGCCAGGATTCTACCTTTTTATATTTTTTTGGTCAGCCTTATGCCGGATTGTCGGCTATTATCGATATTGATGATGATCGTGAGATCATATTCGGCGATGAACTCACGATCGATGATATTATATGGATGGGTACGCAGCCGACGCTTCAAGAGAAGTGTGCTTCGGCAGGGATTATGGAATTGATGCCGGCAAATACGATTATGGATTACATGAAAAAAGCACAGCAGAAAGGTCAGACCGTGCATTATCTTCCATCTTATCGTCCTGAGCATAAACTGAAGTTATGGAGTTGGTTGGGAGTACTTCCGGGCGAAGAAAAATTTTCCGTGGATTTTATAAAAGCAGTCGTCAATCTTCGTAATTATAAATCAGAGGAAGAGATTGCCGAAATAGAAAAAGCGTGTTTTGTTACAGCGGAAATGCATCTTGCGGCAATGCGTACGATACGGCCGGGCATTCATGAATATGAGGTGGTAGCTGCAATAGAGGCTGTGGCCAGTTCGCATAACTGTGGATTATCTTTTCCGATAATTGCGACAAAAAATGGTCAGACGCTCCATAACCATTATCATGGGAATCCGGTTCGCAGTGGCGATTTGTTTTTAGTTGATGCCGGAGCGGAGACAGAAATGGGTTATGCCGGTGATATGTCATCGACTACTCCGGCTGATCATCAATTTACCACCAAGCAGCGTGATATTTATGTTATACAGACAGCAATGCATGACAAATCCGTAGCCGCTCTTCGTCCCGGCATTACGTTCGAAGAAGTCTATGATCTGTCGGCCCGGGTAATGGTGGAGGGATTAAAAGAACTCGGATTAATGAAGGGGGATGCAATGGAAGCCGTTGAAAGCGGCGCTCATGCCTTATTTTACCCACATGGTCTCGGACACATGATGGGGCTTGATGTACATGATATGGAAAACCTTGGCGAAGTGTACGTCGGATATGACGGTCGCCCGAAAAGCAAACAGTTTGGTCGTGCTTCATTGCGTCTGGGGCGCACTTTGGAACGCGGCTTTGTACATACGATTGAGCCAGGTATTTATTTTATTCCGGAATTGATTGACCAGTGGAAAGCTGAAAATAAATTTGCCAACTTTATTAATCATGATAAAGTTGAAGCCTATAAAAATTTTGGAGGTGTACGAAATGAAGAAGATTATCTCATTACGGAGATAGGTTCGCGGCTGCTTGGTAAGCGGATTCCGAGAACAGTTGAAGAAATAGAGGCTTTCCGGGACTAAATTCGAGGATTAACGTCAAAATGACTCCTTTAAAAGCATCTGATATATGCTAAAGAGAAAGTGTCGTACAGGTAATCATTTATGCCGTGTTTGTATCTGAGTGAGAGGATATTCTTTTTATATTCGTAATTTAGCTTTGTGCGTAGCAGAAGAGGGCGGTCGCCATTATCTTCGTATCCGTTAATGCCGGCCATATCAGCTTGAACTGTCAGATTTTTATGCCCGCCGCTTATGCCAACAGAGTAGGTTAGGGCGTCATTTTGCCTATGTACGATATCATTTGTCATCCAGCAGTAAAATCCGACAAGTCCCTGGAGGCGGATAAAAGAGGTTCTATCCGCATTCTTATAGATGTCGCGGCCTATATTTATGTCGAACCAATAGGAGGCGGCATCTGTGAACCGCGCGTCCACAACTCTGTTTCCGCTTGCGGTTTTAAGTGCTGCCTCAACCGTAATATCCGCCCATTTGTCGCTTTTGAGTAGTTTATAAAAAGAGCTCACTATCACATCTCCATGTGCGCCGTTTTTCCAGTATCTTCCGGCCGCGTGACGCTCATCGACTATTGCCTGGGTGGTATTATAATATTCATATAAAATATAACTAACTTCAAGCCCTGCGCATCCCTTTGCAATAGGTATGAAAGCACGTGCATAAATGTCCTTTGTGCGGTCACCTTCGCATTCGTGATATTCGCCACGCACTTCTACTTCCCACCTTGTTTCGATGTAGCCACTCCGAAGTTCAGGTATCGGAAATGCATTCGGCCCAAAATATCGTGGTGAATATTGCAGAAGCTTCATGCTTTCTTGCCAGGATTCATCCTGCGCATTTATATTTTCGATGGTGATTAGAGAGACTAACAGCGTGATTGTCGCATATATTATATTCTTTCCTGAGATCATTTTTCGTATTATTGATGAGGGGGCAAAGATAATGCAAGGCGGGAGAACAGGCAAAAAATAGTATACAGAATGCAGCGTTTTGGTAAAAATGATCGTCTTATACAATGGATGAGTCTGGTATTGATATGTTAAAGATTATATAAATGGGCATATTTAAAGAAGAAACTATATATATTTGTACTCAAGGGAAAAAACCTTTTGTTAAGATGACGAATAAAATTAAAGTAATATAAATTAAACCAAATGTTTAAAAGGGTGTCTAAGTATGTACGATGAAAAAACGCTTTTAAACTAAATAAATTTTAGAGGAGGAACAGAAATGAAAACAAAAAAATTAACTTCCATGTTGGTCATGCTTATGGTGAGCATGGGTGTATTTGCGCAGGAAGAATTTGTGGATGATGTTTATTTCTCTTCAGGTAAGAGTAAGAGCAAGAATACTACAAAGACAGAAACACAGTCGCCTACTGCTTTAAAGCAATCAAACAATATGACAGCGACGGCATCGTCGGCTTCTACAGTCGCGACAACGGGAAAGTCAGTTTCAGAGATGGATGTTGACGCTTATAATCGCCGTTATTCCGATTATGATGCTGCGGAAAATTTTACAGATGATGCTTATTATCCGGTGGAAGAGGATACGGTGCCGGTGGATGTGCGTGCATCTGATTTGGAATATTCCGAACGTATCATTCGTTATCATTCGCCGAGTAAGATAACGATTACAGGCGCGGACAATGTGAATCTAAACTTGAGTGAGGGTTATTACTCTTATGGTTATGATACTTATGACGGAGGTGTTGATATAGACATCAACGTAGGAAATGGCTATGGTTGGGGATATGATCCCTGGTATTACAATTCCTGGTATAATCCCTGGTACAGTTCTTACTGGTATCGCCCTTATGGTTGGGGATTCGGCTGGGGTGGTTTTTATGCCGGATGGGCATCTCCCTGGTATTATGGCGGATATTGGGGACCGTCATACGCTTGGGGCTGGGGCGGTGGTTATTATGGCGGATATTATGGCGGAGGTTGTTGGGATTGTTACTCTCATTACAGCAAACCTTATTATCGCAATCAATACGGACGTAGTACGGCTGGTTCTCGTGCAGGGGATCGTTACGCAAGCGGTTACCGTTCTTCGGGTTCTCGTTCGGCCGTGTCTTCGGGAAGAGCATCTTCCACAAGCAGAAGCTCTTCAGTACGGAGCGGAAGCACTACTTCAGGACGTAGTAGCTCAGTACGCGAGGGTGTTAGTTCAAGGTCTACTTCTTCAAGAGAAGGTTTGAGTTCCAGATCTACATCGACAAGGGAGAATGCAACGTCCGGTAACCGTTCATCATCTGTAAGTAGAAGTTCATCTGCCGTAAGTACAAACAGAGGAACAACTTCTTCCAATTCAGATTCTAATGTATCAAGATCGGCGCGTACGCGAAGCAATGCTTCCGCGACAAGTAGCTCCGGTTCATCATCTGTAAGTAGAAGTTCATCTTCCGGTACTACTCGTTCTTCCGGAAGTAGCAGCCGTTCTTCAAGCAGCTACTCTTCACCGAGCAGCACACGCTCAAGTAATAGTTCCAATTCCAGTTATTCGTCTGGTTCGTCTTCCAGCCGTTCAAGCAGTGGAAGCTATAGCAGCGGTGGCGGAGGAGGAAGCAGCCGTTCAAGTGGCGGAAGTTCTGGTGGTGGTAGTAGCCGTTCCGGCGGTGGTGGCCGTAGCCGATGAGATAGTGCGTTGAATTAAAAATAGGCGAAGGGATGCGTTGGTATTACTTTGCTAATAAAAACAGAAGATGATGAAAAAGATAGGTTTATTTACAGGTGCTATATTGCTGGTTTGCAATATGGGATTGTTTGCTCAGGGAAATGAAATAGATGCTTTCACTCTTACTAATTCAGACTTGGGAGGAACGGCTCGTTCTATGTCCATGGCAGGCGCGTTCGGCGCTTTGGGAGGTGATGTTTCTTCCATTTCCAATAATCCGGCGGGCTTAGGTATTTATCGTAGTTCGGAAATTGCCGGAACATTAGATTTGTCAATGGTTAACACTTCTACAAGTTGGGGAGGAGTGAATACTGATCAGAATAAAACCCGTTTTTCTCCGAATAATGTTGGCTTTACACTTTATTTTCCTACAAATTCGGCAAGTGTTCGTAATTGGAATCTTGGGTTCTCATATAACCGTTTAAAGAATTTTAATCGTAATTATAAAATGTCAAACAATGGTCAGGATTACTCCATGGCGGATTATGTCGCATGGCGTGCTTCTAACGCGTTTGGTTATGGGAATGGAATTACAGAGGATGAACTGACTTATGTGAAGGGGGGGTATGATCCATATGAAAATGGGGACCTGGCAGGGGAGTGGCTTCCTATTTTAGGCTTTGAATCTGAGTTTTTTGGCCATTATGCCGGGGGACAAAATGAATATCAAAGTTCTTTTGGGGAGGAGCGTGGTAATCAATGGGTAATTGATTCTCCAATTAAGAATTCGTTAGCCGTGAGTGAACGTGGCCACATGGATGAGTACAATTTTGGCTTTGGAATGAATATATCTAATTTTTTGTTTTTGGGAGCCTCGTTTTCGGTGACGGATATAAAATATGAATATAATTCTTCTTATCAGGATCTTTTTGAATCTGGTGATCAAAAAAGTGACTATTTATATCTGGGAAATTCTTTGACCACAGAGGGAACAGCCGCTTCGGTCAATGTAGGCGCTATTGCGAATTTTCAGATGGTGAGATTAGGTGTTGCCTACAATTCGCCACGGTGGTATGATATGACGGATTATTACTTTGGACAAGCTGAATCTTATATTGGTAGATATGAGAAGCCTTTTATGGAAAGTTGGACACCTGAAGACGCATATTCGGAATATAAGTTTCGTACTCCGGGAAAATGGATTTTCAGTGGAGCTGTAATTCTTGGACAGTCCGCATTGGTAAGCGCGGATTATGAAATTATGGATTACAGTAAGATGCGTTTTTCAGATAAAGATGGCAATGATGATTATTACACGAATGATTACATTGGTGAAGATTATACTTGGGCGCATACATTCAAAATTGGTACGGAGATCAAGGTTACTCCTCAATTTGCCGTACGTGCCGGTTATATGATACAAACATCTCCGATGCGTGAGGCTTTGGCTAATAATAATGTAGAGGTTTTACCTGCGGGAACGATTCCTCATTTTACAGTTACCTCGAAGCCAACTAACTACTACACAGTTGGTTTTGGATATCGCTTTACTCCTAATTTCTATATGGATTTGGCATGTGTATATCGTTATAACAACTCTCATGCGTATGCTTTCTCTAATACATACGATAAGCCTGTAGATGGGAATATTGGGAATGTGGAAATATTTTCCGAGTCGGCTAAGTTGAAAACCAAAACAACGCGTTTAGCTTTGACTTTAGGGTATAAGTTTTAATGAATAGAGCTTTGAGATAAGAGTGCGATCATTAAATGATTAATTAGAGAGTTGCAATACGGGATTGCAGCTCTCTAATTTTTAAATAAAGTAATTTTCGATAAAGAAATTTTAATTTCGTACAAGAAAGATGATGGTTTGTACAATACTTCCACCCTTTTGTAAAAAAAAGATTAAATAATTTGCCTGGTTTAAATAAAAGAGTTTTCTTTGCATTCATAAAATTATTGTTCAACATTTAAAATATATTTGCCTATAGCATACACATTACTTCGAACCAATAAATTAAAGTAATGAAAAATTTGAAATCTATGACCGACGAAGCGTTGGTTGATTTGTATGCACATGGGAATAACTCCGCATTTGATGTTTTGTTGAATAGATACAAAAAGAGTATCCACTCCTATATTTTTTATATAGTTCGTAACCAGGATCTTACTGAAGATATTTTTCAGGAAACATTTCTGAAAGTTATTATGACTATCAAGCAGGGTCGTTATACGGATACCGGCAAGTTCAAAGCTTGGATCACTCGTATTGCTCATAATC
The DNA here is from genome assembly GCA_031551825.1 of Tannerella sp. Classification (GTDB taxonomy): domain Bacteria; phylum Bacteroidota; class Bacteroidia; order Bacteroidales; family Tannerellaceae; genus Tannerella. The sequence continues at coordinate 16,036 of JAVBNB010000087.1, read as the reverse complement.
TTATTATTGATAATTTCCGTCAGGAGCGTAATGAGAATACGATCTCTAATGATGAAGTAGAAGTTGATCTTCTGAACGATATGAAGCTATGTGACTCGAATGTTGAGGACGATTTGGTTCAGGAGCAGGTTTTTTCGGATATTAAGAAACTTGTAAAACACCTTCCGGATAATCAACGTGAGGTTCTTGAGATGCGTTACTATCAGGATATGAGTTTTAAAGAAATCGCGGATATAACAGGGGTTAGTATAAATACCGCCTTGGGACGTATGCGTTATGCTATCCTGAATATGCGTCGTATGGCCGATGAAAATCGTATAGAGTTGTCGCTTGCATAATGTTTTGAAAAAAATATACTGTCGCATGCAATAATATGTCATCCGGGGCGTTTTTATATTATAAATATATAAAAACATTGCCTATGACGCATATTACGCCTGTAGTTTCAGTTTCTGAGAAAAGTAAAATAAAGAAAGAAATCTCTGGTCCGCGTGCCGAAACATTGATGATTATTCGTCAGTTTGCACGGATTTATGAATTCGAACCGGAGCAGAAACAAAAAGTAAGAAAATCTTTGGTCAACTAATCTGATAAAAGAGGAGCAAAAAAATGCTCCTCTTTTTATTTTACCGGATTTGATATTTTTATCTTTTATCTTTTATCTTTCAGCATTTGTTCAAGCATTGAAATTTTTTCCTTTTCTAACGCGAGCATACGTTCGTAGAGTTCCGTCTTTTCATTACATAGTTCCATGATTTTTTCGAGAGGGTAAAAGAAATTTTCATTGTCAATATCTCCGAACGCGTTTAAGATACCTCCTTTTTCAATTGTATTGTTCTCAATATACAGATTTATATTATTATCTTCCTCTAATGTTTTAATCATATCAACCGAAATCTCTAATGCTTTAGCGAATCGTTCGAGAATACAGTCTTCTATTATTCTTGTAGATTCGTATCTTGATATGGTTTGTTGTGAAAGAAAAACTTTTTCAGCCATATCCTTCTGGCTTATTTTTTTCTCATTTCTTAAACGTCTGATATTGTGTCCGTGGTGTATTCTGATGCGTTCCAATACGTCTATCCCCATAATAATAGTATCTGATGATTAAAAAAAATCTGTTATAATGGAACAAATATACAATGAAAAGTTTAAAGTTGAATGCCTGATCGAAAGAAAAATGAGTGAAAAGTGGAAAAAATGAGTGAAAATAGAGTAAAAAAAATTAGGTAAATATTATATTAATAGTTTTTTTTGCATCGTGAATAAATTATTTTTTATTATGTATAGAATTATTACTACGTATGTACTGTCAGTGATGATGTTTGCATGTTCAAAAGGTAAAGAAGAGTTAGACTGTATTACTTATCGAGTTATCAATAATGCGGGAAATTCGTATAGATGCCTGATATCATATAAAGATTCTACAGGTTATGTGATTTTTTCGACAAATGAAAGAGTATGGTCAAAAAAAGTCTTCCTGCCATCCGGGGAATTTGCTTCATTGTTAGTCATCCCTCAGATTATTCCGGAGTGGGATGGTGATAATTTAATTGATCTTTGTCTGTCCGGCGAATCCGGAAAGACATTTGTTCGTGGAGAAATAATTCACCAGGAGAAGGTTATTTCTGAATCTGATTCGAGTCTTATATCTATCCAGCTGTTTCCATCAGATTTTTTTAAACAAAAAAAAAGGTTCGACTTTTTGCTGCATTAATGAAGTTAATAGTTTTGTGAAAATGCCGATATTTTACAATAAACTTGTATATTTGTGGAAATAAAAATGGATAAATTAAAATGGGAAGTCATAAAATAGCTCCTTCGCTTTTATCAGCGGATTTTTTGTGCTTGCGGCAAGATGTGGAAATGATAAACAAAAGTGAAGCGGATTGGTTGCATCTTGATATAATGGATGGTGTGTTTGTGCCGAATATATCATTTGGTTTTCCTGTGATAGAAGCGGTTCATACGATATGTAAAAAGCCTTTGGATGTTCATCTGATGATTGTTGAACCTCAGAAATTTATAAAGGAAGTCGCTGGTGCGGGAGCTTATTTAATGAATGTTCATTATGAGGCTTGTATTCATTTACACCGGACAATACATGCGATAAAGGACGCGGGAATGAAAGCCGGCGTTACTCTGAATCCGCATACTCCGGTAGAATTGCTTGAAGATATAATTGCTGATATTGATATGGTTTTGCTTATGTCGGTGAATCCGGGGTTTGGCGCTCAAAAATTTATAGAGCACTCTGTGGAAAAAACGGCTAAATTGAAGCGACTGATTTTATCGAAAGGGCTTGATACCCTTATTGAAGTGGACGGAGGGGTTAATCTTGAGACCGGAAAACGTTTGATCGAAGCCGGTGCAGATGTTCTTGTCGCAGGTAATTTTGTTTTCAAATCCCCGAATCCTATTCAAACGATAAAAGATTTGAAAATGATAAGTTCTTGATGTATAAGACAGAGTCGATCCTACATGAAATACAGAAGCGGCCTTTGTTAAGGCCGCTCTTTTTTTGGATAGTCGGAATACTTTTGCAAATCTGTTTTCCGCTGCAGGCCGTTTCGTTAGTTTTTCCTTTAATCATTATAATCATCATCGTGTTGTCGTTTGTTTTACACAAACAGAATGGCGAAACGCTTCTATATCATAATCGCTGGGTTTGGGGTGTTGTATTCGCATGTATCATGGTTTTTCTTGCTATACAGATGACAAATTTGACGGAATTACGTTTAAATAGTCCGTTAGAACCGGGATTCCTATTGCGTAAGGCTCATGACATGCAGTCACGAATGGTAGGAAAGTTAGATTTGCTACAATTGCCGGACGCGGATAAATCCGTATTGGCTACAATCACGGTAAATTATCGGAAAGCAATGACGTGGGGACTGCGTAATCAGTTTTCTGTTATAGGGGTTTCTCATCTTTTAGCAGTGAGTGGCTTCCATGTAGGAATCGTTTGCGCATTTATTAATACCGTATTGTCATTGTTTCCCCGAAAAGGAGTTGTTGCACATTGGATGAAATATATTGTGACCATGCTCTGTATATGGGTGTTTACTTACATCTCCGGACTTACTGCCGCCGCTGTTCGCGCTGCCGTTATGTTGACAATTTATATGACCGGCAGAGTGTTGAGGCGTAATCCGGATAAATATAACACGCTGGCAGGCGCCGCATTCTGTATGCTTGTTTATAATCCATTTTATTTATTTGATGTTGGTTTTCAATTGAGTTTTACTGCTGTGTTTTTTATCCTGTACTTACAGCCTCGTTTAAATGGATTACTTGAAATACGAAATCCTATTATTGCTACTCCCTGGAATACATTAACCGTAACTATCGCCGCACAAATTGGTACCAGTTTTTTATGTTTTTTCTATTTCGGGCAGAGTTCTATGGTGTTTTTATTTACAAATTTGTTTTTATCCCTTTTGGCAACAGTCCTTGTTCCTGTAACCTTGCTTTGGATGATTATGCCGGCATGGATGCCGGGTATGGAAATACTGCGTTCGGTAGTCGAAATGATGACCCGCTGTCTGATGTGGATTGTAGATCGTTTCGCGTCAATACCCGGCGCGACGTTGTCAATGCGCTTTGATTTCTTTACATTGGTTTGTTCCTATCTGTGTTTGGCTTTTGTTCTTATGTATTTTCATCTACGGCGTTATTGGATGTTGTTTGTTTCCTTGCTGCTATTGTTGGTTATTTTGTGTTGGCATTTGTTTTGAAGCGTGTTTGATTTTAGAGTATATATAGAAACCCGGCGAAAAACGAGTCGAATCATTCGTTTTTCGCCGGGTTTTGTTCTTTTTTCCGTCTTTTTTCATTTGTGAATCAAGTCTGACGAACCGGAGAGGTTTTTACTTGTTACAGTTGCTGTTCCTTTGTAGTGAACGTCAGACGAGCCGCTGGCTTTTACGCTTAATTCTTTATTGCATGTGATCTGTATATCGGAAGAACCAGATGTGTTGCAGTTCAATTTTTCTACAACGAAATCAAACCCTTTGAAGTCGCTGCTTCCTGACATTGATATATCACATATATCTGCTTTTCCACTGATGATACAATCAGAACTTCCGGAGCATTTTACATTACATGTAACAGCTTCTACGCTTCCTTTGAAATCAGAACTTCCGTTAAAATTAAGTTCACATTTTTCCGCTTTTATGTTTCCTTTGAAGTCGGAACTACCTTTGCAGAAGATAGACATATTATCAGAAATAATAGATCCTTCGACAATCACGTCAGATGAACCGGATGCTGTAATTTTGTTAATGCGCCCGTTGTTGGGTACTGTTACTTTTAGTCCTGATTTGGAAGAGTATCCGTACCCGCTCTTGAAATGTACAGTTAAAACACCATTTTTTACATAAGTATCTATCGAATCGATCAGATTTTCATCTCCGGAGACTTTAATCGGAGCGTCTGCTACATCCGCGATTATCACATCAATAGAACCCCTTGCGTCAATCGCATTAAATTCCATTTTACCACGTTCTTTTTCTTTGAAAATACCGTTTCCCTTCAGGTTTTTACTACCGATTCCGTTCGTGATAACATTGCCACATGCAGTCATACAGATTATTGTACTGCAGATCATTACTGAGATTAAAGCTACTTTTTTCATATTTGTATAATTTAGTTGTGTTATTGAACCTATTTATGGATATGACGAATAAATTTGAAAAAGGTTACAATTTTTTGAAAAAAATAAGCCCTCCGTTAAAAAAAAATCGGAAGGCTTTTATCAATACAACTATGCAATAGTTTATTCAATAACTGTTACCCAGCCGAATTCGTCAGGCTCGTCTCCATATTGGATGGCGCGTAGCTTGTCGTACAGTTTTTGGCAGACAGGACCGGCTTTACCGTCTTTGGCAAATACATATTGCTTGTTTTGGTCAAGGTCATCTATTTGCGATATCGGAGTAACGACAGCTGCTGTTCCGCATTCGGCCGCTTCTTCGAAGGTCTCTAACTCCTCTAATTGTACAGGGCGACGTTCTACGGTCATACCTATCGTTTGGGCCAATTCTGTGAGGCTTTTATTCGTTATAGATGGCAGAATCGAATCTGAAGCCGGTGTGATATAAGTATTTCCTTTAATCCCGAAGAAGTTTGCGGGACCGCATTCGTCGATGTATTTTTTTTCTTTGGGATCTAAGTAAAGTACTGCGGCGTAACCTCCAGCCTGCGCTTTTTGCCCGGCAACGAGGCTTGCCGCGTAATTGCCACCTACTTTTATTGTTCCGGTACCTTTGGGAGCAGCACGGTCATAGTCGCGCATGATGCACACTTTGGCCGGTTTAAATCCTTCTTTGAAATAGGGACCTACCGGAGTAACAAAAACTATAAAGAGATATTCACTTGCAGGCTTTACTCCAACCTGTGCTCCCGTTCCGATTAAAAGGGGGCGTATGTATAATGAAGAACCGCTTTCATAGGGAGGAATAAAGCGTTGGTTAAGTAATATTACTTTGCGTACGGCTTTTTCAAATTTTTCGATGGGAAATTCCGCCATCATAATGCCACGGCTTGATGATTGAAGGCGTTTTGCATTTTCATCCATACGGAAAACGCGAATTTTTCCGTCTTTTCCACGAAAGGCTTTCAGGCCTTCGAATGCTTCTTGTCCGTAATGGAGGCATGTTGCAGCAATATGTATATTTAAAATTTCGGAAGAAGACACTTCTAATTCTCCCCATTTGCCGTCTTTGTAACAACATCTTACATTATAGTCGGTTTTCATATAACCGAAAGGCAGTTCAGACCATTTTATATTTTCCATATCTTAGTATTATTAATATTACTTGCGATTCCGTTTTAGACCTACAAATTTAAGAGTTTTTTTGATATGATGTTGCATATTCTTTGTTTTTTGTACCTTTGCATACCTATTCTTTAGGATATAATTTAAAATTATAGAGAAGTAATCGTTTGGAAATTCATTAATGCAGTAAAATAATAATGAAATGAAAAAAGTCATTGATCATATAAAGGAAAGCAAGACAACTGCGTTTTCTTTTGAAATACTACCACCGCTTAAAGGCAATAATATCAATAGAATATATAATATAATAGATAAACTGATAGAGTTTAATCCCAAATATATCAATATCACTTCACATCATAGCGAATATATAGATAGGGAAGAGCCGGATGGTACGATACGAAGGGTCAATATACGTCGTCGTCCGGGTTCTGTAGCGATAGCTTCAGCGATACAGAATAAATATGGAATTACAGCTGTGCCGCATATAATATGTAAAGGTTTTTCAAAAGAAGAGACCGAATATGCATTGATCGATCTTAACTTTTTAGGAGTGTATGATCTGTTGCTATTGCGCGGTGATGAGAAAAAACTTCCGGGAAATGAAGATAAATCCTTATATCACAGTTATGCTATCGATTTGCAAAAACAGGTGAATGATTTTAATAAAGGAATTGCATTGGATGGATCTGATTTCGAGGGAATTGATACTCCATTTTCTTACGGGATGGCCTGTTATCCGGAAAAACATGAAGAAGCGCCTAATTTAGAATCAGATATCTATTATGCAAAAGAGAAAGTAAAAAACGGAGCTGATTATTTAGTAACCCAAATGTTTTTTGATAACTCTAAATATTATGAATTTGTAAAAAGATTGCGTGCGGAAGGTGTTACTGTTCCGATTATTCCGGGTGTTAAACCGATCGTGTTGATGAACCAGTTGACGGTATTGCCCAAAATATTCCGTTCGGAAATACCGGAAATTCTAGCCGCGGAGTTACGTAAATGTAAAACGGATGATGAAGCGAAAGAGGTAGGTGTAGAGTGGTGTCTCGAACAATGTAAAGATCTTATACAACACGGGGTCCCAAGTCTCCATTTTTATACGTTGATGGCTACGGATAGTGTTTGCAGAATCGCGAAAGAAATATATTGATATACTATTTTCTGTTATGGAGAGGAGAAACTTTTTTTATCGTGCCGGAGCTGCGGCGTTGACTGTTACAGCTACAAGTATGTTGGGTGGCTGTAGTTCTTCGGCTGAATTGAAAACCGGAGAAATTTTGCATACTGTAATATTTGATTTGAAGCATTCTGTAGATTCACCTGAAGCTGATAAGTTTATGGCCGATGCTCGCAGGATATTAACAGCTGTGCCCGGAGTGCGTAATTTTCAGGCATATAAGCAATGTAGTCATAAGAATGATTATCAATATGGTTTTTTAATGACATTTAATAATCAAACGGAATTTGATGCTTATACGGCTCATCCAGAGCATTGCCGGTTTGTTGACGAACGTTGGAATACGGAAGTAAGCCGTTTTCAGGAATCGGATTTTGTCAAACTTTAATTAACAGTCAGGTCATTTAAAGAATATGGAATCATCCCTGATTTCTGCAATATACATCAGGGAATAGCCATCGTCATATTTAACGCAATAAATATCATTTCTCGTAAGGAGGAAACAGACGTTCCTGTTCTTCAATTCGTTTCTGCTCTTTTTCTTTGTCTGATCGTTTCTTTTCCATGTCCTGCCAGAGGATAAATTGTGACGAATCAAGAATTTTTTTCATCTTTTTCTCCTGTTCTTGAATGTCTTTTTCTGATTCTCCGGGAAGCATGGCTTCAGTGCCGGATAATCCGCTATGAGGCATTTTCCCCTTTTGAGGGGGCATTTGGCCGACGCCGGGACCATGTCCGCCACCCATGCCGGGTCTTTGCCCACCACCTCCCGGGCCTTGCCCCGGATTCATACTCATGCCACCCCTTTCCATCATAGAAGGGCCTCCGGCCGGATGATATGCCGATATTTCGGATTGCGTTTTTTTAGCCTGTTTCAGACAAATTTTGTACACTTTTTTATACTGCTTCTTACTTAATAATAAATCTCTTTCAAGCATATCCGCATACATCTCCGCTACTTTTTCCGGTTTGTTTTCATGCATGGGACGGGGAGGGTGTTGTGCTTTTGCAGTTGATACAGCAATGGCAAGAACGAAAAGGAATAAAGTAATTTTTTTCATGTGTTACAAATTAAAATTAGTTGTATTTCGTAGGCAATGATATATATGTTTCATGGATGGGAAAAATAAAATCTACGGATTGGCTTTTTGTCTCTGTGGAAAAATTGCATACTTCAATGAAAGGAAACAGCTTTTTTAAAAGAAAAAGGTTAGGAGATGGGACCGAGATAAATCAGGAAAGCTCTTTTTCGTCGATGAAAGTATTCTGTTTGTCTATGTTTGAAAAATGCCGGTCTATTATAGTTGCGTTTGGATAGGGGTAGTTTGTAGATTTGTGAAAAATACGGAAAAGAGATGGAACGAATTAAGTCAATTTTATTTTTTATGGTTATCACCATAGCTGTGAATGCTCAAAATAATACAAATTTATGGACATTGCATGATTGCATTGATTATGCGCTTGAGCATAATATACAGGTGAAGAAAAGCAGAGTAAGTCAGCTTTCGGGCAATGAAGACTTGTTACTATCTAAAGCGCAGTTGTTTCCCTCTCTTTCTGCGGGAACTTCGCAAATTTTCACAAATTATCCGTCATCAGACGTTACGACAAATAACTCTTACAGCGGAAGTTATAACATAAGCGCGAATTGGAATCTGTTTGATGGGGGACGCCGCTCCTACAATATTAAGCAAAATCAGATACAGCAAGATGTAAACGAATTGTCTGTTCAACAGAGTGAGAATGATATACGCCTTTCTATCATACAGGCATATATGCAGGTTTTGTATGCCATGGAATCTGTACGCACGAATGAAAATACGGTAGATGTTTCAAAGGCACAACGTGACAGAGGTGAAGAGTTGCTGAAAGCCGGTTCGATCTCCCGTGTGGATCTGGCACAATTGGAAAGTCAGTTTAGCTCGGATAAATACCGGTTAGTCACTTCTCAAACAAACTTAGATAATTATCTGTTGCAATTGAAACAATTGCTGGAATTTGATATTTCGGAAGAAATCATGATTAGAATGCCTAACTTGTCCGCAGAAGAAATCATGATGCTTTTGCCGGATAAAGAAGCTATTTATAGCACGGCTTTGTCCGTAATGCCGGAGATTAGAAGTAGCGAGTTGAGTATAAGTGTGGCGGAGTTAGATATAAAGAAAGCGCGTGCCGGATATCTCCCTTCTCTTTCGATGAATGCAGGTGTTAGTACTGGGCATGTTTCCGGTACAGGTATTAACCTTGGAGATCAGGTTTGGAACCGTTTCAATGAAAATATTGGATTGACATTGAGTGTTCCGATTTATAGTAATCGTGAAAATAAAACTGCAGTCAACAAAGCGCGGTTAGCTTCGATCACAAGCGAACTTGAACAGATTAATACACAAAAGCAGTTGTTGAAAACGGTCGAAGGTGTTTATTTGGATGCTACATCCGCGCAAAATCAGTATTTGGCTGCGGTAGAGCAGGTTAAGTATACCGAGGAATCGTATAATCTGATAGACGAACAATTTACGTTGGGGATGAAAAATACATTGGAACTTCTTACGGCTAAAAATGATTTCCTGAATGCGCAACAAGAGTTACTTCAGGCTAAATATATGGCAGTGATGAGTATACAACTGTTGAATGTCTATCAAAACAAACCAATAGATGAGATTTAATGAAAGAAAGTACGGAAAACAATAAAAATAAATAAATCATGAGTAGAAAGAAAATAATTATTGGAATCGTTTGCGTCCTTGTTGTTGCGTTGGGATACTTTCTGTTCGGCGGCACATCAAAAAAAGGGAACATGCATCTTGTTATGACAAAAGCCGGTCGTAGTTCAATTGAAAACTCCGTGACGGCAACGGGCACAGTGGAGCCGGTAGTGAAAGTGGAAGTCGGAACGCAGGTATCGGGTATAATCGATAAAATATATGTGGACTTTAACAGTGAGGTGACGAAAGGCCAGTTGCTTGCCGAAATGGATAAGGTCAATTTGCAGGCGGAATTGGTTTCTCAAAATGCGCAATTGGCCAGCAGCAAGGTGGAGTTTGAATATCAGCAAAGTAATTATGCGCGAAGTAAAGTACTTCATGATAAACAGTTGATAAGTAATACGGATTTTGAAACGGCCACATACAATTATGAGACAGCTAAGAGTAACTATGACCGTGCTAAATCAGATATGACGAAAGTGCGCCGGAATCTGGAATATGCCATTATAACAAGTCCGATAGATGGTATCGTAATAAACCGTGCGGTTGAAGAAGGACAAACAGTTGCTGCGGGATTTAGCACTCCGACACTTTTTACGATTGCCAATGACCTGACTCAGATGCGTGTGATAGCCAATGTAGATGAAGCTGATATAGGACAGGTGGAAGAAGGACAGAATGTGAAATTCCAGGTTGACGCTTATCCCGAAGATGTGTTTGAAGGCAAAGTAACACAGGTTCGTTTAGAGGCTACGACTACTTCGAATGTAGTCACTTATGAGGTGGTAATCAGCGCTTACAATCCTGACTTAAAGTTGAAACCGGGCCTGACGGCAAATGTTACGATTTATACTTTGGAGCGTCCGAATGTCCTGACGGTCGCAAGTAAAGCGTTTCGTTTTGTGCCGGATGAAGAAATTCTGGGTTCTATGCATATTATGGTAGAAAATCCATTAATAGAAGCGCCTGCAGGCAAGCGGATTGTGTGGCAGAGAAACGGAAACAGTCTTGTTCCGAAAATAATAACGGTCGGGACTTCCAGTCTGAATGTAGTTGAAGTTATTGATGGACTGAACGACGAAGAGGAGGTTGTATTGGAACTATCTTCTAATGCCGTTGCCACATCAAATGGCTCTGCGGAGAGAAGTCCTTTTATGCCAAGTCCTCCGGGAGGAAACCGGAATGGTAAGAAATAAATTGGCAGCGGAATCTAATGATCTTGTATGTCGTTGTGTTATAGTGTTTTGTGAAAAAAGAAGATTATGAAGGAAATTATAAAACTTGAAGATATTACTCGTGATTTTATTGTTGGAGATGAAACTGTTCACGCGTTGCGCGGGGTGTCTTTTGCAATCTATGAAGGGGAATTTGTGACCATCATGGGAACATCCGGTTCCGGTAAGAGTACGTTGCTGAATACCCTTGGTTGTCTTGATACACCTACTCGCGGCGAGTATTATTTAGATAGCGTTTCGGTACGGACAATGGGAAAGAATGCGCGCGCCACCCTTCGTAACCGGAAGATAGGATTTGTTTTTCAGAGCTACAACTTGTTGCCGAAAACAACAGCTATTGAAAATGTGGAGCTTCCGTTGATGTATAATCCCTCTTATAGCGCGTCTGCAAGAAAAGAAAAAGCGATTGAATCGCTTATCGCCGTGGGACTTGGTGACCGCCTAAGCCATAAGAGTAATCAGATGTCGGGAGGACAGATGCAGCGTGTAGCGATTGCCAGGGCATTAGTGAACGATCCTGCGGTGATCTTAGCCGATGAGGCGACGGGTAATCTGGATACCCGGACGAGCTATGATATATTGGTGCTGTTTCAACGCCTTCACGCGGAAGGAAGAACCATCATTTTTGTGACGCATAATCCGGAAATTGCCCAATATAGCAGCCGGAACATATTGTTGAAAGACGGACGTGTGGTGAGTGATGTGTCAAACAAAAGTATTCTCTCGGCAGCGGAAGCGCTGGCTAAGTTACCGAAAAATGATGATTAATAAAGGACGACAATGAATATAACGAATTTAATAAAGATTGCGCTCAAGGCCTTGGCAAATAATAAAACACGCGGGTTTCTGACCATGCTTGGAATTATTATTGGTGTTGCTTCGGTAATCACGATGCTTGCTATCGGGCAGGGGTCGAAAAGAAGTATACAATCCCAAATCAGCGAAATGGGTTCTAATATGATTATGATACAGCCTGGCGCTGATACGCGTGGAGGCGTCCGGCAGAGCGCGTCGGCCATGGAAACGCTGAAACTTACCGATTATAAGGGCATTGTTGACGAAACGAGGTTTCTTTCTGCTGTTTCACCGACTGTGAATAGTAGTGGTCAGCTTATTTACGGAGCTAATAATAAGCCCAGTACGGTTTATGGAGTAAATCAGGATTATTTAGAAATACGCCGTTACAGCATTAATGATGGTAATATGTTTACCGAACAGGATATCGCATCTGCGGCCAAGGTTTGCGTGGTAGGAAAAACAGTTGTGGACGAACTATTCACAAATGGTGAAAATCCAGTCGGAAAAGTGATACGTTTCAATAAGATCCCGTTTCGGATAATTGGTGTTCTGACCAGCAAAGGGTACAACAGCATGGGAATGGATCAGGATGATGTTGTGCTGGCTCCCTATACGACCATTCAGAAACGGGTACTCGCTATTACTCACATACAGGGAATTAACGCTTCGGCTCTAAAAGAAGAATATACAAATCAGGCAATTGAGGAGATATCAGAAATACTGCGCCGCAATCACAAGTTAAAACCGACCGATAATGATGATTTTACAATCCGTTCGATGCAGGAGTTGAGTTCGATGATGACGACGACAACGGATTTGATGACGGTTTTACTTGCGGCTGTGGCCGGTATTTCACTATTAGTAGGAGGCATTGGTATCATGAATATCATGTATGTTTCCGTCACGGAGCGTACGCGTGAAATCGGTTTACGGATGAGTATCGGAGCGAAAGGAATGGACATTCTGGCACAGTTTCTGATTGAATCAATACTGATCAGTGTTACCGGCGGATTGATTGGAGTGGTATTTGGGGTTGGAGCGGCGTTGGCAGTAAATATGATAGCTCATTTTCCTATATACATTCAACCATGGAGCGTTTTCCTTTCATTTGCCGTTTGTACGATAACAGGAGTTTTCTTCGGATGGTATCCGGCAAAGAAAGCAGCGCAGTTAGATCCGATAGAAGCCATTCGTTACGAATAATTATTATCTTTACCGCGAATTAGTTGTCATTCGATTCTCGCGTTATTAGAGTGGGAGAAGTTGTGGTAGTCAGGAATTTGGTGTTGTTTATTTTTTACTATTGTTGTATTATGAGTGCTAAAAATATCGAAAGAAAAGAAACATCGCTTATGTCCAGTATGCCTAAGCGCATAAAGTGGGCCATACATGCGATACTTTGGAGTGTTTTATTAGCTTTTCCGTTTTTCATATCGGGAAGAAATACCAGTTCAATCAGTTGGTTCGGTTATTTGCGTTTTCTGACAATGCTTTCCGGTATTGTAATTGTTTTTTATGTGAATTATTTATACTTAGTTAAACGTTTTTTATTTTCAAGGCAAATCTGGCAATATGTCGTTGTTAATCTGTTGTTATTTACTGCGCTGACTGTAATTACACATTTTATAATGGAAATAATCCCACAGGAAGAAAGCGCGAAACCACCACACCATTCCGAAGATGGTTTTTTTCTCCGTTTTATCTTATTTGATTATGTCAAGTTTATGTTTATCGCGGCGCTTAGCGTGGCTTTGAAAATGACAAATAGCTGGTATAAAGCTGAAACAGAGCGAAAAGAACTTGAAAAAACACGCAGCGAAGCGGAGTTGCAAAATCTTAAAAGCCAGCTGAATCCTCACTTTTTATTTAATACGCTGAATAACATATATAGTTTAATTGCCATAGATCAGGATCGCGCACAGGAAGCCGTACATGAGCTTAGCCGGCTTCTTCGTTATATGTTGTATGACAGCAGTTATCAGTTTGTCACATTGGGAAAAGATTTGGATTTTGTTCGTAATTATATCGAATTGATGAGGATTCGTTTACCTAAACACGCAGAACTTCATACGGATATACAAATGCAGTCTCCTGATATCCAAGTAGCTCCGCTGTTATTTATTTCTCTTATTGAAAATGCTTTTAAGCATGGGGTAAGTAACAATAAGCCTTGTTTTATTGATATTCGTATTATTGCGGAACAAAAACAGATTAAATGTTCCATTCGAAATAGTTATTTTCCAAAAGATGAACAGGATAAAAGTGGTTCTGGTATTGGTATTGTAAATCTTCAGAAACGCTTGGAATTGCTTTATCCGGGTACTCATGAATTTGTATGTGAGCGTGACGGCGATGTTTTTTGTAGTGAATTATTAATAACTTTATCCTGAACAGATCATGATTCTAACTTGTATGATTATTGATGACGAGCCTTTGGCTGTTAGTTTATTAGAATCGTATGTAAACAAAACCCCGTTTTTAGAACTAAAGGGTACATATAACAGTGCGATTGATGCGCTTTCTAATATAAATAATAATCTGGTGGACATCCTTTTTCTTGATATTCAGATGCCGGAACTCAACGGAATGGAGTTTTCGCGGATGTTGCCGGAAAATATTCGTGTGATTTTTACGACAGCTTTCGAACAATACGCGCTTGATAGTTATAAAGTGAATGCGCTTGATTATTTGCTGAAACCGATTAGCTATCCGGATTTTCTGAAATCTTCGCAAAAGGCGTTGCAATGGTATGAAATGCTTAAAAAGACCAATATAGCCGACACTCCTCTAAAAGCAGCAGAGCCGGAAAGTATTTTTGTAAAAGCCGACAGGAGATTAATTCAGGTGGATTTGGATCGCCTTCTTTATGTTGAAGGATTGAAAGATTATGTGAAGATCTATGTTGAAGGAGAGGCACATCCGATCCTTTCGCTGATGACAATGAAAGCGATGGAAGAGTTGTTGCCGGAGAATCGTTTTGTTCGCGTGCACCGTTCTTTTATTGTGCAACCTGAGAAAATCAGGGTGATAGAGCGAAATCGCATCGTGTTTGGAAAAGAATACATTCCGATATCCGACAGTTATAAAGATAAATTTACCGAATTTCTTTCTCGCCGTTCGTTATTTACAGAAAAGGGATAGGGACTGAAAAATCGAAAAGAAATAGTAATTATATTTGCCTTTTCTTCGGGATTACACTATTTTTGTCGGATAATATCATTTATTCGACAAATGTTTTTTAAGGACGTAATAGGACAGGACGAACTGAAGATGAGGTTAACTGAGACAGCCCGTAAAGGTGTTGTTCCTCATGCCCGGCTTTTCTGCGGAGAAGAGGGTACCGGGGGCTTTCAGCTTGCTCTTGCGTATGCGCGTTATCTGAATTGTACGGACCGTAGCGATCGTGATTCTTGTGGAAAATGTCCTTCCTGCCTTAAGTATAATGAGTTGGCGCATCCTGACTTACATTTCGTTTTTCCGATGGTTTCTAATAAAAGCTCCAAGAAAGAAGTCTGTGATGATTATTTGTCCGAATGGCGTGAATTTCTTAAAAAACAGATTGCGGAACATTCGTATTTCAATATTGACACATGGCTAACCCAAATGGGCGCTGAAAATAAACAGGCGATTATATACGCAGCGGAAAGTGATAAGATCATTCATAAGATGAATCTGAGAATCTACGAAGCGGCTTATCGGATTTTGTTTGTCTGGGCGCCTGACAGAATGAATATTGCATGTGCAAACAAATTATTGAAAATCATAGAGGAACCTCCTGCTAACACGGCTATTCTTATGATCACAGACCAACCGGATATGGTGTTGGGTACCATTGTTTCCCGTTCACAGCTTGTACAGGTACGTCCGATACAGCCGGAAATAATAACGGATGTATTGGAAAAACTGTGGGGGGTACAGGAAGAAGATGCCCGGCAGATAGCTCATTTATCCGGGGGCAATTATTTCAAGGCGACAGAGTTTCTTTCCGTTGATAATGATGATGCTTATTTTCTTGAGCAATTCAAGACCATTATGCGGAATGGGTGGGCGAGGAATGTTGCGGGCATGAAAACCTTTTCGGAAGAGATGGCTTCTATGGGACGTGAAAAACAGAAGAGTTTTTTAGTTTTTTGCCAGCGGCAGATTCGGGAAAACTTCATCAATTGTTTGCATGAGCCTTCTCTGAATTATATGAGTAAGGAGGAAGCTGATTTTGCTAAAAACTTTTCTCCGTATGTAAATGAACGCAATGTGGTTGATATGATGGATGAATTATCTCTTGCAGAAAAGCATGTTTCTCAAAATGTTAACTCGAAAATGGTTTTTTTTGATTTGT
>JAVBNB010000015.1:0-73275 GCA_031551825.1 Tannerella sp. | reverse complement strand
AAAGCCTTACACAACGGAGAAACATTGCAGCTTACAAACAACGGTAAAACTTATCGTTATGAACCGGGACATTATCTGATGGATGAGCTATATGGACAAGCGTTTTGGCAAAAACACACGGTAAGTATCTCCGGAGCCGATGACAAATTTGGCTATATGGCTTCATTGGGTTATGTTGATAATCAATCGCAATTGAAAGTAGCCGATGATGGCGAAAAAAGATATAGCGCGCGTTTAAATATGGACTATCAGGCCACTAAAATGTTAAAATTAGAAACCGGTATGTCATACGAGAAACGCAATATTGTCACACCCAGTACCGATGTTGGTTCCGGATGGTATGACCCCTGGTTTTGGCCGCTATATAACGAGAAAGGGCAATTCTATGATACATTCAGCGGTTCCAGAAACCCCATTGGCGGCCTTGTGGGTGGCGGCCAGGTCAAGACATGGTTTACTACTGCTCGCTTGAATATGAAAGCGACTTTCGATCTTTCTTCATACGTTGATGGGCTTTCTCTATCTGCAACAGGAGGTTATAAATCGGTACAAAAAAATATTCAAACAGCGAAAAACAAAGTGGTATACTATGATTGGGTAGGTGTTTTGTTTGGCCAAAAACAATCGCCCGGTTCATTGAGCGAAGAAACGAACCAATGGGAGAACATCACACTTGGAGGTTTTGCCAACTATAACCGCCAGTTCAACAAAGTACACAATGTATCTGCCATGATAGGTATCACGTCCGAAGAGGAAAACTGGAAAAAAATAATTGCATCACGTAACTTAGGCCCACTATTCGAAGGTTCAGGGCTGGCCGATCTGGATGTTATGGTGAGCGGAACGAACAATGGAGCTAGCGGAGGACAAAGTTCGTGGTCATTCCTGTCTTATCTGACCCGCTTGAATTATACGTATGATAACAAATATCTGATCGACTTTCTGGCCCGTCGTGACGGTTCTTCCAAACTTTATCCTGATCAACGCTGGAAAAACTTCTACTCCATATCCGGAGGATGGGTTATTTCTCAGGAAAAATTCATGGAAAGGCTTTCGTGGCTCGACTTCCTGAAAGTACGGTATAACTATGGTAAGACCGGTAGTGTGGAAGGCATTAGTAATTATGAACAATATGCTACTTTAAAAACCAATAATGCCTATTTTGGAACAACGTTAGCTACGCAACCTGCCGTTTATTTGGAAAATATGACATCGTCAGACCGCACATGGGAAACGATTTACAGCCATGACGTGGGTATGGATTTTACTTTCCTGAGAAACCGGCTTTCCGGCACGTTTGACTATTTTTCAAAAACCAATGATGGAATGTTTATTCCTGTAACTTACCCTGCGGTGTTGGGCGCCAGCGCTCCGAAAACTAACAATGGCAAATTTCGCACCAACGGTTGGGAGCTTTCGCTGGATTGGAAAGATAAAATCGGACAAGTCACATACAAAGTTGGCGGTTTTCTGGCAGATGCCACATCGAAAGTGGTGGAATGGCCAAACAATGAAAATGTTCCTTTACCAGGTAAAAACGGTTACATTGATAATAATGGCAATCTTGTCAATTATTTGGTGGGTAAACCAAGGGATGCTATCTATGTTTATAAAACGGGCGGTATTTTTCAGACGCAGGCAGAAGTGGATGCCTACTACGAAAAATATTATTGGAATGATGCCCATACCGGACCTAAATCAGGCAATATTATTCCCGCTCCGGCTGCAACCGGAACGAATCGCCTTCGTCCTGGTGCGAGAGTATTGGTCGATGTGGATGGCGATGGAGTTATTACACAAAAAGACCTTGTGTATAAAGGAACTGCGGCTCCTCGCTTGAACTTCGGTTTCAAAGCTGGCCTGGAATGGAATGGTTTCGATGTTAATGCTTTTTTCCAAGGTGTGGGCAAACAGGTTACTTTGCGCACGGGCAGCGTTTATGCACCCTGGGTAACCAACTATGTGTTACAAAACAACACATTCATGGGTAAAATGTGGTCAGATATTGCTATTCCAAGCCCGTTAGATGACAACGCAAATCTTATTGATGTCAACACCGGCTCTAATTATACAATTTCTTCCCGTGACGGAGCCTTCAACAACTGGAATTATCAAAATAAGGATGTAAGCGTACAAAATTCGACTTATATCCGTTTGAAATCCTTCGTTGTGGGTTATACCGTTCCGCAAAATTTGACTAAGAAGGTGTTTATAAGTAAAGCAAGGATCTACTTTGCCGGCGAAGACCTTTGGGAATGGACAAAAATCAAAGACGGTTACGACCCTGAATTCGGAGAAGCTTCTAACAGTACCTTCCCATTCAGTCGTTTATTGTCAGTCGGTTTGGATATTACATTTTAATTATTCATTAACATTATATCAATCATGAAACGAATATATCATCAAATACTTATTTTAGGAGTATTGGCAATCGTATCTGCCTCATGCAGCGATTTTCTTGACAAGGAGCCCCTGTCGCAGGGAACAGAGGTCATTTTCTACAGTACTCCGGATCAGTTCGTACAGGCGGCAAACGCTTTGTATGACTTGGAAGGGTGGAAAAATTATGATAATAGTAATATCAGCGGTAGTCGATTAGATCAGAATATGGATATTTCCGGTTTATCGACTAATGGCGGTGGTACAACAAGCGAATCCGATTGGCGTTGGAATAATCCTTATACTTATATACGCAAATGTAATGTTCTGTTGGAAAAAGCGACAGTATACACCGGAAATCAGGACGATATTAAAGCTTCGGTAGGTGCGGCATATTTTTTCCGTGCATGGCAACATTTTTATCTCCTGCAACGGTTTGGAGGTGTACCTATTGCTGATCATGTTGCTGATGTAACTGATGGCGCCCTATATGGCCCTCGCAACAGCCGGTATGAAGTGGCCAATTTCATCATTAACGACCTGCGAACAGCAATACCATTGCTTCCAAAAGAAAAGGAGATTACTGCTGTCGATAAAGGAAAGGTCAGTACGGAAACTGTAAAGTCATTTTTGGCAAGGGTCTTGTTGTATGAAGCCACCTGGGAAAAATATACGCCTAACATCGGTTTCGACCTCGATGGTGACGGCACTTCTGTCGGTGCAGGAAAAACAAAGCCTTCCGCATATCCTTCTACCACTGAAATGTTTACAGAAGCAAAGAAATGGTCCGGTGAAGTGATTGCCGAAGCTGAAACGGGTACCTTCGCACTCTGGAACGAAGCTGATTCCCTGAGCTATTATTACTTGTTCAATCTTGATGATAAAGGAGGAAATAAATGTAATCCTTACGGAAAAGGAAAAGCTACCAACAAGGAATATATTTTCTCTGTCAAATACGATGTCGATATACGAAAACCGGCTTATAACCTTGGACATACAGTCATCACTAATCAGTTGTCGAACGTCAGCTCTATATTCGCCGACATGTTCCTGTGCCGCAACGGTTTGCCTATCTATATCAGCACCGATGGTGCCACTAGAGAAAAAAATCCCGATTTTCTGGGATTTGATCATTTTTATGATGAATTCCAGAATCGAGACTATCGGTTTATCGGCTCCATACGAATGCCTGACCGTGCTTGCTGGAGTAATCGTCCTGAATATGGAGATGCACCTGACGGAGTGCAACCTTATCCCACTCCGTTATATCCTACAAGCAATCCGTACCTTGGAGAACCTAAGAATCCAAGCGATCCGGCATACAACAGCAAGAGCGCCGTATATACCCCTGTAATCGGGCCGAACAGTACACACAACGGCTATGGACTACGCAAATTCAATCCCGAAGGAACCCGGGCAGATCAAAGCGAATCTCCAGACTATCCGCTGATTCGCCTTGCCGAAGTACATTTGATTTATGCAGAAGCTGCCGTCGAACTTGGTAATGGCCAGATTTCCGATCAGGACTTGGATTTCTCCATCAATAAAAACCGTGCCCGTGCTCGCGTAGCTCCGCTGACCAATGCGTTGATAGCGGATAAGTTTGATGCCGGATGGTGGGATCACACGCAGAATAAAACAATCATCAAGAAAATGAATATGCTCGATGAGATTCGTCGTGAAAGAGCCTGCGAATTATTTGCTGAAGGCTTCCGCGAAACCGACCTGAAACGCTGGGGTATCGCACAAGTCAACCTGCGCGGACAAAAGCTCGGACAACGCGTATATGGTACTGAATATATGACGGGATTAGGTAATGACAACACTTATTATGGACTGCCATCATACGACCCTGCAAGCCGTCCGTTAACTTATGGTATTTTTGTAGGCAGTGGGGAAAGCGACTTAGACTATGGTCGTTCGATCGCGACTTTGGCAGGGAATCTGCTGTATGCGCCATACAATTATCTGGCTCCGGTTCCTTTAGGGCAAATGCGATTGAATGACGCCTTGACGCAGAATCCGGGCTGGTAACTTTGGCAAGAAGATTGATTCAGGTATCTTTTCATTGCAAAGGCTGTCCGGGCTATGAACTTTGGCAGCCTTTGTATTTAAGAACATGGCCGAACCTGTGGAACACAGTTTTTATGTCACAAGTGAATATGTTGTAAATTAAAAATTAAATAGTATGTATTCTCAATTCAAATTCAGATGGATATTTATGTTGTTTCTGGCGCTTTTCCTCAGTGTTGCAGCAAAGTCAGAAAATAAATTGACCGTATATCCTGCTCCTGCAGGAGTTGATCTTAATGAAGATTTTACTGTTAAAGTGCGACAGACCGGGCAGGAGTGGAAAACGTTACCGTCCTATCTGATTAATGTCGATGAAGTCAGGGATACAAAACATCAGGTAGAAAACGCGTCCATGAGCTATTTTGATTTTTCAGGCGAAGTGGAAGTTTCGGTAACGTTTAATCGCGGGAATATCGAGACCGCCAGGATTCGTCCATTATCATACAAAATTGTTCCGCAAATAAACGGAAATACTCTGACATTCAAATTGGATCAACCACGGAATTTATCGGTGGAAGTTAATGATGATATCTTCCATAATTTGCACTTGTTTGCTAATCCGATTGACGGATTCATACCCAATAAAAAAGATAAAAATTTAATTTATTTTGGTCCCGGTATTCATCGGATCGAAGGCGAAGAATTTAAAATACCATCGGGAATGACTGTTTATATCGCTGGCGGAGCCATTGTTATGGGGCGTATGGCGATTGATAATGTGCGCGATGTAAAATTGCTTGGGCGGGGAATGATTGACCGATCGGTGAAACTCGGTATTCATATCGCTAATTCAAAGAATATACAGGTGGAAGGAATTATTGCGACACAATGTGCAACTGGAGGTTCCGACAGTGTAACCATCCGCAATGTCAAAAGTATCAGCTATTACGGCTGGGGCGATGGTATGAATATCTTTGCCAGTAACAATGTATTGTTTGACGGTGTTTTCTGTCGCAATTCGGATGATTGTACCACTGTCTATGCGACAAGGAAAGGTTTTGTCGGCGGGTGTAAAAACATTACCATGCGGAATTCCACGCTTTGGGCGGATGTGGCTCATCCTATTTTTATCGGACTTCATGGAAATACCGACAATCCGGAAATAATCGAAAATCTGAATTATATCAACATCGATATTTTAGACCAAAAAGAAAAGCAGATCGATTATCAGGGATGTATGGCTATCAATACCGGAGACAATAATCTTGTGCGTAATGTCCGGTTTGAAGACATAAGAGTAGAGAACTTCAGGCAAGGACAGTTGGTGGATATGCGGATTACTTACAATAAAAAATATTGTACGGCGCCTGGCCGGGGCATAGAAAATATCCTGTTCAAAGATATTTCCTATACCGGCGAAAACGCGGAATTATCTATTATTGTCGGATATAATGAAGAAAGGAAAATCAAAAATATCCGTTTTGAAAATCTTCGAATTAACGGACAATTAATCTCGGATAATATGCCTGGGAAACCGGCATGGTACAAGACTTCGGACATGGCCCGGTTTTTTGTTGGGGAACATGTTGAAGAGGTCAGTTTTAAATAGTTGAAAGTTTAAAATAATTGATAATGAGAATATTATGTCATATTCGTGTTCTTGTGTCTTTGTGTTTAATGATGGCGTCGTTAAGCACAAAAGGGCAATCCATTATTGAGAATACCGAACAGAAATTAGTTTCTCCCGACGGAATTTACGAATTTAGATTTCATCAGAAACAAATATCTTCCGATGAAAAACAAATGTATTATACCCTTTCATACAAAGGGAAAACAGTCATTGAAGAATCCGAATTGGGAATTCTGATAGAGAATCGGTTGTTTGAATCCGCATTAGCCATACCAAACGATACTTGTAAATTCTGGTGTGAAAATCTGAATTTTGCAGGTATTGACAGGACAAGTAAAGATGAAAACTGGAAGCCTGTTTACGGCGAACGGAATCAAATCCGCGACCAGTACAACGAAATGACGTTGAAATTTCAAAAAGGCGGAAATAAAGAAACGGCATCCGGTGGGGACGGATACGATAAAAGGCGTTATTATTATATGAACCTGATCGTTCGTGCTTACAATGAAGGGGTTGCTTTTCGTTATTCTTTTCCGGAAGCAATCAATGGCTTATTCATGCATATCACAGGCGAACAAACACGATTTACACTGCCGGAAGGAACTCTGGCTTATTATGAACGATGGGCGCAAGGACCTTATTCGCTGCTTCCGCTGAAAGATTGGCAGGACGAATGTGAACGTCCTCTCACTCTGAAACTGGCAAACGGACTTACCGTATCGCTTGCCGAAGCCGGAATGACGGATTATGCCCGCATGAAATTCCGATTGAATGACAAAAAACCGAATACCTTGCAATCATCACTTTATGGTTCGGTGGATATTATAACTCCTTACGAAACACCCTGGCGTGTGGTTATGGCGGCTGAGAAGCCCGGAGACCTGATTATGAATAATAATATCATCCTGAATTTAAATCTTCCGTGTAAGATCGAAAACACATCCTGGATAAAGCCCGGAAAAGTAATCCGTGTGGCCAAGGTAACTCAGGAAGATGCCAAAAAATGTGTGGATTTTGCAGCAGAACACGGATTGCAATATATCCACATCGATGCCGGATGGTATGGCCCGGAAATGAGCATGTCTTCAGACGCTACAACTGTTGGTCAGGGAAAAGATTTGAACATCCCGGAGCTGACGGCTTATGCAGCAACGAAAGGAATCGGACTTTGGGTTTATGTGAATCAGCGTGCGCTCATTCAGCAATTAGATGAGATTTTGCCTCTCTACAAAAAATGGGGAATCAGAGGAATCAAATTCGGCTTTGTGCAGGTGGGAAATCAATACTGGACAACCTGGCTGCATAATGCCGTCAGAAAATGTGCCGAATATGAAATCTTAGTCGATATTCACGATGAGTATCGCCCGACAGGATTCAGCCGTACTTATCCTAACTTACTGACACAGGAAGGTATTCGTGGCAACGAAGAAATGCCCGATGCTACACATAATACCATTTTGCCTTTCACCCGTTTTTTAGCCGGAGCCGGAGACTATACAATCTGTTATTACAACGACCGTATCAAAACAACCCACGCTCATCAATTAGCGTTATCTGTCGTTTACTATAGCCCGTTGCAATTTTTGTATTGGTATGACCAGCCATCTGCCTATCAGGGAGAACCGGAAATTGAGTTTTTCGATAAAGTAAAAACTGTTTGGGACGACACCGAAGTTATCGATGGTGCGATCGGCGAATATATTATCACAGCACGACGTTCAGGAGGTGATTGGTTTGTCGGTGCAATAACCAATACACAGGCGCGGAAAATAAACGTTCCGTTGGATTTTCTTGAAAAAGGGAAATCTTATACTGTTTATATTTATGAGGATGATGAAAAAATAAAGACCCGAACTCATGTAAAAGTTTCTTCACGAAAAATAAAGGGAGGAGATGTTTTGAGCTTCAATCTGAAAGAAAGTGGCGGAGTGGCTTTGAGATTTATAACAACAAAATAAGAAATGAAACGAGTAAGCATCCTATTTACACTTGTATTTATTTGCCATGTATTGAATGCCCAATCGGTTTATCCCGGACAGCATAAGGGAAAAATCAATCAACCGTTGAACGGAAGTGTGAAGGCATACAGTTTTGACCTGAAAGATGTCAGGTTATTGAATTCTCCATTTAAAGAAAACATGCAGCGGGAATCTCAATGGATATTGTCTATCGGAGTCGATCGTCTGTTGCATAGTTTCCGAACCTCGGCCGGCGTTTACGCCGGATTGGAGGGTGGTTATTCTTCCGTGCAGAAATTGGGAGGCTGGGAATCACTTGATTGTGAATTACGCGGGCATACAACAGGACACATCATGTCGGGTTTGGCTTATTTGTATGCTTCAACAGGCGATGAAATTTATAAAGTCAAGTCGGACAGCATCATAGAAGGTTTGGCCGAAGTGCAGAATGCTCTGTTAAAAAACGGACAGAATGGCTATTTGAGCGCTTATCCGGAAAATCTGATCAATCGCAATATTGCAGGCCAGAGGGTATGGGCGCCCTGGTATACGTTACATAAAATTTATTCGGGTTTAATTGATCAATATTTATATTGTAATAGTTCTCGGGCTTTGGATATTGTTACTAAAACAGCTGACTGGGCTTACAAAAAACTATCTCCTTTAACCGAAGATCAACGCAAAATCATGATAAAAAATGAATTCGGAGGGATCAACGAATCGTTCTACAACCTGTACTCCATTACCGGAAATCCGGAACATAAAGAATTAGCGGAATTCTTTTATCATGAAGAAGTGATTGAGCCTCTTGCTGGGAAGACGGACGATTTATATAACAAACATGCTAATACTTTTATTCCGAAAGTCATTGGGGAAGCAAGAAACTATGAACTAACCGCCAGTGACAGATCGAAAGGTATTGCCGAATTTTTCTGGCAAACGGTTATTGATCACCAGACTTATTGTACAGGAGGAAATAGTCATAAGGAAAAGTTTATTCAACCGGATCAAATCTCGGAATTTCTGACTGGTTACACTCAGGAAACCTGTAATACGAACAACATGCTAAAACTAACCCGTCACTTGTTTTGTTGGAGCGCCGACCCGAAATATGCCGATTATTATGAAAAGGCGTTATATAACCACATTCTGGGACAACAAGATCCGGAATCGGGCATGGTTGCGTATTTTCTTCCCTTGCTACCCGGAGCGCATAAAGTCTACAGTACTCCTGATAATTCTTTTTGGTGTTGTGTCGGAACCGGTTTTGAGAATCATGCTAAATACGGAGAGGCGATTTACTATCATGGAGACAACAGCTTGTATGTGAATCTTTTTATTCCTTCCGAACTGACTTGGAAAGAAAAAGGACTGAAAGTGATTCAGGAAACCGATTTTCCGGAAAACGGAAAGGTGAATTTTACCATGAATATGGAAAAACCACTTAAAATGTCTTTATCGCTCCGTTATCCTATATGGACAAAAAATGCGGAAGTAAAAATAAACGGCAAGAAGATCAGTATGAAGCAAAATCCTTCGAGCTATATCGTATTGGACAGGATATGGAAGAATGGAGATAAAATAGAAGTCAATTATTCGATGTCATTACAAATTGTTGAAACAAATGATAATCCGGATAAATTTGCCGTGACATACGGACCATTGGTTTTGGCCGGGGCCATGGGAACGGAAGGAATGACTGGTCCGGCTCCTTTCTCCAACCCACATCTGCATAATGATTATTATACATACGATTACGAAGTTCCATCCGATCTGAAGACGAGTCTTTACTTGGACAAGAGTAAACTGTCGGAATTCGTGAAACCTGTCCCCGGAGAAAAATTGGTTTTTCTGGCAGTAAAGGAAAATATACGGTTGGTACCGATTTATAAGATACATCACCAGCGTTATGTTGTTTATTGGGATTTGAATTAAAAAAAACAGTTTATGAATCGAATATATTCTATTTTGATTGCCTTTTGGATTTGTCGCGTCACTTATGGACAGCAAATTCCGTTACCGTTAAATTTGCCGCAGGGTCATCCTCGTTTGTTATGTAACCAGGATTACAAGCCTGTTTTACTGAAACAAATCAAAAACGAGACTTGGGCAAAAGACGTGATGCAGGGTATTTTGGAACGTATTGACCCATACGTGGAAAAAACACAGAAAGAACCGGACTGGATGTCTTCGCGTTTGATGATGTACTGGAAAAGTAAAGCAACCAATGTTTATATTAAGGGAGGAATTTACTCTCATGCCGACGGAGAAGCTCCTGTGCCAACTGTTCGATTTGGGAGTACGCGCGGAGTTAACTCTCCTTATAAACGTCCCAAAATAGAAGAAATCATTCCTTATATGGATGATACCAAAGGCGTATATTTTCATAATTCGGCAAAAGAAGGAAATCCGCTTGAATGGGTGGAGCCGTCTAATGTGTCGGGTTCGAACATAGAAAGCATCAATGAACAGATTATGGGATTGGGAAAAGACGCTGCCTTCGTCTATTGGCTGAATAACGATGAGAAATATGCTAAATTCGCATTCGATCTTTTCGATACCTATATGATGGGGATGTATTATCGAAATGAGCCCATCGACCTGGAACACAGTCATGCGCAGACATTAGTTGGTCTTTCTACTTTCGAAGTCATTCAGGAACGTATTCTTAATGAGCTGTCTTATTTATATGACTTCTTATACCCCTATATTAAATCCCGGCACCGTGATAAAATAGACAAATATGAAGCGATCTTTAAAAAGTGGATCGATATTACCATCAAGAACGGAGTTCCTCAGAATAATTGGGATTTGCATCAGGCTAAGTTTATCCTGAAAGTAGGGATGGTGTTGGAAGATGATAAAAATTACGCAGATGGAAAAGGCCGTGAATACTATATCAACTATATTCTGAATGTGTCTTCTCCACGTCAGTGGTCGATTCTGAAATTGATGGAATATGGTTACGATTTTAACACCGGAGTTTGGGCGGAATGTCCGGGATATTCACAGGGAGTGACCAGAGATTTCACCAATTTTATCCGGGATTATGACAATACGTTTAATCAAAATCTGTTACCTTACACGTCTGTTATGTTTAAAGCAGTGGAAATGTTGCCTCAATATTTATTTCCGAATAATAAAATAACAGCATTCGGAGATACTTATTACAGCGATATCAACACTGAGGCATTCAGCGATATGATTCGTTTGTCGCAAAAATACAAAGACCGGAAGTCTGAAGAAACATTTACCCGGATGTATAAATTGTTCGAACCGGATGCCGGAGTACAACGTGAAGCCGATAAAAAACTTTCGCCGCAAATATTGTCTTTCTTTACAACTAAACCATTGGATTTAGATAAAAAAATCAGCAATGGAAATTTGAAAGACTACATCACTCAAACGTTCTATGCGCCGAATGTCAGTTGGTTTGTACAACGAAACGGATATGAAGATAAAACCAACGGGCTGATGATTTCGCAATATGCTTCGTTTGGGAATCATGCTCATTCAAACGGCATTGCTATGGAACTATATGGTAAGGGTTATGTTTTGGGCGCCGAATCGGGGATTGGTTCTACTTATTTTGAAAAACCATATTTGGAATATTATTCACAATTTCCGGCTCATAATACGGTGATGGTCGATGGAATTTCCAAATACCCCGAAATGTTGAGCAATCATCCTTTTGATTTGTTGTGCTGTTATCCCGAATCCGCTCAAAAAGAAGGCTATTATCCGGGAATAACCTTTTCGGAAGTGTATTTTCTTGAGTCCGAAAGCCGAAGCGATCAGAATCGTCTTTTAAGTATCATAAAAACAAGCGAAACCGCAGGTTATTATGTTGATATATTCCGTTCGAAAAAACAGCGGAAAGGAGATCGGTTTCATGATTATTTTTATCATAATCTTGGTCAGGAATTGATCATTCAGGATAGTGAAGGACAAAATCTGAATCTTCACTCAAGCGAAGAAATGGCATTTGCCGGTGGCCACTTATTCGCTTTGGATTATATGTGGGATAAAAAATCGGCAAAAACAGATGAAAATTATCAGGCGATATGGAAAATGTCTATGCCCGATGGAAACCATATTTATATGAACTTGTGGATGAAAGGTTATCCAGGCCGGGAGGTTTTCTCCATTAAAGCGCCATCTTGTAAATCGTTCCGGGGCAATCATGGTTTGCCTTATCCTGTAGATAAAGAACCCTATCTGACAATAGCAGCCCGCCAACATGGTGAAGCATGGACGCGTCCGTTTGTTTCGGTTTTTGAACCGGCAACCGAAAAAGAGGGAAAATCGATACAATCCATCGAAACATTTGAAGTGTCATCTGCTTCCCCTGATTTTGTAGGATTGATAGTAAAAAGTAAAACAGGAAGAAACGATTATATTTTTTCGTCAGCCGAAGAAGAAAATATAAATTACAACACAATATCAGTCAATGCTGTCTACGCCGTCATTTCCGAATCGGAAAAAGATTTTACCCTTTTTCTCGGAAACGGGACCAAATTAGCGGCTAAAGGTTTTACGATCTTGTCGGACAATAAAACAACAGCTATACTTGAATATAAGAACGGTGAATATTATTTCACTTGCGATACTCCGGTTACAATCACCGATTCCAAAGGAAAATCTGCAAAATACAATAAAACATCCTATTCAAAGATAAAATTATGATACTCAAAAATCAATTCATTCTATTGGGAATAGCCATCGCGTTTATTGCTTGTTCCCCCAATAAAAAGGAAGAAAAATTAGATGTGAATGCGGCTTTGGCTTATTGTGATTCCCAAATCCATAGGACGCTGTCCGAAATTGAAGATAGGACCCTGATGCCGCGTAATATCCTGTACGATCAATCAGAATGGAACTTTGTGCCGGTAACCATTGGTGAATGGACAGTCGGTTTTTGGCCGGGTATTCTTTGGTATGACTACGAAAATACAAAAGAAGAAGTGATGAAGAATTACGCTATCCATTATACTGAATTGTTGGAACCCTTGACGAAACTTCCGGCTTATGACCATGATTTAGGATTTCAAATTTTTTGCAGTTATGGAAATGCTTATCGCTTAACTGATAACGAAGCTTATAAACAAATTGTATTAAATGCAGCGGATACTTTAGCCACTTTATTTAATCCGAAAGTCGGAACAATTCTTTCATGGCCGCGCGAAATAGAACCCCGGAACTGGCCTCACAACACCATTATGGATAACATGATAAATCTGGAAATGTTATTTTGGGCATCTAAAAACGGCGGAAATAAAAATTTATATGACATCGCTGTCGTTCACGCAACAACAACGATGAAATACCATTTCCGACCCGATGGGTCCTGTTATCATGTCGCTGTTTACGATACTATCGACGGACATTTTATTAAAGGAGTCACTCATCAGGGATATGCCGATGAAACGATGTGGGCGCGTGGACAGGCATGGGCGATTTATGGTTATACGATCGTTTTCAGGGAAACTAACGATAAAACATTTTTGCGTTTTGCGGAAAAAGTAACTGATATTTATCTGAAACGATTGCCGGAAGATTATGTTCCCTATTGGGACTTCGACGCACCCGATATCCCTGATGAACCAAAAGATGCATCTTCCGCGGCTATCGTCGCTTCCGCCTTATTAGAATTGTCTCAATTGGAAGACGATCAAATAAAATCGATCGAATATAAAGAAGCCGCGATAAAAATGTTAGACAATTTGTCTTCAGATAGATATCAAAGTAGAGAAAATAAGCCTTCTTTCTTACTCCATTCTACAGGCCACTGGCCAAATGAATCGGAAGTGGATGCTTCAATTAATTATGCGGATTATTACTATATAGAGGCATTGATACGGTACAAAAAAATGAGTGAAGGATTACCGTAAAGAAAATTATTTTATTCATGATTTGGAGAATCTGAAAAAATGTTTAACTTTGCAGCCCGAAAGAAGAATGGTTCCGTAGCTCAGCTGGATAGAGCAACAGCCTTCTAAGCTGTGGGTCGAGCGTTCGAATCGCTCCGGAATCACGAACTGAAACATAATAAACAAAGGCTTTACGATGTATTTCGTGGAGACTTTGTTATGTTTTAGGAGGTTAACAAAATAAAGGAAAATATTGAAATATTAGGAAAAAATTTCACACACACAATTTACAGAATATGGCAAAATTTACCCTTGTATCAGAATGAAGAGAAGTGATGGTTTATACTCATATATCCGGGTGTTTTATAATGCATAAATTCAATATATGAAGATTGGATACCTTAGCAGCCATATGTATCATTCCTTTTTTGTACGAAATTATTGAACAATTAAAATTAAATAACCATGAAAAAGTTCTTACCAATTATGCTATCAATGATGTTTCTGTTACAGTCCTGTTTTACTACAAGATATGTAAGTAATGAGAACATTTTAAGAAAAGAATTTGCGAATGCAATGTCGAGTGATGTTGAATTTAAAATGGGAGAACCCAAAGAAATTGAAGAACAGAATAATGGGTATACCTATACATATTATTATAATCCAACAAGTAGAAGAAGTGGCGCAATACAAGAATATTCAAGATTTTCATTTGACAATAATGATAATTTGAGAAATATTCAAAGTACAAAATTGGTAAAACAGAAGCGTTTTAGTGTAGGGAAAACTGTTTTTCTGTCTGTAGGAGTTCCTGTAATAATAATTACTGTAGCAGCGTTAGCTGCAGCATCTGAATAAAAGGTAACCTTTAAAATCAAGCATTTACAGTTTTGTGGATGCTTTTTTTATGTCTTTGAGGATGGTGTTTGTTATTATTTTGCTACTTTCGTGTTTGTATTGTATAATACATTTCTGACTCTTAACGAAAATAATAACACATGGACATAGGCTATGAAAAAGAATATATTGTTTGTTTTGGCAGCGTTCTCCTTTTTATTGCTTTCTTGCGATAAAGAAGTCGATAAATTCGTTGAAGTAACATCTATATCTATCGTTAATAAGATTAATGGTATGACTATTGGCGATACATATAAATTTGAAAAGGAATATCTACCTAAAGAATCTGTGGAGACAATTGTTTACCATTGGGCGTCATCTAATACTTCTGTTATTAGTGTTGATGGTACAGGAAGTGTTAAAGCATTGAAAAGTGGAGAAGCCAAAATCTTACTTACAGCGTCACTTGTCAGAAATCAAATTCCATGTGAATTTACCGATGAGGTAGAGATTCATGTGGTTTCTACAGAATTGCAAGGTTTAAAATTAAGTGAGAATTTTGTTGAGTTAATGAATAGTAAAGAATATAAGCTTTATGTTAGTGTAATTCCGGAGACTTCGGAAGCGAAAAGCTTAGAGTGGTCATCAAGTGATGACGCTATTGTGCGGGTAAATAATAATGGTTTGATCAAAGGAATGAAAGTTGGTGAAGCGGTTGTTACAGTAAGAGAAAAAAACACAAATATATCTACATCCTGTAATGTTAAAATAACTCCTATTCCATTGATAGAACTTTCCTTTTCAGAGTCTGAGATTAAGCTATTAATTGGAGAAACAGACCAAACTACGCCTGTTTTTAAACCGGAAAATACAGACTTGAAGAATGTTAGTTATGAGTCTTATGATGAGAGCATTGTTACAATCAGTGAGAATGGTGTTATTACGGGAGTGTCAAAAGGTCAAACATCTGTTTTGGTAAAATCGGAAGATGGAAAACTTAGGGGCATTTGTAATGTAACTGTAGAAAGTGATAACGACAGAATCAAAATTCAAAAAAGCGGAACATTGATTATTATCAATGGATGGGTAACAGGAACCGTAAACTTGATGCTTTTAAATAATTCTTCTAAAACTATAATTGTTAAGAACCTGAAAATAATAAGTCAGAATGTAGAAGTTTATAATCGTGATCTTAATGAAAATTTAGAAAGCTTAACAACATATACTCATTCTATACAAATCTATAATATCTATAATCTTTATAACTCAACCTCCACTTATACATATACCCTTGACGGAAAGAGTTATGAAATATCTCTTGAAGAGAAATGATCTTTTTAAAGATATGGATGGTTATTTTTGTGGCAAAAAAAATCGGTAAATATCCATTACTTCATTTGGATATTTACCGATTTTATCAAAAAAGGTTTCTAACTTATATTTAGTTTCTTCGACCGAAGCTACCTTGTTTTGTTTGTGCTTATTTTACTATTATACCGATTGCCCATAGACCTATGCCTGACCATTTTTTATACCATTCTGGATCTGCATCCCAATCTTCTATATCTTCAGAGTCAAAAAGACGTCTTGTCCCGACGCGATATTCATTATTATCTTCTCTGCTTGTATAATATTTTAATTCGCCCCAATGTCCGTCAAAATAATTAATTTTGTCATCGGGATGGGTTGAATATAAAGTATAACCTAACTCTTCTGCAATAACACGCGATTCATAATAATCACCGTCAATCCTCCTAACCTCGTAGACAACAAAAGAATATGTATTAGTACTAGTGTCATAAACTAATCTGCATTTTTCAATTCCAGAATAATATCCATAATAAGGGATTAATTCTTTAGCAAATTTTCCTAAAACACGTTGATATATGTATGTTCTGCCGCTTCTGGAATCATAGAAAGAATTACCAGGTTTTGTCGTTCTGTAATAAAAATCATAATATTTACCATTTTCAAAAGATGCATATTCATAAATCACTTGAAGGTTGGACGGAGCATATATCGGAATGTCGGGTGACGCTGTCCTTAATTTTATCTCTTCCGAATTTTCTTCAATAAGCATTAGATCTTCTTTCTCAATTACTTCATTCTGGTTAATTACTTCATCCTGGCTACTGCAGGAAAATAATACAATTGCTGCTGCAAATAATAATAGCAAATTTTTCATAATAAAACTTTTTTGTTAATAATATTTTGCAAATATACGATACAAAATTAAATATACAAATAAAAATTATTATATATTTCGATAATATTTTTTGTTTATATTATAATGTTTTGAATGTAAGTATTTTAGTTGTATATTTTATATTCTATAATTATTTTATTTAATCTGTTATTTTCTGTTTTTTTTATTACATATTATGTTTTTATGTTTCTTAGTAAGTGAAATATTTGTGTTTTGTTTTCTAATAGTTTGATTTGTATAAATTGCACTAAAAAGTACTTTCGCTTGATTTAAGCACGAACTTAAGGGGGATAATTCTAAGAAAAAAGATTAGGAAGATCGTATCGATTAAAATATTACTAAATAAATACGCAACACCTGTTTAAAGATACGGATTATTAGCTTTTTCGGCGCCAATGGTCGTGGATGGGCCCGTTTCCTTTAACTGCAAAATAACTGCAAATAAATTGTTGTTTTGGCAGCGTTTTCCCTTTTATTGCTTTCTTGTGATAAAGAAGTCGATAAATTCGTTGAAGAATTCAGCCTATATTTATACATATACCCTTGACGGAAAGGACTATGAAATATCTCTTGAAGAGAAATGATTTTTTAAAGATGTGGGTTGTTATTTTTGTGGCAAAAAAATCGGTAAATATCCATTACCTCATTTGGATATTTACCGATTTTATCAAAATAGGTTCCTAACTTATTTTTAGTTTTTTCGACCGAAGTCGTCTTATTTTTTTAGTACATTTATTTTACGATTACACCGATTCCCCATAGAGCTATGCCGTCCCATTTTTTATACCATTCTGGATTTGTATCCCTATTTTCCATCTCTTCAGAGTCAAAAAGACGTTTTGTCCCGACGTGATATTCATTATTACCTTCTTTACTTGTATAATATTTTAATTCGCCCCAATATCCGTCATAATAATTATGGCTGTCATTGAGGTCGTTGCTGCATATAGTATAACCTAACTCTTCTGCAATAACATCCGTTCCATAATAATCACCGTCGCTCCTAGCACTTAAGATAACAAAAGAATATGTATTAGAACTGGGAATATAGAGTAATCTACATATTCCAACCCCCCAATAAGATCCACGATAAGGGATTAGTTCTTTAGCAAATTTTCCTAAAACACGTTGATATATGTATGTTCTGCCGCTTCTGGAATCATAGAAAGAATTACTGGCTCTTTTTGTTTTAGTATAATAAAAATTATAATATTTACCATTTTCAAAAGATGCATATTCATAAATCTCTTGAAGGTTGGACGGAGCATATATCGGAAGATCAGGAGACGCTATCCTTAATTTTATTTCTTCCGTGTTTTCTTCAGTAAGCATTAGATCTTCTTTCTCAATTACTTCATTCTGGTTAATTACTTCATCCTGACTATTGCAGGAAAATAATACAATTGCTGCTGCAAATAATAATAGCAAATTTTTCATAATAAAACTTTTTTGTTAATAATATTTTGCAAATATACTATGTGAATTTAATTATGCAAATAAAAATTATTATATATTTCAATAATATTTTTTATTTGTATTATAATATTTTGATTGTTAGATTTTTAATTGTATATTTTATATTCTATAATTATTGTATTTGATCTGTTATTATCTGTTTTTTTTTATTGTATATTATGTTTTTTGGCTTCTTGATAAGGAAGATGTTTGTATTTTGTTTTCTAATAGTGTGATTTGTGTAAATTGCACTAAAAAGTACTTTTGCTTGATTTAAGCACGAACTTAAGGGGGATAATTCTAAGAAAAAAGATTAGGAAGATCGTATCGATTAAAATATTGCTAAATAAATACGCAACACCTGTTTAGAGATACGGGTTATTGTTTTTTTCGGCGCCAATGGTCGTGGACGGGCCGTGCCCAGGATATACGATGGTATTGTCCGGTAAAGTCAGAAGCCGGTTTTGAATGCTTGAAATGAGTGTACTGAAATCGCCGCCCCAAAGGTCGGTACGTCCGATACTGCCGAGAAAAAGAACATCACCAGCAATTACAAAATGATCGGCTTCGCTGTAGAACGCAAGACTTGCGGGGGAATGTCCCGGTACGAGAATAGCCTTTATTGCGGAGTTTCCGAAATGTATTTTTTCATTGTCTTCTATATTTCTCAACGGTTCTATTTCTTCAAAATTCATTGGTGTACCGAATTTTGAAGCCTGCATATTGAGGGTGGGGGAGTTTGCGTTCTTTTCTTCCTTGTGAATTTCCGGTCGTACACCGTATTTTTGAAAAATATATGCGTTCCCAACCACATGATCAAAGTGATAATGCGTGCTTAATAGCCTTTTTAATGTCAGTTTATTTTTGTCGATAAAGTTGGATAAGGCTTCCTCTTCATCCGGCGTGATACATCCGCAATCAATCAGTATCGCTTCTTTTGTTTCATCATATAATAAATAGGTGTTCTCTCCGAAAAAGTTGAATGTGAATAGCTTTACGGTTATCATAAGGGTATGTATATTATTTTTTTTGTTTCGAAAAATTCTTCGTCAAAATGATTGCTAAGTTCGGTTGTGATCACATTCTTACCGAATGAAGATATTTCTTTACGCAGATCACCCCCTTTCAGGCAAATCAGTCCGTTCGGGAGTGCGTTTCGCTGTTCTTTTCCAATGTTTTTCCGGACAATTTTTACTAATTCCGGCAGTGTCATTACGGCACGGCTTATGACGAAATCGAATGTGTTTTTTTCTTCTTCGACACGGCAATGCCTTGTGGTTACGTTTTTTAATCCGATGGCATCGGCAACAGATTGCGCCACTTTGATTTTTTTTCCGATACTGTCAATAAGATGAAACCGGACTTCCGGAAATAATATCGCGAGCGGTATTCCGGGAAAACCTCCTCCGGTACCAACATCCATAATATGGGTACCATCGGTAAATTGTATGAATTTTGCAATACTTAGCGAATGGAGGATGTGATGTGTATAAAGATTATCTATATCTTTGCGTGATATAAGGTTGATCTTTGCGTTCCAATCAGTATATAACTCACCCAAAGCATCAAACTGTTCTGTTTGCTTGCCGGTTATTCCGGGGAAATATTTTTTTATAACAAGATTGTTCATTTCTTTGTAAAAACAAGGGGTGCAACAGGGGAATCTTCGCGTATCAGGTGGCGAATTTTATCATAAGAAAGGAATACCTCTATTTTTCCGACAAAATAGGCCGCGATTTCATATTCATTGAATGTGTATGTAATACCTTCCTCATTAACGTAGAAATTATTATTCGGATATATTTCTTTGATATTGAAATAACCCATGTTTTCAAGTTCTTCCGGAGCCGAAACACTATTGTCCGAAGCGATGGTGGCAACGATTATCTGCGACAGATCATCCTGGTAATTGTCGGTGAATAGATCGTCTTCTTCAAGTTCTTCACCATTTTTGAGGTACAATACATGATTGTTATATCCATGGCCTCCATGCGCTCCGCCGGTGTAATATTCAACGGAAACAGTATAGCTCAATAAATTGCACTTATTAAAGAGGATTTCGTTGGATGACATTTCATAATATGCGTACCAGGACTCCTGTGATGGCTTTTCTCCGGTTATTTTAGTTTCGGTTATGAAATCGCTTTCAAGTTCCTTATAATCCTCAATATATTTTAGCACATATTTGTCCATTGCTTCCTGAGGTGTAACCGAAGCTGTGTCTTCACCAAAGAATGAGTTTATAAAGTGGCGGCTTATCTTGCCTAATACTTCTTTGTTCTTGTAATCAGAGGGGTAAATAAATGTAGATTCAAGAGAACAGAATGGATTGGCCGTATCTCCCAGCAGATAGTACGTTTTATTTACCAGAATGGAATCGAATTTGATATCGTTTTCAGCTTCCGGATTGATGGTTTCTTTTTGTTTGCAACCGGTTATCATGATGCCTGATAACAAAACCGTTACTATTATTTTAACTTTAGTCTTCATTTTATTTTTTTATTATCTGAAATGATTAATGTGTACGTTTCCTGAATTCGGAAGGAGTAACACCTTCCTTCTTTTTGAAAAATGTAGAGAATTGACATACGTTTTCAAAACGCAATGAATAAGCGATTTCCGAAATCGTTTTATCCGTAGTTGTAAGAAATTCTTTTGCTCTCATCAGTTTTTGCTGAAGATGGTACTGGGCAGGTGAAACACCTGTATATTCTTTAAACATTCGCCTGTACCATGAATACCCTAAGCCTATTTTTTTTGCAATATCTTCTTGTGAAATTGTATTTTCCGTATGACTTTTTATTATGTTACGGGCTTCGTTTATTTTATCGACAATGTATGAATCCGTATATTGTCCGTTTTTGCTTTTGTAATAAACTGTTCCCAGAATTGATAGAACAATGCTTGAAATCATTTGCTGGTATCCGGCTTTTTCCTTTTGAGCGATTCTTATAATATCTTCATATAGTTCGACGATGGAACTGTTTACACCAACGTGATGGAGTGGCTCTTTTTTTGTAAAAAAGCCTTTTTTAACTCGATTGTCAATATGAAGTCCGCGAAACCCTACCCAATATTCACTCCATCCCGTCGCAGAATCAGGCGCATAGCTATGCCATTCACCGGGAAAAAGCAATATCATGGTGCCGGCTGTCACCTTTTGTTTCTTTTCCATGTGTTGAGAGGAAAACCAACCGCTGCCGTTTGTTATATAAACCAACTGATATTCGTTGATGACACGTCCTTTGTCAGGAGTAAATAAATATGTGTCCGGATGTTGTACCGGTGGATAGTGTGTACAGGGGGGGATAGACTGGTCTCCCACTGTAGTCACTACAATGCCCCAGTCTTCATCATTTCCTCCGATAGAAAGATAAAACAACCTGTTTTTCTGAGCAGTATCCATATTGAGTATTTGTTGTCTTTGCCACTGTACGAGGCAAAGATATGGAATATTTTGCGGAAATTAGAAAATGCAGCCAGAGAAAAACAGGTGTTTAATAAATTGGCTGGGAGTTAAAATGAATACTTCAACCGGATAAATCCTAACCATGCTTGCATATGGCCCCAATCAGATTTCCCAGTGGTGGTGAAATGTTGTGTGATAAAAGAAAAGTCCAGATTCTCGAGGATAGAATAGTCAATAGAGAGTCCGGTGTAAAAAGATTGTATATCGATGAAAGACATTCCCGACAATGACGCTGATAAGCGGGAAGTAAAAGGATAGGAAGCCTGAACAAAAATATTCCAGTCGCAGACAGATAAGTATTTGGCAGAGAGAGGCGCTGTATATAAAGCAAGTAATCCTTCTCTCGAAAATGTATTTCCTACGTTATTATACAATACTTCTGTTTGTAGCATGAGCGAATTTTTAAACAGATAATCCAACCCGACAGAAACAGAGATAACTCCACTGGTATCAGTAAAATTTTTAATCGGTTGAAAATAAGAAAGTTCTGTGCGAATATTAATTCCCTTGAAGTCGCTACTTACAGCACCTCCAATAACAACGTCAGATTCGGTAAGCATACCACCCATCACCTGATAATCTGTGTTTTTAAGATTCCAATGGTGTAACATCGCTACTGTAACTTTGTCCGAATAATCAATTGAAGCAGCTAATTCGGTCGATGAAGTTTCATTATGGTAATACGTTCCACGAAAAGCATCACAGCCCGGACGTTCTACATAATCGAAATCGAAAAACGAATAGGTATTGAAGATATCGTTCGGATTCCAAACTAATGTTTGTCCCCAATTGATTCGCTGCCGTCCAAGCTTCAGATCCCATTTGTTTTTTCCAAACGTTAGATACAGACGGTCGAATGTCGTATTTAGTAAGACATTTCTCTCATCGACTATATTCCAGGACATATCCATCCAGCCATTATCAAATCCGATATTTTCGGCATATCCGGGTTGTTCTGTTATATTTCCGATCATGAGACGATTACGCATTCCGGCATCTATTCTCCAATTGGTGTTGATTTGCCAATCGAAGTTAAGGCGGTTGTGTATCAGATTTTCCCATAACCATTCGTTGTCCGGGCTCTGCATAATGACCGAAGGCATATCATTAACATAACCTGAGATTTCGAATTGCTTTTTATTTTCCTGTGCTATCAGATTATGCATAACAATAAAAAACAGCATTATCGTGAAGAAAATCCGCTTCATCGTTTTATTTTACTTCGTCATTAATTACCATCCCATCTTCCAATGTAATAATTCGCTTCGCTTTCGCCATGATCCTCGGATCGTGTGTGGAAAAAATAAATGTTATCTTTTCCTGCTGATTCATTTTTTCCATGATATCCAATAGATTTTCGGCCGATTTACTATCCAGATTTGCCGTAGGCTCATCGGCTAAAATGAATTTGGGTCTCGATGCCAATGCACGGGCTACGGCTACTCGTTGTTGCTGCCCACCCGAGAGTCTGGCAGGACGGGAATCTGCACGGTCACTAAGTCCTACCTGCGACAATAATTCCATTGCCCGACGGTTTATTTCTTCTTTCGGCCTTTTCTGTAAATCCATAACAAATGATATATTTTCTTTGGCCGTCAATACAGGAATAAGGTTATAGGATTGAAATATAAAGCCGATATTGTGTAACCTGAAATCAACCATTTTCGACGATTTCATTGTCGCGATATCCAGATTATCGATAATAACAGAACCCGAAGTTGGTTGATCCAATCCTCCAATGAGATTCAAAAGCGTTGTTTTCCCTGAACCCGAAGGACCTACAATTGCTGTAAATTCACCTTTCGAAAAGCTGATATTCACATTATTAACAGCATGTACATCACCTCCCTGATCTTTATAAATCTTCGATAAGCTTTTTGTTTCTATAATTTTCATACGATAATTTATTTTTAATTCTTTAATGCATCCAGAGGGTTTAAGTTTAATGCTTTACGTGCCGGATAAACAGCCGAAGCTATCCCGCAGATCAATACCAACAAAGTTATTTGAACAAACATCCAGACAGAGATTGCGGGATACACTAATGATCCGAATCCATAATCTTCAAAGTTATCTCCCATCATAAACGAAAGATCGATTCCGTTTTTCGCAGTGAGCATAATCACAATTAATGCAATCAATACACCAATTACACTACCCACTACTGTCAATAAAAGTGATTCGGTCATGATCATCCGGAAAATCTTATTTTTACTCATACCGATCGCCATTAGCATACCCAATTCGTGTGTCCGTTCCAACACGGCCATCCACATGGTGTTGATAATTCCGAAAGCCAGTGCAAATCGGAAAATACCAAGAATAACCGTACTCATCAGTCCCTGCCATTCGTCTGAAAGTTTTAACATCGGATTTAATTCTTTCCAGTTTTGAACATCCATGTCCGAAAACTGTTGTTTCAATTCTTCTGTCAGAACATCGCAGGCGTGCGGTTCCGCAAGCATGATCGCTGCTTCATGAACAGCTCCGTCAGGTAACCCTGTTAACTTTGAAATATCATCTTTTCTGACAAATACATTGCCTTCATCAAAAACACTATTAGTGGTCTTGAAAATTCCGTAGATACGAAAAGCCAGACTGACAACCTCTCCGTTCGCATCCTGAAAATTAACAACGACCTTAGACTTCAGTTTTACATTCAATTTTTCTGCCGTTCGTTTGCTGATAACGATTTGCATCGGATTTTCGGCCTGCAGAAAATTACCGCAGGTATCCGGAATGTTTTTGTATAAATTGGATACGGCCATTTCCTCATCGACATCGACCGCGTTGATATTCACACCCATGGCATTAGCAGCCGAAGCAAGCATTCCTACCATTTTTAGCCGGTAACTTACATGCGAAATCGTATCATTCGTTTTCAATTCCGGTTCGATGTCCTGTCTTAAAAAATAATCGGTCAAATCATAATTGATCAGAAAATTTTTATGATGAATCTGAATGTATGAAATCTGATTATGAATATCCGATTCCACTTGTCCCTGCATCCATCCCGAAATAAACGAGGTCATGAAAGTCCCTGCAAACAAACCGATAGCAATCGCTCCGATAATGATAGAGCTTCGCACCTTATTACGCCAAATATTTTTCCATGCCAATGATAGTATCATAGCTTTATCGCTTTACTGATTTCCAGATTCATTATTTTTCTCACCGGATAGGTTGCCATAACACAAGTTATCAGGATAATAATAGCAACTTGTGAAACCCATATCAGAGGGTTGGTATCCATGGGTAGAATGTTTTCCATTCCGTACTGAAGCATTGTGTCGGAAAGATTACCTGTTAAAACAATGGGATAATAATAAAAATACAAAATAATAGGAACGGTAGCGATTATCGCTGCAACAATACCCAGAAAAGTCATGGTCAACAGTTCCAGAAGTATTGATCTCACAAGTCTTCCCCGTTTCATACCAAGAGATATAAACAACGCAAACTCATGCCGGCGTTCGTTCGCTAACATAATGAATGTACTCAAAATTCCGAATCCGATAATGATATACAAAACGAACATGATCACTTTTGAAAAAGCTTTGTCTGATGAGGCTTGGTTCAGCAGCTTTTCCATCGTGACTTTCCAAGAAAGTATTTCATACTGGCCGGTATCGATTTTAGCTTTTATTTCATTGATTGTTTTATCTAATTTTCGTTCATTTTTCAATGTGATTAACAAACTGCTTT
This sequence comes from Tannerella sp., assembly GCA_031551825.1. Lineage (GTDB taxonomy): Bacteria > Bacteroidota > Bacteroidia > Bacteroidales > Tannerellaceae > Tannerella. The sequence goes on along the minus strand of JAVBNB010000015.1, from coordinate 47,753 downwards.
CTCCGTTCGGAAAACTAATGAATTCCTGTGCTGTTCCGAGCGATGCATATATAAACCGTGCGTCCATTTCGGGAATAGGCAGATGCAAGATTCCCCGTATCACAAACAAACCGGCAGCATTGGCGCCATGATAACCTTGTCCGATCAACGCCAGCGTATCACCAACGTTTACCTTCAGATATTCACTCAATGATTTTCCAATCAGAATTCCATCATCGTTTGCAGTCAAATAATTTCCTGCGACAATATGACCGGCCATGGACGACATCCGGTTTTCCCGTGCGGGATCGATGCCGGTGAGAGCACAAGGCTTTGTTGTCTTTTCGGTCGATGCCATCACAAATGTCTCCAAACGAGGAGATGTATAGGCAACTTCCGGTATCAATTCGATGGAGGCGATCGTAGCTGAATCCATTTCCATAAAATTATCGATTACCTGATCATCCCAATACCCCTTTTGATGGATTTGTATATGTCCCGCTTGCGTACGAAGGGTCTGATTAATCACATTGTTCCATACGCCATTGGAAAACGACAGCATAATCACACAAAAGAAAACGGAAAAGAAAATCGATGCAATGGTTATCATGCTTCGCCGTTTGTTCCGCCAGATATTTCGCCAAGCTAATTTGAACATTATTTTACTGTTTTCATGTTTTGCTGAGAAAAGAAACTCTCATCGATAGGTTTGTCGAAATCGTTACGAAGAGTAGTCATTATCGTTTTTTGATTCGGTTTATCGGCAGGAACTACTTCTATACGCGAAGGTAATTTACGGCTACCGTATGATTGAATGTCAAAACCATTAATCGTATTGATCAATTTGTATTCTTCATCATAAAATTCCGATTTCACTTCGATAAAATCTATTTTGGAAATCCACATGATGACTTTGCCCCATACTACTGCAGCATTTTCTTTCGGAATCAGGATAATCTTGTAACAATCGAATTCACGGACAGCTTCTGTTTTTTCCAGTGTATGTGTATAGTCGTTCACAGGCGAAGATTCCTTCACTAAATCATCATTCGTAAAGTCACTTCCCATCCATGACTGCCCCATCACGGAAGATGACATTTTAATCATCCGGCCGATGCTTGGTTGCCAGTTCCACAAATCGTTCTGCCGTTTCAGAAACGACTGCCCTTTGTCTTTGGCCGGCCCGGTAATTAATACCAGGGCATAATCATCGCCTTTCGACCAACTTTTGAAATCCACTTCACGTTTCCAGGTCGGACGGACAATGGTCATTTTTACCTCAGAATAAAGACTTTTCCCACGTATATTGTCGTCGGCTTTTTTTACAATATCAGTAGCATTCAAGTCTTGCGCCTTGCTTGTTGTAACAACAAGTAAAATATAACAAATGGTGGTTAATACTTTTTTCATCTATAAATTTTTTAAGCTAAAAACGGCATTTATTCGTTTTTGTATTCTAATTAGGCAAATATACCTATTATTTATCAGAAAAGACAAAAATGGAGGTGTAAATTAGGACAAACGCATCAAACGATGACAAACGATCATAACGACTAATCATTTGTGGGTCCGGTATGTCCGAAAAAGGATAAGGTATATCTTTGTTCCGTAGATACAAAGATATACCTTTTTAATAATTATCTATTTTGATGTGTTGGCCTTAGACGAACAGATTCTGGTAGATTACGAATTGTCGGCTGAGTTAGGCAGTTATTTTCAGGAAAGCCAATACTTGATTTTTGACCACGTCTTCGCCTTGCTTCACTTCTACTTGTATCAGCTGGCCATTGGCAAGGGCTACTACCGGTTCTATACCATAATAGGTTTGCACAAAACAAACGGGTTGGCCTTTTTTGAACTCTGTGCCCACTACCGGTGCAGTCGACTGATCGTCCACACTGTATTGCCAGATCACTTTTCCTTTAATAGCCGATTGTACTGGTTGAGCAGTAGGATACAGCTCTTTTATTTTGTTTACATCAAATTTCGGTATTTCTACCACTGGACGTACTATTACAATCGGTGCGCCGGCTTTGGCCTTGGCTTGTTCCAACTCGGTATTGAAACGCTCTTTAGCCACTCCTGATTTATAATCGCGGTATTGGCGGTCGTGCATTGCCAATTCAAAGAGCTCTTCGTCGTCCTTTCCGAAAATCCAATTATTGTCCTTCATCTCTTTCTTGAATGTTTCCAACGCATCAGGATAAGGTGTTTGCGGATCGCCGGTATAGAATTCCAGATTATTATTGTTCGCAATTTCCACAATTTCGGGGGCCAACGTGCCGGGGAGTTTACCCATTTTGCCCAAAATCATGTTCCAGCTATCCTTGTCAATCATAGAGAAACGTGGTTCGCCTTTAGCCATCGACAGAATATTCATTAATGCAATATTTTTTACGTATTGGCTAAATGGCGTTACCAACGGTGGATAGCCGAGTTTTGGCCATACATATTCCACTTCCTGGAAAAGTTGTACAACTAAGTCGTTAAAAGCTACTTCCGGCTTATTATTTTGACGTAACGCCATGTTAATGGCATTGTGCATTCCTTTCAGGTCGGCCATCATCGAACCCATCATCCCGCCAGGCAGGCCGCAGCCCACAAGTAACGAAGTCATCACCTTATTGCTTGGGTCAATAAAATAACCAAGAAAATCGTCGATAAACGATTGTGTCAGTCTACGTGCATCCATGTATGCTTTCATGTTGATGTCGGCCACTTTGAAGCCGGCGTCCTTTAACATGGCTTGAATGGTAATCACATCGGGGTGTACCATACCCCATGATAGTGGTTCCATAGCCACATCAATTACATCAATGCCGTTTTTGGCCGCTTCGAGCATGGAAGCCACCGAAAAGCCCGGACCACTATGGCCGTGGTAATCCAAAATAATTTCGGGAGCAATCTGCTTAATGCCTTTTACAATAAGTCCTATGCTGTTCGGACGGCCAATACCGGCCATGTCTTTCAACGCAATTTCCTGTGCGCCGGCTGTAATCAATTCCCTGGCCATATTGACATAGTATTCGACCGTATGAATGGGCGAATGGGTAATACACAACGAAGCCTGTGCCGTCATGCCGCCTTCTTTCGCATATTTAATAGACGGAATAATGTTGCGCACATCGTTCAAACCGTCAAAAATACGGGTGATATCCACACCTTGAGCGTGTTTTACTTTGTACATTAATTTACGTACATCGGCAGGAACAGGATTCATACGCAATCCGTTTAAGCCGCGGTCGAGCATGTGTGTAAGGATTCCCGCTTGATTGAAAGGCTTGGTAAATTCGCGCACTGCTACATTCGGGTTTTCGCCATAAAGCAAATTTACTTGCTCAAATGCACCACCGTTGGTTTCTACCCGTGCAAAACAACCCATATCTACTATCACCGGGGCTATTTGTTTAAGTTGATCTACGCGGGGTTGATACTTTCCTGCCGATTGCCACATGTCGCGGTAAAGAAGGCTAAATTTAATTTCTCGTGTCATGGTTTTTTTGTTTACTTAAAAATTTATTTCGTCAAATTTGAAGCTACGAAATTAGCAGTAGTTTTCAGAAGAGTCAAGCAAAAAAAAATTAAAAAAATATACCTATTCTAAACGCAAATTACATAAATAGCACGAAAAAAGGTGTTACTGTCAAAAATGAAACAATAAAAATCAAAAAAATAATTGTATAGGACAGAAATATAAGATATTTTTGCCAAAGAATGAAATATAGAAAATATTAATACCTTAATACCATGGAGAAAAATTATTTTTTGGCTTTTGATTTAGGGGCAACCAGCGGACGTTCCGTCTTGGGAATTTTTGATGGTGTCAATTTTGAAATGAGAGAACTTACGCGTTTTCCTAACGCGATTATGGAACTTCACGGGAAATATTACTGGGATGTTTTCGGACTATATAAATCTTTGAAAGAAGGCTTAAAGGAGTGTGCTAAACAAGGTATCAAGCTGACATCTATAGGTATTGATACCTGGGGTGTCGATTTTGGTTATATCGGTAAAGACGGGACAATACTTGGTTTGCCTCGTGCATATCGTGATCCGTATACGGATGGCGCTCCGGAAGATTACTTTAAATTAGTATCAAAAGATAAGGTATATGGAATGACCGGTATTCAGATCATGAATTTCAACAGCCTTTATCAGTTGTATCGTGCTAAACAGGAAAATTTTTCGCCGTTGGCGCAAGCTGATAAAATTTTATTTATGCCGGATTTGTTGTCCTATATGCTTACGGGAAAGCAAGTTTGCGAATACACGGAAGCGTCGACTTCACAGATCCTGAATCCTGCTAAACGGCAGTTTGAGCCTTCGTTATTGGAGGCGATGGGTGTTTCCCCGTCATTGCTTCATCCATTGACGGATCCGGGAACCGTGATCGGTACACTGACCGACGCGTTAGCAGAAGAAACGGGGTTAGGAAAAGTTCCTGTTGTAACAGTGGCTGGGCATGATACGGCTTCGGCTGTTCTTGCTGTTCCTGCGGAAGATCCGAACTTCGCATACCTGAGCAGTGGAACATGGAGCCTGATGGGAGTGGAAACGGAAACGCCTATCCTGACAATTGAATCTTATGAGAAGAATTTTACGAATGAGGGTGGGGTAGAAGGGACTACGCGTTTCCTTAAAAATATAACCGGAATGTGGTTATTGGAGCAGTGTCGCAAAGAATGGGAGCGCGAAGGGCGCACCTATACTTATTCCGGAATAATGGAAATGGCAATGCATTCCGGTGATGTAAAAGCTTATGTGAATCCGGACGACCCTCGTTTGGCGAATCCGGTAAGCATGACAAAAATGATTGCTAAAATCTGTGAAGAGAACGGTATGGTTCCGCCAACATCCGATGCGGAATTTATCCGTTGTATTTTCGAGAGTCTTGTCCATCGTTATGTGGATGTGATTGGAATGTTATCTGAAATGGTTTCATTTCCGATAGAAAAACTTCATATTATAGGCGGCGGTTCCCAGAATGAGTTAATCAATCAAATGACAGCGAATGCCCTTGGTATACCGGTTATAGCCGGACCTTCGGAAGCGACGGCTATCGGAAACTGCATGATGCAGGCAAAAGCGGCGGGTTTGGTGAAGGATCGCTGGGAAATACGCAGAATAGTAGCTAAGGCATTTGATGTTAAAACATTTATGCCGGAAGTAAAATAAGGAGATTTTATTAAATTGAATATAGAATTTGAATTATAAATAAATTATTATTAATCAATAAATTGTAAACGAGATGAAAGATAGTGCAATTAAAAAGGCGTATGAAGCGGCAAAAGAACGCTATGCTGAACTTGGAGTAGATACAGAGAAAGCATTGACCGCATTGAAGAAAATTTCATTTTCTCTGCATTGCTGGCAGGCAGATGACGTTGTTGGTTTTGAAAATCAGGGAGGTGAGCTTTCCGGAGGCATTCAGGTAACGGGAAATTACCCGGGACGTGCCCGTAATATAGATGAATTACGCGCGGATATTATTAAAGCGAAATCAATGATTCCCGGGACACATCGTCTGAATCTTCATGAAATATACGGAGATTTTGGAGGAAAGGTTGTTGATCGTAACGAAGTGGAACCTAAACACTTCCAGAGCTGGATGGAGTGGGGTAAAGAAAATAATATGAAGCTTGATTTTAATTCAACGTCATTTTCTCATCCGAAAAGCGGAAACCTGACTCTTTCCAATCCGGATAAGGCGATACGCGAATTCTGGATTGAACATACCAAACGTTGTCGCAAGATAAGTGAGGCAATGGGTAAATTTCAGGGAGATCCTTGTATTATGAACTTGTGGATTCATGACGGAAGCAAGGAAGTGCCGGCTAATCGATTGAAATACAGACAGATTTTAGAGCAATCATTGGATGAGGTTTTTGCTACTAAATATAAAAATATGAAAGACTGTATTGAAGCCAAATTGTTTGGTATTGGTCTTGAAAGTTATACGGTAGGTTCTTATGATTTTTATCTTGGTTACGGAGCAAAGAAGGGTAAAATCGTTACACTTGATACCGGACATTTCCACTTGACTGAAAGTGTAGCGGATAAGATTTCTTCATTATTACTTTTCACTCCTGAAATTATGTTGCACGTGAGCCGTCCTATTCGTTGGGATAGTGACCATGTGGTAATATTGAATGATGATTTGCAGGATCTGGCGCGTGAAATTATCCGCTGCAATGCTTTGGATCGCGTTCATATTGGCCTTGATTATTTTGATGCGACAATTAATCGCATCGGTGCTTATGTTATTGGCGTACGCGCTGCTCAAAAAGCGCTTATTATGGCGCTTCTTGAGCCACAAAAACAATTACAGCAGTATGAAGCCAAAGATAAATTATTCCAACGTCTTGCATTGCAGGAAGAATTGAAAAGTATGCCATGGAATGCAGTATGGGATATGTTCTGTTTGCAGAATGAAGTGCCTGCCGGCGATAACTATATTGCGGAGATAGAACAGTATGAGAAAGCGGTGACATCAAAACGCAAATAAAAATTGTCAGGCAATAGAACAGCGCTTTGGGGTGTTTTATTGCCCGGCCTTATTCTATCAATATGAATACATTAATAGGATTGTTAATTATAGCGGTAGGCAGTTTCGGGCAATCAAGTTCGTATGTACCTATCAATAAGGTGAAGGACTGGTCATGGGAAAGTTTCTGGCTTACGCAGGGAATCTTTGCCTGGTTGATATTCCCATTTCTCGGAGCTTTACTTGCGGTACCGGAAGGTAGCAGTCTTGGACAAATATTGACAGTTGATTCTTCTGCTTCGCTCAGAGCTTTGTTTTTTGGCGTTTTATGGGGAGTAGGCGGTTTGACGTTTGGGTTGAGCATGCGTTATTTAGGTGTGGCTTTAGGACAATCTATCGCGCTTGGAACATGCTCTGCATTCGGTACAATTATTCCGGCAATAATGAAGGGTACAGACCTATTTAAGGGTGACGGACTTATTCTACTGGTAGGGGTATGTATCACTATCATGGGTATTGCCGTCATTGGTTATGCCGGTAGTTTGCGTGCAAAGAATATGTCTGAAGAGGATAAGAAAAAAGCGATTAAGGATTTTGCTTTGACAAAGGGTCTTCTTGTTGCTTTACTTGCCGGGGTTATGAGTGCTTGTTTTGCGTTGGGGTTAGAAGCCGGAGAACCATTAGTTGTTGACGGAGTGAATGATTTGTTTAAAACGCTACCGGCTACAATGATGGTTACATGCGGAGGTTTTGTTACGAATGCAGTATATTGTCTGTTCCAGAATGCGAGAAATAAAACATTTAATGATTATGGCAAAACATCCTTGTTTGCAAATAATATCTTCTTTTGCGCATTGGCCGGATTGTTGTGGTATTCGCAGTTTTTTGGTCTTGGCATGGGAAAAAGTTTTCTTGAACCCGGAAGTGTGATGATGGCTTTTTCATGGTCTATATTGATGGCGTTGAACGTGATTTTTAGTAATATTTGGGGAATCGTATTAAAGGAGTGGAAAGGTGTCTCTAAGATGACAATCGTTGTATTGTTGATAGGACTTGCGATTTTAATATTTTCACTTATTTACCCGAATTTGTAGCGGTTTTTCTTCATAAATAATAAGGTTTGAACAAGGAGGTAAATATTAAAATATTATCTCCTTGTTTGTTTTACATTATCTCCGGTTTGAACAACCTTTATCTTTATTCGATGAAAGCAGGCTTCATTCCGAAGTAATAAAAATAAGAGAACATTATTTTTGTATTTCATTTGGTTTGTACTACCTTTGCATCCCGAAAAGAATATTATTGGGATAAATATTTTTTATCTATATAAAAATGAAACTATTAGACACAAAACTGATGCATCCGGCCGATCAACTGATTGTTGTTATCAGTCGCATCTATCGAAGCGGTTTAACTACTACTTCGGGAGGAAACATCTCTATTAAAGATGATAATGGAGATATATGGATTACACCTGCCGGCGTGGACAAGGGGTCTCTTATAAAAAAAGACATTGTGTGTGTGAAATCGGACGGGACGGTTGTCGGACAACATCGACCTTCGTCGGAATATCCTTTTCATAAGGCAATATATGATATGCGTCCGAGTATGTCGGCTGTTATTCATGCGCATCCGCCTGCATTAGTGGCATTCAGTATAACACACCAGATACCGGATACAAATATTATTCCACAGGCTAAGAGTGTATGTGGAACAATCGGTTTTGCACCGTATGATGTGCCTGGGAGTGAAAATCTCGGAAAGAAAATAGCCAATGAGTTCAGAGAACATCCGGAGTACAAAGCCGTTATTATGGAAAATCATGGGGTTGTACTTTGCGGAGAAGATATGAAAGATGCTTATCAGCGTTTTGAAACGTTGGAATTCTGTGCCAGAACAGTTATTAACGCTCAGATTTTAGGGAAGCCAAATTATCTGACAGATGCTCAAATTGAGCAGCACGATAAGGCTGTTCCGACAAATTTTCCTCCCTTTATGAATGTCACACATCCATCGGATGAACGTGGTATCCGGGATCAGATTATTAAAATCATACATCGCGCCTGTGACCAGGGATTAATGATAAGTTCTTACGGAACGGTTTCTGTTCGTTGGAGGGAGAATGACTTTCTGATAACACCCTTGGGAATACCACGGTGGGATATGGAACCGGAAAACATTGTGCAGATAAAAGATGGAAAAGTAGAGGCCGGTAAAATTCCGAGCCGTTCGGTTGCGTTGCATCAGGAAATCTACCAAAGTAATCCCAAGATCAATTCCATCATTCTTACACAGCCGCCTCATATCATGGGTTTCTGTACTTCGGGCGTTAAATTTAATGTACGCACGATACCGGAAAGTTGGATATTCTTGAAAGACATTCCAAGCATGCCATTCGGAATGCGATATGAAGACAATAAACGAATCGCGGAATTGTTGAAAACAAATCCGGCAGTCATGTTGGAAAACGATTCAATCATTGTTACCGGTGATGGACTGTTGAATACGTTCGACCGTTTAGAAGTAGCGGAATTTAGCGCCAAGTCGCTTATTATGGGTATGAGCATAGGAACACTTCAGCCTATATCGGATGAAGAAGTAGAAGCGCTTCGCATTGCTTTTCATGTAGAATAATTTGATTAGTAAACATATTTTGGAAACAAGCTATATCGTTTTTCGGTATGGCTTGTTTTGTTTTAGGACAGGATAATTTTTGTTAAATAATAATTTTTCAATAGATTTGCATCAAATTTGTATGATTTGCTCGTTAGTAGATTAAGGAGCAATGCTCTTAAGATGATAAATAGAATGAGAATATATGATTGAGGATATAATACCTTTCTATAATTCTAGTGAAAAGTTTATAGTAAAGTCGAAGGATTGTTGCTTGTACGATTCGGAGGGGAAGGTCTATACGGACTTTGAAGCAGGAGTGTGGTGTGGAAATATCGGACATAGTAATGACCGTATAACAAAGCTGATAACTGAGCAATCTCGTGAACTGATACATCAGGGCTACCGGTTTAGAAATGAATATGCGGAAAGCTTATCTGTGGAGTTGCAGAAACTGATGGGGTTGGATAACGGCGCGAGTGTTTTTCTTAGTTCCGGCTCTGAAGCTGTTAACTTGTCAATATCTATGGCCCGATACTTAACCGGACGGAAAAAGATTCTTAAGGTCAGCAATTCATATCTGAGCGCGTATGGATTCGGGCGAATTGCAGATGATAATAATGATTTGCTCTCTGTCGGATTTAATGACATAGAATCTGTCGGAAATATAGATTTTATGGAAGTTGCTGCATTTGTTATTGAAACGGGAGGTGCCTCAGTCGAAATGGTCCGATTTCCGGAAAATCAATTTATCTGTAATTTGGTTGAAAATTGTGTAAAGAATAACTGTCTGATTGTTGCGGAAGAAGTTACAACCGGGATGGGGCGCTTGGGCAAATGGTTTGGTTTTAATTATTATAATTTCATCCCGGATATAGTTGTAACTGGAAAAGCATTGGGAAATGGTTTTCCTATAAGCGCTGTTACAATAAGTTCAAAAGTTAAAGATGATTTTGTAAGGAATCCTTTTGGTTATGCCCAGTCACATCAGAATGATCCGTTGGGATGTGCTATCGGACTTGAGGTCATTAGAATAATACAGGAAGAAAATCTAATAGAGCAAAGCCGACTTATGGGAGAATATTTTAAAGATAAATTATTTTTATTGAAAGATCTATATCAGGATAAAATAAAAGATATCAGGGGGCGCGGATTGATGCTGGCTCTTGAGTTTAGTGAAGATTTTAATGGCGAACGGCTTAATCATCTGTTATTTGAAAGTGGTTTTGTTGCCGGGTTCAAATTAAATACGCTGAGATTTTTGCCTCCGTTGATTATTCAGAATGCGGATATAGATAAACTGGTTGACAAACTGAGTGAGTTATTAAGAATAAAGAATTAAAATCGCAAAGCTGTCAATAGAATGCATGAAAATACATAAAAAAAAGGGATTAGATAATGTATAAAATAGAAACTGAGCGCTTAATGATTGCTCCATTTGATATAACTGATTCAGATGATTTTCTTGAATTTTATAATCAGTGCGAAACGATGGAATTTTTTTCGAATGGTAAGTGTGATTGGAATAAAGAGGACTTGCATACGAAATGCAGAAAGCGATGATAGAGAATTTGAAGTTAAAATTTAAAGTAAAAATAATTGTGGCACGCGTAAACGATGAAAATATAAATTCAATAAAGTTATGTGATAAATTAGGCTTTGAACTTAAAATAATAGATATGGTTGATAATAAGACCGGATATATATGAAATATAAAAGTTTGTGTAAATTTGTCGGATAAAATAGGGTGAATACAATGTTTGATATTGTTAAAGTTGAATTTATATATCTGCCGGTGGTGAACTTTGCTATACAGCAGAACCGGATATCTGTTATAAGGCGTTTGTCAATAGAAAATCTGACAGAATGTACCTTGAACAACGTAAAGATAGAGCTTTCTGCGGAACCTGTGTTTGGAACCGCAATTCCGCTATTTATAGAGTTTATCCCTGAAAAAGAAGCAGTATCAGCTGAGATTGTAAGCCTTAATTTGTCTGCTAACTATTTTGCTCAGTTGACGGAAGGGTTCTCCGGATATATAACAATCGAAGTTTACGTGGAATCAGAATCTGTATTCAGGCAAAGTTATCCTGTTTATATTCTGGCGTACGATCAGTGGAGCGGTCTGTCCGTTTTACCTGAGATGTTGGCTTCTTTTGTGACCCCAAATCATCCGGCTATCAATCCTGTAATCAAAAGAGCTGCGGAGATTTTGGAACAGTGGACAAATGATTCTTCACTGAATGAGTATCAGAGCCGGAATCCGGATCGCGTAAAAAAGCAGATGGCTGCCATTTATACTGCGATTTCAGAGCAGGATATTATATATAGTACTGTTCCGGCAAGCTTTGAATCGTCCGGACAACGTATCCGTTTATCGGATACGATTATGTCCCAAAGGCTCGGAACATGCTTAGATATGTCACTTCTGTATGCTTCCTGCCTTGAGGCAATAGGTATTCATGCTCTTATTCTTGTTGCGGAAGGTCATGCTTTTGCAGGAGGATGGCTTGTTCCGGAAACATTTCCGGACTCTGTTATTGATGATGTTTCTTTGCTGACAAAAAGGATAGCAGATGGCGTCAATGATATTGTGTTGGTGGAAATGACCGGTGCCAATTCTGGCGCCGAAACAAATTTTGATAAGGCTGTAAAGATTGCAAAAGATAAACTGCTTCAATCCGGATTTTTGCTTGCCTTAGATGTTAAACGTACCCGATTTTCCGGTATTAAGCCGATACCTCAGCGTGTTCTTAATGGACAACATTGGGAAATAGAGGAGAAGAAGAGCGAGGCAAAGGGAAATTTAGTTGCTACTCCTCAATGCATTAATCCTTATGATTTATCAGGTATAAGTACTGAAATAGAGGTGACAAAGCAGTTGTTGTGGGAACGAAAATTGCTCGACTTAAGCTTACGTAATAATCTTCTGAATATAAGAGTTACGAAAAATACACTTCAGTTGATTTCCGCTAATCTGAGCTTGTTTGAAGACGCGTTGGCGGATGGAGATGAATTTCAAATTTTACATAAGCCGGTGGATTGGAATAATCCTTTGCATGAATACGGATTGTACCAGAGCGTGACGGAAACGGATCCTGTAGTTGAGCTGATAAAATCAGAGCTTACGCAGAAGCGTCTTCGTTCGTATCTTTCCGAGGTTGAGCTGGGTAACGCGTTAACTCATTTGTATCGTTCTTCACGTATTTCTATGGAAGAGAACGGAGCGAATACATTATATATTTCCTTAGGGATGCTGAAGTGGTATGAAACAAGAGCGAGTGAGCGTCCCCGCTATGCGCCGATATTGCTGATGCCGGTTGAAATAATAAGAAAATCAGCTGCTAAAGGTTATGTTATACGGTCGCGCGAAGAAGAGCCAATGATGAATATTACATTACTCGAAATGCTTCGTCAGAATTTTAATATTAATATTACCGGGTTGAGTGCTCTGCCGACAGATGAAAGCGGTATAAACGTAAATCTGATATTTTCCATTATAAGAAACAGTATTAAAGATCAATCTAAATGGGATGTTGAAGAACAGGCGATATTAGGTATATTTTCTTTTAATAAGTTTATCATGTGGAATGATATTCATAATAATTCTCATGAACTTGTAAAAAATAAAATTGCCTCCAGTCTGATGAGCGGAAGAATTGAATGGGAGGAAGACTTTGAAATGGCAGACGCGTCGGAATTCGACAAACATTTGTTACCATCCGATATTCTGTTGCCTATAAGTGCAGATTCTTCACAATTAGAAGCAATCTATGAAGCTGCAAATGATAGAAGTTTTATCCTGCATGGTCCTCCGGGAACGGGGAAGTCGCAAACGATAACGAATCTGATAGCCAATGCCCTTTATTGTGGAAAACGGGTCTTGTTTGTTGCTGAAAAAATGGCGGCATTGACTGTTGTACAAAAGCGATTGAATGCGATTGGACTGGCACCCTTTTGTCTTGAGATACATTCAAATAAGACAAAGAAATCAAATATTCTTTCTCAATTGAAAGAAACTACGGAAATCGTAAGAGCGGTTTCTCCCGAAAACTTCAAATGGGAATCTGAAAGATTACATAAAATTCGTCAGGAATTAAATCAGTATGTTGAAGCATTGCATTGTACATATTCTTTCGGACTGTCTCTTTATGAAGCGATCACAAGATATCAGCACTTGGAAGTAGAAGCTGAATTTGAATTTCCGCGAACGTATATTCCGGATTTAAACAAAGAATTGGTTCTGCAATGGCAAGAGGTCCTGGCTTCTCTTGTCAGTGTGGCTAATGCTTATGGTCATCCGCACAATCACCCTCTGACAGGTATTTCAATTTCCAGCTACTCATCAATTGTTAAAGAAGAAGCCCTGGGAAATCTTGATGATATGATCAATCTGATTTCGGAAATAAAATTAAAACTGAAGCCTTTGTCCGGTTTGTTTACAACGAAGCCTCTTTACTCTAAAAATGATATCGAAATAATATCCGGAATTGTAGATGGATTACTTCGTATTCCGGAATTAACACCTGCCTTGCTGAAGCAGCCCAGGCTGAGCGAATGGATTGATAAATACAGGGAAATCTGTCTTCATGGAAAAGAGCGTGATCAGGCAAGGCAGCATATATCCGCTGATTTTTCCGACGGTGTATTTTCGATCGATGCAAAACTATTTTTGATGAAATGGAGTCAGGCATCCAAAAGATGGTTCTTGCCTAAATATTTCGGACAAAAGAAAATTCGTAAGCTATTGAGCGGCTATTCCTTTAATGGTATTAACCGGCAAGGTGTAACGGATGTTTTATCCGGTATTATAAAATATCAAGAGGAGAAGGCTTATGTGGAAGAGAATGCCGGAAATTTTCCTGAGATATTTGGAAAGTCGGGCCATAAAGGAGTTGAAAATTGGAATAATATAGAACAAATTGTTGATGATTTTTCCATTATAAATAAATTGATCCTGAAGTTGACCGGAGATATTGCCGGGGCCACATTTTTCAAGGAGCGTTTGGCTGAATATTTATCGGATGGTATCATTTCGTTTAAAAGTCTTTACGGAAGCACGCTAACCGAAGTGTACGATTTAATTTTGACGATAGATGAGAAAGAGCGAGTATTGTTGGATACTCTTGGAATATCGAAAAGATTGCTTTATGAGGAATCGGAGAACTGGATGGAGTTGGTTTTGAATAAATTGAATGTATGGAAGGATAATATTGACAAACTGAAAGGCTGGTATCAATGGCTGCTTGTGCGTAACAATATGGATTTGTTGAAAATCGGTTTTGTTGCTGATGAATATAAAGATCGGAATATTGAAACGTCGAAAGTCACAGATGTCTTTAATAAAAGTTTTTATAAAGCGGTAATAAATTTTATCATTTCGGAAGAGCCGGCCTTGGAGTTATTTAAAGGCAGCATGTTTGTTGATATAATAAAAAAATACAAACGTCTTGCGTCTGATTTTGAAACCTTAACACGTGAGGAATTATTCGCCCGTTTAGCATCAAACCTACCTTCGTTTTCGCGTGAAGCGACACAAAATTCGGAAGTCGGTATTCTTCAGCGGAATATAAGAAATAATGCGCGGGGAACATCAATACGCAGGTTGTTTGATCAGATACCAACCTTATTGTCCCGTATGTGTCCATGTATGTTAATGAGCCCTATTTCTGTAGCTCAATATATTGATATTGATGCGGATAAGTTTGATCTGATTGTTTTTGATGAAGCATCACAGATGCCTACTTGTCAGGCTGTAGGAGCGATAGCGCGTGGAAAAAATGTTGTAATTGTAGGTGATCCGAAACAGATGCCGCCAACAAGTTTCTTTGCTGTGAATTCGGTAGATGAGGATCATATTGAGATGGAAGATTTGGAAAGTATCCTGGATGATTGCCTTTCCCTTTCCATGCCGTCTAAACATCTGTTGTGGCATTATCGCAGCAAACATGAAAGCCTGATCGCGTTCAGTAATACGGAATATTATGAAAATAAGCTATTGACGTTTCCTTCTCCGGATAATATTGAATCAAAGGTTCGTATGGTATTGATTGAAGGATTTTACGACAAAGGCAGATCCAGACAAAACAAAGTAGAGGCTCAGGCTGTCATTGAAGAGATAGCCGGAAGGTTGCGTGATGAAGAACTCAGGCGAAAAAGTATAGGAGTTGTGACATTTAGTGTAGTGCAGCAGTCCCTGGTAGAAGATTTATTATCCGATTTATTTGTCAAGAATCCGGAATTAGAAGCTTTGGCTTTGGAATGTGAAGAACCTTTGTTTATCAAGAATCTGGAGAATGTACAAGGAGATGAACGGGATGTCATTTTGTTCTCTGTGGGCTATGGTCCTGATACAGAGGGTAAAGTAAGTATGAATTTCGGGCCATTAAACAGAACAGGGGGGGAGCGTCGGTTGAATGTCGCGGTATCACGCGCCAGATACGAAATGATTATATTTTCGACAATGCGGTCGGAACAGATTGATCTGAACAGGACATCGTCCGTTGGCGTCGCAGGTTTGAAACGTTTTCTGGAATATGCAGAAAAAGGAAGTAACGTTGTATATGATAAACAACAGGCTGTTCCGGCGCCTGAAATTTCGATACATGCGATTATTGCTGACAAATTGCGGAGTTTTGGATATGTTGTACATACAGATATCGGGTGTTCCGGATATAAAATTGATATTGGTATTGTTGATGATGAAAATCCTTCAAGGTATAAACTGGGAATAATTTGTGATGGAGAAAATTATAAACGAACCAAGACCGTCCGTGATCGTGAAGTTATTCAATGCGATGTTTTGAAGATGTTAGGATGGAATATTTGTCGTGTGTGGACATTGGATTGGTGGGAGAATCCGGAAGATGTTCTGGTGTCAATTAATAAGGCTATAAACGATACAACTATTGGTAAAAGTAATAGTGATGATTCTGTTAATAATGATTCTGCAGGTGGGCATATTGAAGCTGACAGTTTTGAGTCGTCGGAGGGTATAGCAATAATTAGTCCGGATTCAAAAGAAGCAGAAACATTCGAAATGTCAAATGGATCTATAGGAGGATCTGATTATCATAATTACGAAACAATGCCTGTTAAATATGTTCCTGTTGCTTTACGAATGGTTGTAAAATCATTGGATGTGTTTTTTGATGATGAGAATAAAGGGTTAATTTTGAGCCAGATTAGGAAAGTGATAGAGGTGGAGGCTCCGATTAGCAGAACTCTGCTTTGTAAAAGAATTCTCTCTTCGTGGAGCATTTCCCGTCTTGGACAACGGTTAGATGCTTATATTGATACATTACTTGCCGAATGTAGTTATTACAGAACTCATTATGAAAATCTAACTTTTTACTGGTTGGATAAATTGCAAAATCAACAATATAATTTTTACAGGCTTGATTCCGGCAGAGATGCTGCAGACCTGCCTCCGGAAGAAGTTGCAAATGGAATGAGAAAAATACTCAAAGATGAGATAAGTCTGCCAATAAATGATTTGTCCAGAGTTTGCGCTCAACAATTTGGTTTTTTTAGAAGTGGTTCAAACATAGATGCGGCAATGAGGAGAGGTATGGATGCCGCTATTCGCAAAGGATATATCAAAATGGATAATGGGCGGGCCGTCATTGTATAAATACATACGTTTATTCAGAGGGATACATTGTCTGTATTTTCTTTAATGAAGCAATGGAATTTATAACATATTTGTTTTCCGGTTCGACCATTCTCCAGAATGATAAATAACAGATAAGTCTTTTCAGATAGATAGGGTCTTTGGATTTAATGTGCTTCTGATGCTCTGCAAGCCCTTTTGTCAGAACAAAATATACATTTTTTCTTATTTCACGTTTTTTTGCTTTAGGGATAGTCAGTTTTTTATTGGAACTGATGGATATTCCAGTGATTATTTTACGTTTTTTTCTACTTATATAGCGTGTTTTTTTCAGTTTTGCAGCGAAGCCTTCTTCATTGATAATCTTCTTTATGGCAGGCAATATCAATCCCGGATTTATATTATTCCCGGAAAAAGTCAGATCATCAGCATATCTGGTGTATGTCAGTCCATATTGATATGATAATGAGGCAGATTTCTTATCCATTTCGTATGAAATGATATTGCTGAGAGCAGGACTGGTGGGAGCTCCCTGTGGCAGTGTATTGTTTAAACAGCATAGTTCGGCTAATACTTTTGATATGTTACTTGGGTATCCGATCTTTTCAAAAGCCTTTTCTACGCGATCTTGCCTTATGGAGTAAAAAAAGTTGACTATGTCTGTTTTTATGACATCTTCTTTCCCTAAATGTTGTTTTGCATTATCAATGATGGAAATACCTTTGCGGAATCCGGTAGCGGCAGGATGAATGTTTACCTGTGACAATATTCTGTTGTAGATTGTTTTTTGTATAGACATTAATTTTTCTTGTGGGCGAGCTATACCGCGATATCCTCCGCTACGTTTTTTTATTCTGAATTGGTCATACAGATAATAAACGTTATCATGGAGGATTTTCTCTAATACAGATTTATCTAAGGATAAAAAATTGGCGCACCATTTAATGGCTTCGTCATCAAAAGACAATCTCCTTCTTGTTTGCTTTCTTTCGTATAGGAATGGTTTTCCGTTGTTTGATTTATTATTGCCGCTAAGTATGTTATACAGAAATCTGACTGCATAAAATACAATAATAACAATTATTATTTTGAAGAAAACTCCTTCCATAAGGTATTTTGTGTTTCAGTGTATAAAAGGAGGATGAGTGTTTACTTAAAGTTGAACCAATCTGGTACAACTTTAATAAATTACCATAATCCGGTGAGGCGACTGCACCTCTTCGTTGCTAAATCTTTACTCATCCTCCGGATGCAAAGATAACGCAAGCCGAGAGAAATGCAAAACAAATTTATTTGTTTTCATGGCCGAGGCGCAACTTATCTTCATGTTTTAAATAAAGATAGACTATTTTTGAAAATAGAGTATAAAAAAACAGAAGAAACCAGGACAAAGGCTTCTTCTGTTTTATAATAGGACCTGAGATTTACTCAGAGAATGAATATACGGCAGTAATATTTTTTATTTCTTTATTGAAAGGAAGACTCCATACGATTTCATCGTTTTCATCTATTTCAATCAATAGTGGCTGAGATTTATCGTAACTATACATGTTTGAGTTTGCAATTAATTTATTTCCATTTTTATACAAGAATATTTCAGCTACATAAAGAAGCGAGCCTCCTTGAATGTCTCTTGTAATAATCGTACTATCCCGGTGTTGTTCCTCCGGATTTATTTCTATAAATCGGCTGTCTCCGCCGCATGAAACAAGTATGTTGTTATTATCCAACGGTTTAACAGAGAATAAATCATATCCTACGTGAATACTTCCTTTGTTACGTCCTTCGGGTGATATTTGTAATACTTTTCGTTTTTCAATAAGCGGTATGAGGTATGTACCGTCATTCGTTTTCGCAACTTGCCGGAATTGTTTGTGAGGATCGAAAATGACAGTGTGGAAAGGAATTTCTTTTATTTGGTTTCCGTTGTTGTCTAATTCGACAATTCGTGCCGGTTCACCACACACGGCGATCATATAACTTCCGTCTTTCAGGCGTGTGGCAGTATGTATTTCTTCGTTTTCTTTCGCCTTATAGTCCCAGATTGTTTCATGATTCCTGTTTATTAGTTTTGCTCCTTGGGAGTAGGCATACAAAACGTTGCCTTCCGGTGTTACTTCTATATCATTACACTCATTGTCGTTGTCAAGAGTGTGCTTCCATTCTATCGTTCCGCTTTTTTTATCTACGATTGCAATGTCATTCCATCCGCTACCGGCTATAGCTAATTTTTCATTTCTGCAGGCGCTACAACAAAAGCAGAATATTGCTGCTAAAAATAATAATTGTTTTTTTATCATTTTCTCTTTTGGTTTATATTTGCCGCAAAAATACAATATTTTTTGCAAACATCATTTGGGGGAATAGAAATATGTTTTTGCTTTAAAAAAAATGAATTTATTTTGTATTACTCTTAACTTGCACTACATTTGCCGGAGAAAGAATGGAGATGTTATGTTTAAAAACCTGTTCAGTACAGCAATTTCATTGATATTTAAACCTTCGGACGCATGGAAGGGTTTGAGTGAGAAGAGGACTGATGATAATGAGTCATTCTTGTCCGGCTATGTCTATCCTTTTATAGGTATGATTACGTTGGCAGCATTTGTCGGTGTTTTATTTACGCGTAAAGAATTTGACCTGCAAATAGCCCTAAAGGCATCGATTCTAGCTTTGCTGTCAGCATTCGGAGGCTTTTTCCTTGCTTCTTATTTAATAAATGAAGTATGGCACACGCTGTTTCATCGAGAGCGTAATATAAAATTATGTCAATGTTTTGTAGGATATTCTTCGTCATTGATGTTTTGTTTGAACATTATATTAAGCCTTTTGCCGGAATTTTTCTTCCTTCGTTTTTTTGTATTATATACTATTTACATCGTATGGGAGGGGGCTATTCCGTTTATGGATGTTGAAGAATCGGAGCAGCTTAAATTTGTTAGTATGTCTACGATTATAATCGTATTGACACCATTGTTAATCGAATTTATTTTGGGCTTGTTGATGCCTGGTTTAAGATTTTAGTCTCTTCATTTGAATCTTCAGAATCGTCATTGGTCTCTTTTCTGTTTTTCTTTCTCCTGAAAATTTCAGAAAGGGTGGTGAAATCTTTACGGAATGTGACTCCGACTCCTTGACGAGTAAGCGATTGGGAATATCGATATAAATCATTCGCATGATTGTATGCTTTCAGGCTTATTTCACCGCTTCTTGTCAGTTTGTACTCCAAGTCAAATTCTCCGACAAACGCATTTGATTGTATGTAATTATCTTTATATCCGAAATTTCCATTGAATAAGAGCCTGTTATTAAGTAGCTGGCTTGACAGGAGCATCTCAACCTCAGTGTCTTTTATTCCATCCTGACGTGAACGGATATTAGTGCCAATCTGAACTTTATCAGTGAGGCTACTTAGTATACTGGATAATTGAGCGGATAACGCCGAAGATGCTACGGCACTGAACTCGTTTGTCTTGTAATCGTTGCGCGAATAGTCCGGTGTGTAAAATTTGTTTAGGACGAGCAGATAGATGATTTGTCGTGTCATCATATCTTCGGTATCTATAAGTGATTTTACCTGTCTTTCTAATTCACTGTTGGAATTTGGTAGTTCCAGATCAAATGTGATGGTTGGATTTTGAAGACGCCCATTGAGTTGTAGCATGCAGTTAACCATGATATTCGGGTTGGCGGTTTCCATAATAAGCG
The DNA here is from genome assembly GCA_031551825.1 of Tannerella sp. GTDB lineage: Bacteria > Bacteroidota > Bacteroidia > Bacteroidales > Tannerellaceae > Tannerella. The sequence continues at coordinate 27,357 of JAVBNB010000015.1, read as the reverse complement.
TTTCATCCAGGTCTTGTATGTTTGCCGTAAGATTATATATCGCATTGATGTCGAGGTTCGCAGCCATAGGATCACCGCGGAAAGAAACGATGCTGCCATCACGAATATTAAACCGTTTGCGTATAACTTGCTGCAGGCTGAAATTATAAACTCCTCCGGATATGAGATAATTTCCGAATATCTGTATATCACTCTGGCTTCCGTACCGAACTTGGAGATTTCCGCTTCCGTTGCCCCTTATTTTATCTCCGGAAACGGGATCCATTACTAACTCTAACTGAGCATCAGGGGTTACATTTACAAGAAAATTGAGCATGTAATCCATCGAAGAACTTTTGTTATCACTTTTTTCATTCTTCTTGTTATTTCCGTTTTTTTCTTCGGAAGTTTTATTTCCCGTTTTATCAATGAATGATATAAAATCATAATCTTCGACAGTTGAATTTTCCGAGAAATTGAATCCGGCGGAAGTTCCGGCTTCGCTACGAACGTTTCCTTCAACATTTATAAATCCTTCCGTTCCATTTATTTTTACAGTTCCGCTGGCGTATACCTTTCCGTGTATCTCAGGATTGATGCGTTCGGGTATATCGTAGACCAACATTTTGTCGGCCTTTACATCCAGATTATACGCCATGTCATTGAAACTGTTGTGTTTAAGTGTAAAATCTAAGTTGCCGCTATTGCCGTCTTTATCGTATAAAACAGTGTTTTTAGTTCTGATAGAATGTTTTTCTAAGTAAACGGTGTCTGAAAACGTATAAGAAGTATTCAGAAGATTTATTTTTATGTTTCCATCTTTTACGTAAGGTGTTCCTTCTAAAAAAATATTAGAGAAGGATCCATATAGATGAACATTTCCGAATCCCCGCCCACTGACACTATCGGAAAAGGCATTCATATATTTTTGCAGGAAGGCAATGTTTATTTCTTTGGCATCGAAATACAGTGAAAGTCCCTGTTCTTTACCTATGGGAAAGATATATCCGTTAACATCTGTCCACGTAGAATCATTTTTGTATATGGAGCCTAACAACAAAATGCCTTGCCGCTCATTATCCCATTCGCTTGATAAATTAAGTTTGCCTTGTACCGCATCACGAAAGGAAAAATCCTGTACTTCAAGACGGCCATCAATCATCATGCTTCCGAGTAGGTCATGGGCATTGATTGTTCCGGTTGCGCGTCCACCAAACTGAATTGAAGGTTTGTTCAATATATTGAATATGTAGCCGATTTCAATGTCTTTCAAATCTAAAAAGAGTGCGTCATTCGGATTGTTCGATATGACCCCGTTGATGTGCAGATGTTGATTTTCTTTAGTAATATAGAAATTGTCGATATTTATGTTACCGTCCGCAATAGTAACGGATGCCGGCTCTATGTTCCAAAGAGTATCTTTCAATATTATTTGCGCGGGCAATATAGTTATTTCTGTACGAAGTTTCTTTAAACCTCTGCTATCCGGTTCTTCGATGAATAGTGTCGAAGCGGCTATTTCCGCCTCGAATTTTTCATCAATGTCATTCGTCCAGGATAGCTTTGTGCTTATGCTGTCGTTTTTTATACCGGATGTGAAATGGATAAAGTTATGAATACCGTTATTGCTGTATTGAGAAACGTTTAGATGTAAGTTTATGGCTTCATCGGAGTTTTCAATCCGAAAAATTCCTTTTTCCAATTGTATTTTACCTATATTGAATAATGGAGCGTCGATTTCCGCAAACAATGAATTTGTTATACTGTTGTAATTTCCGTGCATATTGGCTTTTTGGAGTATAGTGACCGGAAGTTTTAATGTGCTGGATATATTCTCCGTATTTTCAATAATTATATTGAAATCAAAAACATTATTATCTTTATTTTCTTTGATATTTTTTACTTTGCTGGTTGAATTTATTAAAGAAGGAAGATGTGTCTCGACTGTTTTGTATAGGTTTGGAATAAGAGAAGAGAATGAGTATAAGCCTTTTATTTCTCCGTTTATGATGTTGGAAGATATATTTATGCGCTTGAGTGTTTGCTCGTCAGCTGATGTTTCTATACGTAAGTCTTTTATGGCGAAGCTATCTTTTGCAGAATGGAAAGAAAGATCCTCGAGTTCAATGTATCCCCTGAAGTCATCAGGGTTGTTTCCTGTAAAATTAGCGCTTATTTCAAATGATATGTCCGGATTTTCAAATTTATCGGTTAAATGAAGTTTGTCCGGATGAAAGTTAGTAACGTTGGCCATGAAATCAAATACGGATTTTTCTTTTTCATTTCGGAACAAACCTTGTATTTCAAGTTTTCCGTTAGGGTCATTTACGTGAATCAAACCTTCATATTCATTGTCTTTAAATTTGCCTGACAAATAAATGTTTTCGTAATTATATTCTCTGTATTCGATTTCATTTACCTGGGCATTCACTGTGCCGGAAAACTTTTTCCCACGAGGTTGTATAAGGTCAACTTCAGCATTGAACCGGGCTTTTCCAAATGGATTCCCTTCCTCGAAGAGTGAGCTTATTTGTAAATCCGATGATGCAATGTTTCCTTTCAGATAGGTAAATGTATCTTTATTATGTTCATGTCCTATTAACATATCCATCTGAACCGAACCGATGGGGGACGACAGATTGCCGAATGCGACTAAGTTGTCTGTAAAACCTGAAATTTCTCCGGTAAAATTCAACTTGTCAATATTCATAATCGGTTCCGGCAGGGCTATGTTGATATTGCTGAAGTTATTTGTAATTCTACGCAGACCTTCGGTGGTGACATTTAAATGCTTCACCTGCCCGAACAGATATAATTCTTCTTCTTTGTTTGCTACGTTTTTTAAATCCATACTTCCTGAAAAAGACAGTTCCTTGCCGTACGTTAAGATTAGTTTGTTAAGGGATATGGAATTGATGAATCCTGAAATATCGGCTGAAATGTCAAATACATCTGAAAAATCTTTCAGCAAAGGAGCGAAAGGAGCAAAATCTTTGGGAGTTACTTTTGACGGAGCCAGGTTAACCGTTAGCAATGACTTGTTTGCTATTTGCGATAAACTGTCCGTATTCTCTAACTGCATACCAGCTGATGGTATGAAAATAGAGGAGCCGGGTAGTATAAGAGCAAAATTATCGATGCGAACGGAGTCTCTGTTACCGGTTATATTGACGGATAATTTATTAATATTCAGGCCGGATATTTCAGAAAAACTCAATTTGCTTATCTGGGCATTGATGCTGTCTTTGCTGTAGTGCTTAATTGATAGTTTGCCGCTAATGTTGTCTATGTTGAGATGATTGGGGTTAAACTGTTGTTTGGTGTTGTCTTTATCGATGATGTCGTAGGTTACATTTCCGCGCCGTATAAGAATCGACTGGATTTGTAATTCTAAGTTACCGCCTCCTTGCGAATTGCCGGCTAATGCGTCAATAATGAACTGTATATTTGTATTGCTTTGAGGGGTTTCTTTTTTTATATGGCATGTTACTCCGAATAAACGGACTGTTGTCAGAATCCATTTATTTTTAAGAGCCGGTAGTAATTTGAACCCTGCGGTGATATTTCCGGCCTCAAGTGCTGTCTCACCGTTTTTGTCTTGTATTTGTACATCCTTGAGGACAATGCGGTTCAGCCAGTTTATATCAACTTTACCGATTTTTACGGAAGTATCAAACAGTTTCGATAATTCTGTTTCGGCAATATTCGTTACGTTACGTTGAAAAAAAGGTATTTTCAGCGTAATGACAGGCATGGCGTAACCTATCCAAAAGAGTATTAACGCCGTTATTATTATATATTTAAGTCCTCTGATACTATATTCATTAATAAAATCACGTACAAAACTACATAAAAAATCAGGATCTAAATAAAAAACTTTGAAAGTTTTTGTGAAATAAAAAAAAGCATTATCTTTGCCGCCGCAAATAGTTTGAGTGCGAAAGTAGCTCAGTTGGTAGAGCATAACCGTGCCCCGAAAGAATTAGATGAATACTAACCTTGGCAAGGCTGAAGTTCGGAACTGAAATAAAAATATTGCGAAAGTAGCTCAGTTGGTAGAGCATAACCTTGCCAAGGTTAGGGTCGCGGGTTCGAGTCCCGTCTTTCGCTCAACTCACAAAAAATATTTAAGAAAACAAAAAGAGAAAAGCCTTTAAAGTCAATGGTTTGAAAGGATTTTCTCTTTTTGTTTTAGTCATAGCCGGAGGATAACCCCCTTAGGATTATTTAATCTCAAGATTAATAAACATGGGAGGAATATTCATTTCTTTTTGGGAAGCAGTGTTTATCTTAAATTTTTCTTTATAGAAATATGTATAGTATTTACCTGGAGGCAACAACCGGCTGTCCATAAAATCATCGATGGAATTGCACCACCAACGTTTTTCATAATGAGTTTCTCCGGGTTTTACTTCATGAATAATCAAAATGTCTTCAAATATTACGCATGTGCGCATCCCTTCATTTCTTTCTAAGTCAAAAACATAACCAAGAAAAGGCGCTAAAGCGTCATTGTCGAATGATATTACTTCATTTGTATTATTAGTTACCGACAAATTAAAATTAAAACCTCGTTTCTCAACATCGTCCCGATCAAAAAGATTCGTTTCATTTCCATCCATATCCGAAAGCCAAAATGCGAATTTAATACCGTTAACCACTTCTTCTACGCGCGAATCTGAGTTTTTGTCATCTCGCAGACTGATGTATTCCGGCGAAATTTTCGTAAGTATAAACCAGGGAGTCATGTTCGATGTTACGTGATCCCACTTCAAATGATTATTTACCCATATCTTTTTGCAAATGATCGTACTTCCTGTTTTTTCAATTTCACATAGAATCGTATCTGTTACCGTTCCATTTTCATATTCCCATTTCAAAACCTGTGAATGTGTCGAAATGCCGTCTGTATCAAACGATTCTATTTTAATGTACATAATATACTCAGATCCGTTTGTGGAAATTTTAGAAGTAACTAGATCTTTGTCCGATAATGCCTTAACCATCACTTCGTTAATGCTAAAGTGTTCTTTTTTAGTGTTTTCATTTAATAAATTCCTCCCGTTAATGTCCCGGACCGAAACAGTATAACCGAATGTGTAGGAATTTTCATTGGCTCTGTCGTCATTATCAGAGTCGGAATCACATGAGACAACCACAAGAGATGTCAACATTAAAAATAAATTAAATGTTAAATTTTTTATAATAAATTCAATTAGTGCATTCTTTCCTATAGAATGCGTTGTTACTCCCAAAATACTAAGCTTTTAATACAAAAAAGGTAATTTTATTCCTTTTGATGCAATTTATTTGTCGTGAATATTTCATTGTTAAAATGATAGATTGCAAATTTAATTTAAAAAATTAGTAATCAAAAATTTATTAGACAAATATTTACTCAAAGCATTAAGTATGGTAATTTTTTTATCAAGAATTTGGAGGTTTCAAAAATTAAATATAATTTTGTACCCGAAAAATAAAGCCCTTTCTTTTGCTCAGATTATCGGATTAAGGTGATTTGAGGTGCAGGGTGAAAGAGCGACAGTGGTCGCCTTTTTTTATTGAAAATAGGCCCGGGTGGCGGAATTGGTAGACGCGCTCGTTTCAGGTGCGAGTGGGGTTAAAGCCGTGCAGGTTCGAGTCCTGTTCCGGGCACATAATTTTTTTATTGGAAGATGCGCAGGTGGTGAAATTGGTAGACACGCTACTTTGAGGGGGTAGTGCCGGTAACGGTGTGTGAGTTCGAGTCTCATCTTGCGCACAAAATCACAGCTTTATAAAATATTTTAGTGCAAATTTTTGGTTTATCAGAATTAAAGCGTATCTTTGCACCCTCAAAATATAGAAAAACAAAAATAGAAAATTAAAATACAATGTCTAAGATTTGTCAAATTACAGGAAAGAAGGCGCAGTCCGGAAACAATGTGGCTCACTCAAATGCACGCACAAAGCGTAAATTCAATGTAAATCTTTTCACAAAAAAGTTTTATTGGGTAGAGCAGGATTGTTGGATTAACCTTAATATATCGGCTGCAGGATTGCGTCTGGTAAATAAAATTGGATTAGATGCGGCGATTAAAAGCGCTGCGGAAAAAGGTTATTTAAACGCATAATGTGGGAGGAATAGAGCATGGCAAAGAAAGTTAAAGGAAATAGAGTACAGGTCATTCTTGAATGTACTGAACACAAAGAAAGCGGTATGCCGGGTATGTCTCGTTATATCACGACGAAAAATCGTAAAAATACGACCCAGCGCCTTGAATTGAAAAAATTCAATCCTGTATTGAAAAAAATGACTGTACACAAAGAAATAAAATAATAGTAGGAGATTTAAACCATGGCAAAAAAGGCTGTCGCAACATTTAAAACCGGAGAAGGACGTACATATTCCAAAGTGATTAAAATGGTAAAATCACCTAAAACAGGAGCATACGTTTTTCAGGAAGAAATGATACCGAATGAAGAAGTAAAAGATTATTTCAAAAAATAAGATTTTACACTTTTGAATATATAGAACTCTTTTCCGAAAAAGGAAAAGAGTTTTTTTGTTTTATTTTGGGTACATAAAAATAGGGTGTAACAAAAAAAATGATTATTTTTGTTCGTCTGTTTGGATAATTATTAATCATTAAGAATATAGAAGAATATGAAATTTAATGTATCAAGTTCGGCATTGCTTTCAGCTTTACAATCAATAAGTAAAGTTATAGCTTCAAAAAACACATTGCCTATTTTGGATAGTTTCCTTTTCAATCTTGAAGGAGAAAAATTAACAATTACGGCCTCTGACGTAGAAACCAGATTAGTTACATCTGTAGATGTCGTAAGTTCTCAAGGTTCAGGACTTTTTGCTATTGATGCCAAGCGTTTACTTGATCCGTTGAAAGAATTACCGGAACAACCATTGACTATCGATATCAACGATGATAATATGACGGTTAATGTTGATTATGAAAATGGTAAATTCAATTTGCCGGGACAGAAAGGTGATGCTTATCCACAGCAAAAGCCTCTTAACCAGACTGCGGTTTCCCTGACGCTTGAATCGCAAATTCTTCTTAACGGGATTAATCGGGCATTGTTTGCAACGGCTGATGACGAACTTCGTCCGGTGATGAATGGTATCTATTTTGATATTCAACCGGAAAATTTGACCTTTGTAGCATCAGATGGTCATAAACTTGTACGCTTGCGCAATCTTTCCATTCAGTCAAAGGAGCGCGCTTCTTTTATTTTACCCAAAAAGCCGGCGAACTTGCTTAAAAATCTGCTTTCTAAGAATTCGGAAAGTGTGATTGTTACTTTTGACGAAAATAATGCGTACGTAAAAACCTCTGTATTTGAAATGGTGTGCCGTCTTATTGAAGGACGTTTCCCTAATTATGATGCAGTAATACCTTCGGATAATCCGAATTTGGCAACAATAGATCGCGCTTCTTTTCTTGCCGCATTGAAACGTGTATCTGTATTTTCTAACCAGGCGAGCGGATTGGTAAAAGTGCAATTATCCGAAAATGAAATGGTTGTATCTGCTCAGGATATAGATTTTTCAACTTCTGCGGAGGAAAAAATCGTATGCCAATATTCGGCAACTCCTCTGAGCATCGGATTTAAGGCATCTTACCTAATTGATATACTTGCGAACATATCATCTGAAAATGTTGTATTACAGCTTGCGGATCCATCGCGCGCCGGTGTTTTGGTACCGACTGAAAACGAGAAAAATGAAGATTTGCTTATGCTGTTAATGCCCATGATGTTAAACGATTAGTGTTATTATATAATGCAGCTTAATTTAAAAAATCCACTTGTGTTTTTTGATCTTGAAACTACCGGTATAAATATTACGAAAGATCGTATTGTGGAGATTTCTTATCTTAAAATTATGCCGGATGGGCGTGAAGAAAGCAAGACCCGGCGTGTAAATCCGCAGATGCCGATACCGGAGCAGGCTACGGCCGTCCATGGCATTACTGACGAAGATGTTAAGGACTGTCCCACATTTAAAGAATTGGCAAAGTCGCTTGCAACACAGCTTGAAGGTTGTGACCTGGCCGGATTTAATTCGAATAGATTCGATATACCTCTGCTGGCGGAAGAGTTTTTGCGTGCTGATGTTACTATTGATCTGAATAAGCGAAAATTTATTGACGTACAGACTATTTTTCACAAAATGGAGCAACGGAACCTGATTGCCGCTTATAAGTTTTATTGTGGAAAGGAGTTGATGGATGCCCATAGTGCTGAAAGTGACACCAGAGCTACTTATGAGGTACTTATGTCGCAATTGGACAGGTATCCGGAACTTGAAAACGATGTAGACACACTGTCTTCTTTTTCGAGTTTTAATAATAATGTCGACTTTGCCGGCCGGATGATTTATAACGAAAACAATGAAGAGGTAATTAATTTCGGGAAGTATAAAGGTCAATTGGTGAAGGATGTACTTAAAAAGGATCTGGGTTATTACGGCTGGATCATGCAGGGTGATTTTCCGCTTAATACAAAGCAAAAACTAACGGAAATACGCCTCAGAATGAAAGACGAATAAGTATATGATGAGGGGAAAAAAGATTATTCTTGGAGTAACGGGAAGTATTGCCGCGTACAAAGCTGCTTATCTGATACGCGCGTTGGTGAAGAAGGGAGCGGAAGTTCAGGTTGTAATAACACCTGCAGGTAAAGAATTTATAACGCCCCTGACATTGGCGACATTGAGCCGTAATCCTGTAATAAGTGAGTTTTTCTCCAATCGGGATGGTACATGGAACAGTCATGTAGATCTTGGTTTGTGGGCTGATGCTATGCTTGTGGCACCGGCTACGGCGGCAACAATCGGAAAAATGGCGAATGGTATTGCCGATAATATGCTTGTTACTACTTATATGTCTTGTCGGGCGCCTGTATTTGTCGCACCTGCGATGGATCTTGACATGTATGCCCATCTTTCGATGCGGCAAAATTTGGATAAACTACGCTCATTTGGTAATCATATCATCGAACCTTCCAGTGGTTTTTTAGCCAGCGGTCTTGATGGAAAAGGCCGTATGACGGAACCTGATGATATAGTGGAGGTTCTCGAGCGTTTTTTTGCCTCAAAAGAAGACCTTCAAAAAAAAAAGATATTAATAACTGCCGGTCCTACATACGAAAAGATTGATCCCGTCCGTTTTATTGGTAATTATTCATCCGGAAAGATGGGTTTTGCTTTGGCGAAAGCATGTGCAAGGAGAGGTGCGGATGTAACTCTTGTTGCCGGCCCGGTTTCTATCAAAGATTCACACCCTTCCATTCATCGTATAGATGTGGAATCGGCTGATGAGATGTACGATGCATCGGTCAGCGCCTTTTCTTCATGTGATATTGCGATATTGTGTGCTGCTGTGGCCGATTATAAGCCGCAGCAACAAGAGGAAGAAAAGATAAAGCGTGAACGGAAAGGCGACATACTACTTCCGCTTGTGCGAAATAAAGATATTGCCTCAGCACTGGGAAATATGAAATCATCTCATCAAATACTTGTAGGTTTTGCTCTTGAAACAGAAGATGGCCTTCTTAATGCCAAAGAGAAACTGTATCGAAAGAATCTTGATGTGATTGTACTGAATTCATTGCAGGAAAAAGGAGCGGGTTTTGGGCATGATACAAATAAAGTGACATTGATTGATAAAATGGGAGCGGAAGTAGATATTCCCCTGAAATCAAAATCGGAAGTGGCGGAGGAAATTATTGATTATCTTGTTAAATCAATGATGATTGTGGTATAGAAAACGGATGTTTATCATGAGTATGCAAATATTAAATATTACAGCCGAATGAGACAATTTATATTATTCTTAGTGTTCTTTTTTTGCATTTCCGGCTTTGTCCGGGCGCAGGAATTAAATGCGGTGTTAACTGTAAACAGTGATCGAATACAAGGTTCGAATAAGCAGGTTTTCAGTACTTTACAGAATGCATTACTTGAGTTCATCAATAATAAAAAATGGACAACCGCGACCTTTTCTCAGAATGAGCGAATTGATTGTGTTTTTACAATTATTGTAAATTCAGTGGAGGAAAATAAATTTCGTTGTGAGATACAAATGCAGGCCCGGCGCCCTGTGTATAATTCCAGTTATACGACAACTATTTTTAATTATCGTGATACGGAGTTTGATTTTGAATATACGGAATTCGAACCTCTTGAATATACGGAAAATATGCTGAACAGTAATTTAACAGCAACCATCATTTATTATATCTATATAATCCTCGGGCTTGACTTTGATAGTTTTTCTCCAGATGGAGGACAAGCGTATTTTCAACAAGCGCAACAAATAGTGACTTTTGCGCAAGCAGAACCTTCGTGGAGCGGATGGGCTTCTTTCGCCAGTAAAAAAAATCGCCATGCATTGGTAACAGCGTTAACGGAGAATCAAGGAAATGTTTTTCATACAATGTGGTATACCTATCATCGTAAAGGATTAGATGAAATGGCTGCCAATCCGGATCGGGGACGTACTAATCTTATATCTGCCCTGCCTGCATTGAAAGAATTGAAAAGTGCGCGTCCGAATTCGATATTGCTGCAGTTTTTTAACGATTGCAAGTTGGATGAAGTCGTTTCAATCTATTCAAAAGCGACAACACAAGAAAAACAGGAGGGATACAAGTTGCTTTCCGAGTTGTATCCGACCGAGTCTTCGCGCTTTGAATCACTAAAGAATTAATTATGCTAAAGTCTTTGTTTATACGGAATTATGTATTGATAGACGAATTAGATATTCATTTTGATAATGATTTTTCTGTTATAACCGGAGAGACCGGAGCCGGTAAATCTATTATACTTGGTGCGTTATCACTTGTTTTAGGTGAGCGCGCGGACACGAAAAGTATTCAAAAAGGCAGTGATAAGTGTATTATTGAAGCTGTTTTTGATATTTCTTCCTATAACCTTGAATTATTTTTTAAGGAAAATGATTTGGAATATGATGCGACGGAATGTTTGTTCCGGCGTGAATTATTCAGTTCCGGGAAATCACGTGCTTTTATAAATGATTCTCCTGTGTCGTTATCGGTTCTTAAATCGCTGGGAGGTAGGTTGATAGATGTGCATTCGCAGCATCAGAACCTCCTATTGGCAGATATGCATTTTCAGTTGAATGTGGTTGATATTATAGCGCATACGGAAAGTTTATTATCTGTATACCGGAAAGAGTATGATCAATATCTGTCCGTTAGCAGAGCATTGGAAGAATTACAGGAGAAGGCGCATAATACAAAAAATGAAGAAGATTATATCCGTTTTCAGTTTGAAGAACTTGAAGCTGCCAAATTGAAACCCGGCGAACAGGAAGAATTGGAGCAGGAACTGGATACTTTGTCACATACGGAAGAAATAAAAACGGCATTGTATAAAGTAACCGGATTACTGAATGGAGAAAATACTTCTGTTCTGTCTTCTCTAAAGGAGGTGTTATCTTTGGTGGAACAGCTGTCTGCCTATTTCCCCAAAGCAAAAGAATATGCGGAGCGATTACGTTCTTCATACATCGATATTAATGACTTGTCTTCGGAAGCGGATGTTCTCAAAGAGGATATCGAGTTTGATCCGGAACGCCTCGAATGGGTGAATGAGCGAATGAATACGCTTTATTCCTTACAGCAAAAACACCGGACTTCTTCAGTTGAAGAGCTGATCGCAAAACGAGATGATTTTGCGTCTCAACTTCATACAATTGATTCATTTGATGAAGAATTGGCTAAGCTGACAAAGCAACAACAGGAATCACATCGGTTATTAGTTAAGAAAGCCGGCGAAATATCCGGACTGCGCAAAAAAGCCGCCGGAACAATTGAAAAACAACTGACGGAACGGATGGTTTTATTAGGCATGCCGAATACCCGTTTTCAGATCTCTTTTGCACCCAAAAGCAAACCGGCTTCCAATGGGATGGATGATATCGTATTTCTATTTTCCGCGAATAAAAATGAACAACTGAAGTCTGTATCACAAACTGCTTCCGGGGGTGAAATTTCACGTCTGATGTTATGTATAAAATCGATGATAGCCGGTTATGCCGCATTGCCTTCTATTATTTTTGATGAGATAGATACAGGCGTCTCCGGAGAAATTGCCGATAAAATGGCTGGTATTATGCAGGAATTAGGCGCAGAAATGCAAGTGATAACAATCACGCATCTGCCGCAGATCGCAGCCAAAGGAAAGGCCCAGTATTATGTCTATAAAGAAGATTCCACAGAGCGCACCCATACACGTATCCGCCGTTTGGACAATAATGAACGTATAGATGAAATAGCCCGTATGCTGAGCGGATCGGAGAAGACGCAGGCGGCTATTGACAATGCGAAAGTGTTATTGAGACTATAGCTATGATTAATAAAATTTTGCCCAAGTGTATTGTCTAAACAAATACACTTGGGCAAAATTATTATAAGAATGCCTAATCTATTTATCCATTCATGGACGCCAGAAATTCCATATTGTCTACGGTATTTATCATGTGCTTTTTGACGAATTCCATCGCTTCGATCGAATTCATATCCGACAGGTATTTACGTAATACCCACATGCGATTGACAGTAGCATCATCCTGCAGAAGATCATCACGTCTTGTGCTTGATGCGATGATATCAACAGCAGGGTAGATTCGTTTGTTGGACAGTTTGCGATCAAGCTGCAATTCCATGTTTCCTGTACCTTTGAATTCCTCGAAGATAACATCGTCCATTTTAGAGCCAGTTTCTGTCAACGCGGTCGCTAATATTGTCAGGCTTCCGCCGTTTTCGATATTACGCGCGGCTCCGAAGAAACGTTTCGGCTTTTGCAATGCATTAGCATCAACACCACCGGAAAGTACTTTTCCTGATGCGGGTTGAACGGTATTGTAGGCGCGCGCAAGACGTGTGATGGAGTCAAGAAGAATCACAACATCATGTCCACATTCTACCATGCGTTTTGCTTTGTTTAATACGATATCCGCAATTTTTACGTGACGTTCCGCCGGTTCGTCGAATGTTGAAGCGATTACTTCCGCGTCTACGCTGCGTGCCATATCCGTGACTTCTTCCGGGCGCTCATCAATAAGCAAAACGATCATATATACTTCCGGATGATTCGCTGCGATAGCATTGGCTATATCTTTTAACAGCATTGTTTTTCCGGTTTTCGGCTGAGCAACGATAAGCCCGCGTTGTCCTTTTCCGATGGGAGAGAATAAATCAACAACACGTACTGATATCTGATCATATACCTTGTGAGATCTTTTTTCTATTAATTTGAATTTTTCATCGGGAAAAAGTGGTGTCAGGTGGTCAAATGGTACACGGTCACGTACTTCTTCCGGCAAGCATCCGTTTATTCTATCAACCTTAACTAATGGGAAATATTTTTCTCCTTCTTTGGGGGGTCTGATAGGGCCTTCTACAAGATCGCCGGTTTTAAGTCCAAACAACTTTACCTGCGATTGTGAAACATAAATATCGTCTGGAGAAGACAGGTAATTGTAATCAGAAGAACGTAAAAAACCGTATCCATCCTGTATTATTTCCAAAACGCCGGATCCGGTCAGAATTCCATCAAAATCAAATGTTTTCTCAGCTTCTACCTGCATAGGAGGAAGTTGACGTTGATTCATATTTTGATTATTATTAAATTGTTGTTTTGCGGGACGATTTTGATGTTGGTTCTGATGTTGGTTTTGATGTTGAGTTAGAATTTGGACAGGTTTTGGATTATTGCCAGCTTCAGTCGCACCGGGAGCAGTAGTTTGTGTCTGCTGCTTATTTTCTACATTGGATTGTATAGGGATTACCTGATCTAACATAGAATTCGTATCGCTGTTATGTCTGAATATAATACGTTTTGGGGAATCCTGTTGTTGCTGTGACTTATGTTGTTTTTCGTTCTCTTTCTCCTTTACATCTTTCTGTGCTTCGTGTTTTTTCTGTGAATTGTTTGCATTTGCATTAGCATTATTCTTTTGTTCAGCTGTTGTTGCACCTGCTGTTTCCTGTACCGATGAAAAGATATCATTTATAACTGATTGAACAGGTGTTTCCTTTTCTTTGGGAGATTCTCCGATCTGGACTTTTTGAGGTTGTTGTTCTTTTTTTTGTTGTGGCTGAATTGTTGTCGTTTTTTCTTTTTTAGGAAGTGCTCGTTTTATTTTTTGGGCATCATTTGGTTGTTCTGATGTAGGAGCTGTAGCTTCATTATCTTGTTCGTCTTTTTTAGGGCGTCCTCTGCGCACATTTTCTTTTTTCTTTGCATTTTCCGAATTATCATCCTGATCTTCGGATAGTGAGGAATCTTGTTTATTCATATTTTGTTGTTCGTTATCTCTTTGTGCCCTTTTTTCTTTTTTGCGGGCTTCTTTTTCTACCTGCATACCAGCCCACGAAATGGCTTGTTCATCAAGGATTCTGTATACTAATTCTTCCTTTTGTAAGGAATTTGCCTTTTTTATGTCTAACGCTTCTGCGATAGCCTGTAATTCGGGTAATTGCTTCTCGTTTAATTCGAGAATGTTGTATTTCTGCATATATAAGTTAATAATAAAATAATTTTTGAATGATGAATTGTTGATTTATTGGTACAAATACACTTCTTTCTTTGTGAAAGTGGCTATAATATGTTTTTGGAGTTATTTGTGTCGAATCTATGTTCACGGTCTGTGAAATAAAGACTGTGCAAAGGTAGAAATTATTTTTTATTTATTGCAATTTTTTTCAAGAAAAATTTATGATGAGAGCATATTTTGTGTTATTATCAATTCGAAAACGGTTATCGGTGCGTTCGCCCACAATCCAGATAATATCTTCTCCACAACATAGTAACCAGGTTTTATTTTTTTTCGGAATACTGATTTTATGATCGGAAAAGTAATCACTTAGCTTTTTGCGCCCCTTCATACCAAACGGAATGAACCAATCACCCGGTTTCCATTTTCGCAATGAAAGAGGAAAGTTTATTTTGTCATAATCAAATGTAGCTGTATCGGAGGAACTGTCTATTTTAAAAGAACTATCAACTTTAACTTTGTGAATAGATAGTTCAATAGGTAGTTTACCATAGTTGGTATTATTCTCTTCTATTTTATAAATTTCCGGAGTTTTTTCCGGCTGTTTATAAATAATTAAATAATCTCTGTCTTTCAATAATTTGTAATCAGAATCGGGAACATTGAATGTTTTTCCGGATTCACCGGTCAAAATATGAAAAACGTCTTCTGATACTTGGCGTGTAAAACCAAAAGGCCGGAGTAGTTCATACAATATGGTCTTAGGGGCCGGTTGGTGTATGATTTCATTTATTGATATGCGGAATTCGTTATCATCCGTTTTTTGTATGAATCTTTTTTTTGCATTTTCAATTGTATGCAAGTATATACTTTCTGCATCCGCAAGATGTTCCGCCGTGCGTGCAAGCGCTGTTCCCACAGATGGATTTATTTCCTCCATTAAAGGTAGGAGCCGCAAACGGATAAAGTTGCGTGTATATTCATCCGATAGGTTGGAACTATCCGTAATATAAGATAAATGCTGTGTTTTTAAATAATCCTCCAGATCATTTCTGCCGACACAAAGTAGGGGGCGTACGATGTATCCGTTTTTAGGACGTATGCCGGATAATCCGCGAATTCCACTGCCCCGGATCATGTTCAGAAGCATTGTCTCATTGCTGTCGTCACGATGATGCGCAACTGCAATTGCCTGCGCATTGTGTTTTTTACGAATGATTTCAAACCAGTTATAACGCAAATCACGTGCTGCCATTTCAATAGAAATACGCTTTTCCGCAGCATATAGTTTTGTATCAAAGCAAACTATATCTATTGCTATGTTATGCTCTTCTGCAAATTTCAGGCAAAAAAACTCATCACGATCAGATTCTTCTTCACGAAGGTGAAAATTACAATGTGCTGCGATGCATTTGTATCCTAATCGGTTGAGTATATACAATAATGAGACAGAATCCCCCCCGCCGC
Organism: Tannerella sp.; assembly: GCA_031551825.1. Lineage (GTDB taxonomy): Bacteria > Bacteroidota > Bacteroidia > Bacteroidales > Tannerellaceae > Tannerella. The sequence continues at coordinate 11,386 of JAVBNB010000015.1, read as the reverse complement.
TGAAACCCACAATAACAGGTTTTTCAAAGGTCAGCAAGTGATTTGTCTCAATATATGTTTTTACTTTGTGTATCAACCCTTTATGGGGAATTATACTTCTTTTGCGTTGGCAAGTTCCGGATCAATCATGACACGTCCGCAATATTCGCAAACGATGATTTTCTTATGAAGTTTGATATCTAACTGTTTTTGCGGCGGGATTTTGTTAAAGCAACCGCCACAAGCGTCACGTTCGATATTTACAACAGCCAAACCATTGCGGGCGCCTTTACGAATACGTTTAAATGCGTTCAATAGACGTGGTTCGATTTTTTCTTCGATAGATTTGGCTTTTTCTCGCAGTTTATCTTCTTCCTGGCGTGTTTCAGCTACAATTTCCTGAAGTTCTTTTTTCTTTTGCTCAAGGTCGATTTTACGTCCATCGAGAATTTCTTTACTGCCGGAAATACTTTCTTTCTTTTGTTTTACCGCGGCATTGAATTCCTTTATTTTCTTTTCGGAGAATTCAACTTCAAGCTCCTGAAATTCAACTTCTTTGGATAGATTGTCGAATTCACGGTTATTACGTACCTGATCTAATTGCCCCTTGTATTTTTCAACAAGCAATTTTGATTCGGATATTTTATTTTTCTGTGCCGAAACATTATCATCTAATTCTTGTATTTCTGCTTGGTATTTGTCTAAGCGTGTTTTCAGCCCGGCGATCTCGTCTTCCAGATCCTGAACTTCCAAGGGTAGCTCGCCACGTAATGTTTTTATTTTATCAATATCCGAAACTACTGTTTGGAGCTTATATAGCATATACAATTTCTCTTCAACGGTAAAATCTTTAACATCTTTATTTTTTAAAGAAGCAACATCTACAGAAATCTCTTCTGCAGGAGCGATCTCTTTTGTATCCTTTTTATCAGCAGTAGCTCTTTTGGAAGCAGTTTTTTTTGTCGTTTCCTCTGCTTTTTTTTCAGCAACTTCTTGTTTTTTTGATTCTTTAGGACTAGCGTCCTTTGTTGCTTTTACAGCCTCATTCTTATCTGCTTTGGCTTCAGTCTTTTTTGCCATGCTTATAAATATTTAATAGGGTTTGAATTTACTATCGAATTTTGAACCGCAAAGGTAGGAAATTTTTTTGATATAATATGAAAGAATATGTCTTTTGTACAAATTTCGCTTTCATAATGTCCTATGACTGCGAGTAGAATTTTATTCTCAACGTCATAAAAATTATTGAATTTTGCTTCTCCTGTAATGAATATATCAGCATCGGCAGCAATCGCTTCATCGATGAGAAAAGCTCCGCTACCGCCACAAATAGCCACTGTACGCAATTTGCGTCCTGTGAGTGACGAATGTTTCAGACATTCTACATTCAAAACGTCTTTTATGCGTTGAAGAAAAATCAGTTCGTCTTCCCATTCCGGAAGGTTACCGATGATACCGCTTCCCGCCTGCTTCCATGTATTTTCCAATTTATACAGGTCAAATGCCGGTTCTTCGTAGGGATGCACAGACAATAAAGAACTGATAACGGAAGATTTTAGATACGCCGGAAAGATTGTTTCAATGCGAATTTCTTTTTCGGTATGCAGTTCTCCGATTTCTCCCCGGTATGGATGGCTGTTTCCCATTGCTAAAAACGTACCGTTTCCTTCTGCATTAAAACTACATGAGCTGTAATTTCCAATGTGTCCGGCTCCTGCCTTAAATAAAGCTTTTCGAAGGGTTTCCGCAGAATCTTCCGGAACAAATGTCACCAGCTTTATCAGGTTGTTTTTCTGAGGGCTTAATATACGAATCTCCTCTAATCCGAACATTTCCGCCAATTTGTAATTAGTTCCTCCGACGGCGTTATCTATATTTGTGTGGGCGGAATAGATGACGATATCATTTTTGCATGCTTTTATCATGCAACGTTCAATGTAATTTTTTCCTGTAAGGGATTTAATAGGTTTGAACGCTAACGGATGATGTGATATGATCAAATTGAATCCTGCATTGATCGCTTCGTCAACAATCTCTTCTGTAACATCAAGGCAAAGAAGCGCTCCGGTAGCTTGCTGATTAATGTCGCCAATTTGAATGCCTGCATTGTCAAAGTCTTCTTGGAGGCTTAACGGCGCATGACGTTCTATTTCATTCAGGATGTCTTTAATTCTAATCATGGGAAATCAAGTCTGATTTTCTAAATCAACCTTAATACTAAGCTCTTTAAGTTGCATATCGTCGAGAACAGATGGTGCGTCGAGCATCACATCACGTCCGGAATTATTTTTCGGGAATGCGATGCAATCACGAATGGAATCAAGTCCGGTAAATAACGAAACTAATCTGTCTAAGCCGAAAGCGATGCCGCCATGAGGGGGCGCTCCGTATTTGAATGCATTCATAAGGAATCCGAATTGCGCCTGGGCCTTTTCTTCCGTAAAACCAAGTAGTTTAAACATTCGGTTCTGCAACTGACTGTCATAGATACGGATAGAACCTCCTCCGACTTCCACACCATTAACTACCATATCATAAGCATTGGCGCGAACTTCACCAGGATTACTTTCTAATAAAGAAATATCTTCCGGTTTAGGCGAAGTGAATGGGTGATGCATCGCGTAATAGCGTTGCGTTTCTTCATCCCACTCCAATAGAGGAAAATCAAGTACCCAAAGGCATGCAAATGTATCTTTATTACGTAATCCTAACTGGTTACCCATCTCAAGGCGTAATTCATTCAGTTGTTTACGTGTTTTGTTCATATTATCGCCTGAAAGTATGAGAATCAGGTCTCCAGGCTGTGCTTCAAATGCCGCTTTCAGTTTTTGAAGTGTTTCCGGTGAATAAAATTTATCTACGCTTGATTTTACACTTCCATCGGCTTCAACGCGTGCATATACAAGTCCTTTTGCTCCAATCTGAGGTCTTTTTACAAAATCGGTGAGAGCATCTAATTGTTTGCGTGTGTGGGTAGCTGCACCTTCCGCACATATACCACCGATATATTCCGCGTCATCAAATACGGAAAATCCGGAACCTTTCATAATATCCATCAATTCGACGAATTTCATTCCGAAACGGATATCCGGTTTATCTGATCCGTAATATTTCATGGCATCATGCCATGTCATACGTGGAAAATCTTCGCTGAACGTAACATTACGTATTGAACTAAAAAGGTGTTTGATTAAACCTTCGAATGTTTGTAATACATCTTCTTGCTCTACGAAAGACATTTCGCAGTCAATTTGCGTGAATTCAGGTTGACGGTCCGCCCGCAAGTCTTCATCACGGAAACATTTGACAATCTGAAAATAACGGTCAAAACCGGAAACCATTAATAATTGTTTCAGTGTCTGCGGCGATTGGGGTAGCGCATAAAACTGTCCCGGATTCATACGCGAAGGGACGACGAAGTCACGCGCACCTTCAGGTGTTGAATTTACAAGTACAGGAGTTTCTACCTCAAGAAATTTTGCTTCATCCAAAAAACGGCGTGTTTCGAACGCCATCCGGTGCCTTACTTCCAAATTTTTACGTACAACATTGCGGCGTAGGTCAAGATAACGATATTTCATACGAATATCATCACCTCCATCACTTTCGTCTTCAATGGTAAAAGGAGGAGTAATAGCTGCATTCAGAATCTTTAAATCCGAAACGATAACCTCAATCTCACCGGTCATGATATGAACGTTCTTACTGGAACGCTCTTTCACTGTACCTGTTGCCTGAATAACGAACTCACGCCCCAGTTTATTCGCCTGTTCGCAAAGAGGCGCATTTACTTCTCCACTGAAAACCAATTGTGTTATTCCATAACGGTCGCGTATGTCAACAAATGTCATACCCCCCATGTTACGTGTTTTTTGCACCCATCCGGCTAAAACAACCGTCTGTCCTTCATCTTTCAGACGTAACTCACCACAAGTTTTTGTTCTGTACATAAATTTATATAGTCTTTGTTATAATAGCTTTTTGAAAAATTAGGCAAATGTAATGATATTTTGATATAAAGCCAAAAAAAGTATTTGATTAATTTTTTTGGATATTTGAAAATAACCTATATCTTTGCAACCACTTTTGAGGATTAATTCAGCTCAAATCATTGGAAGGATGGGTGAGTGGCTGAAACCAACAGTTTGCTAAACTGTCGTACGGGTAACCGTACCGGGGGTTCGAATCCCCCTCCTTCCGCAATAAAACCCGCTTGTATGGCGGGTTTTATTGTTTTGTTGATAAATATATAGATAGAATGAGTGAAAGATAGTGAATCAATGTAAAGATAGTATCTTTGCAGCAAATATAAAAAGTTAATTTTATGCCTATAAATCAATATTATAAAAATTTAAATTTGAGGAATATTACAGTAGATGACTTATCTAAAAATATCTACAGAATAATTCCCATTGATCATTTGGAACTTATGCTAGCACATTCGACTCTTGCTTTAGCTAAAACAAGTTCATGGGAAGATGTATACGAGAATTTTTTCTTTAAGGAAAAATTTTTCTTAAATGGCGATCAAGTTAGAATGGAACATTTGAGCCAAATGATATACGGTCAATGTTGGAGTTTATTTAAGGATTCAGATGCCATGTGGAGAATATATTCACAGGATAAAAAAAGCGTAAGAATACAAACTACTATAGGAAAATTATTTGATTCTGTATATGAGAATGACAACTGTATGGCATCTACCTACATAGGTTTAGTTAACTATAAAACAAAAAAAGAGTTGGAACAGTGGGCTATGCAGAATAGTCCAATATCAAAATCTGATTTGAGCAAAGTTGCGGTCGAGTCTTTTTTTATAAAGAGAAATAACTTTAGTCATGAAAGAGAAGTTCGAGTAATATATCAACCAGGTACAGGAACCGACAGTTCTCAACCATTAAAATTATATCCAATTGACACAAATGATTTCCTTGAGAAAGTCACATTTGATCCTCGTGCTGATGATTCTTTTATAGATGGCGCAATGCAAATGATTAGTAGATACAATTACCCAAGAAACCGCGTTTATAAATCATCGTTATATGACTTTACACGAGTTCGCATAGAGTTACAATAAAAAAAGTAAAAAGAGAATAGGATGTTATATTAATTTTCCTGGCATAACAGTCATTTTCAACATTCCTTTAAAGGATCAATGTTAAAAGTAAGGTTTACAATTCTTTATGCTCCAATATTCTGTAATCATCAATAGACAACTTATAGCGATATCTCGCTATATCTGTATATGAATACGAAATAAATTGATTGGTTATCGGATCATTGACCGTGTCTTCCTTGCATTTTTTATATTCCATATATAGCGCATCACCATCACAATACATCTTCGTTATAAAAAACACAATTCCCATTCCATCGCCACTCATAAGTAATGGAACGGTTTCATTATTAAATCCAAATATTAACCTCGCTTCTCTTAAATCTACAATTCCGCAATAGTCTATCATATCAGTCCGGATTGGAGTAACATTTCTATCTTCGCCACTGGCGAGTTTTGTTATATAAGCTATTATATCAGATTTAATATAGGTGAAATCATCATATAACGCCAATGGTGAACCTTCCTTGTCTCTTTGCCAATAACTGCTTTCGGAATTAACAGCCTCTCTTTCCCATGCAATATCTCCATTGATTGTAATTCTTGCAATATGCGTTAATTTATTATCGACATATGTTCCCAACACATAATCATCATTAAAATTGTCAGTTTTGAATGATACTCCGGTTTCATTTTTTGTGATTTTATACTTTCCATTGCTAAAATCTACGGTTGCCAAAAATGTAATATAATCCTTATAAAATATATTATCGCTACTTGTTAAATCCACATTTGCAGACCATCCCATTAAAAATAAAGAGTTTTCATTAAATACAATAAAAGAGTTTCTATTGAAGTGCGAATATTTCATTCCAAAATTTTCATTTATTTCGGTTGAATATACTTCTTTTCCACTCTGATTAAATTTGGCAAACCATGCATTATTGTTTTTTCTTCCTACGGCAATCTTATATCCGACGCTATCAATTACTTGAATATAATTAATCTTATCTTTCTCTGATGGACTTATCCCGTTTTCCTGTATTATTTGGTCTATTACACTTGGTATTTCTATATCATTTCCCGGAGCCGGATCATCTTCCGATTTGGAGCAAGAAAACAAAACAAGCCCAATAATAAAGATCAGCACCTTTTTCATAATCATATAATTTTTTCTTGTTAATGTCACAAAGATATAAATAACTTCCAAACAAAAAATGCTCAATCTCTATATTAATACTGAAAGATTAATAAGGAATAAAGAATTTAGCATTGGCAATGAAGTCAATGAATAGATGTACGGTTCAGTGAAGATATGGGAGTTTTTTAAAGTTATTTTGATTATAATCAGTATATAGTGTTACGGTTTAGCATAAAACCCAAAGGTGTTGGTATTAACCATTTTCATAAGATTGATGTCGGGAAGATTACCGTCAGGTTTACGTGGTGCTATCAATTCAGCTTCATTTAGATTTGCAAAGTCCGCATCAGTGAAAACGTTGTTTATATCGAAGTTGTTGTTTATCATTATGCAGGTTGGTTCATCTATACGGGTTAGATTAGTTGTTCGTCCTTTGTAGCTCAGGTTGTTAATCATAACATGGTTGCGTCCCGGGACAAAGGTTAGGATTGTATCTTCCGGAGAGATTTTTCCGGCTGTTTCCATGTGGAAGTTGTGATTGTTTCTGTAAGCTGTATTGTTATACCATAGGATACCATCTGCATGGTAATTGGCATCGAAGCCTTTGGCTTTATTTCCGATAGCCAGACAGAACCTGACAATATTTCGAGGCACCGGTATCGGCAGGTTTGCAACTTTCGGATTCCTGGCGTATCCGCCTGATTTGAGTCCGTTCCCGTCTCCGCGTGAATGAAAAGTATCATCAGGGCCCTTGTAGGAATAACCGTTATAGAAAGCCCAACAGTTTTCGATAATGGTCACACCACCATTATTGATGCAATCAAAGCCGTCATCACTGTTGTACCATGCCCGGCATCCCCGAAAAATATTAGGACCGTCTTCCGGATTGCTGTAATGACTGCCGAATCCGTCTACATTTCCTCCATTTGCTCCTCCTGCAGTATCGCAAACCGGATCGTAATTCCGCCATGCATCGCAATTTAGAATGAGGTTGTTACCTCCACCCCGCGAGAAAAATCCGATACCCATGCCGTCATGCATTTCGAGTAGTTCGTATATATTGTGGCTTCCATTATTGGAGAAACACTCCGATTGGGTATTCCGTCCTGTAATAGTTACCTGTACACCGACAACTTCGATGCCTTTAAGATGTAGCCAATCTGCACCTATCCAGAATGCGGATACCCGTTTTCCTTCGGGTTTGATCTGTGATAAGTCAAATTTAGGTTTTTCGCCCGGATAGGCAAAGTAACAGATCCTCTTTTGAGGAGTACCACTTTTAGTCAGGTGTGTGACACAAGCGTAATTTGCTCGACGAAACTCTTCGTCTGCGGCAATTTGCCCGGCCGGAATCTGGTATATGCCCTCCCGGATATAAACGGTATCACCCGGTTCAACGGCATCTTGTGCACGCTGTACAGTTGCAAAAGGTTGGTTTTTACTTCCGTTATTGTTATTGTTTCCGTTTGGCGCTACGTAAAAAGTTGCCGCCTTCAAATTGGTTGAAAGAATGCAGCAAATGCACATTCCTAATAGCATGAAGAATTGTTTTGTTTTCATATCTACAAACATTGATTTCAGTGTTGTGCAAAAATATATGAAATAATTATAGCAAAAGTCTTTTCTTTTCAGTTTTAAAAGACAGATGAACAATTCTCCATGTTATTGAATAAAGATCCATTATTTTGAGTGGTTTCTCAAATAATGGATCTTGTCGAGTTCAAATGTAAAGCGATTGGGAACTACATATTGGAAAGTTAAAAGGAATAATCAAACCATTCAAAATCGGCAGATCCTTTTGATTCTCCTTTTGAAGCTGTGTATAGTCCGAAATAAATACCTGTAAATCCACCGGCGGTTTCGCTGCTAATAAACCGGACATCCATTTTTCCCAGCTGTTCGAAATCTTTGTTATCTGTGGAATAATAAAATGAATAGAAATCTTTGTCGGCGCGAATCTGAAGATATATTTTTCCGGCTGGGAGTATGATCTCTTTTTCAAGGTGCCCCATATTGCCTAAACGATAGTATAAGTTTATGGATTGCCTGCCATCGTTGAGTTGTTTAACGAATACATCATAATGGTAGGCATGAGTCATGTATACTGTAAGTCCTGCCGTTTCTTCTCTTGTGCAGTCTTTGAGCTCCACGTTTGTTGTTGCAATGCAGTCGATGTGCTGCTGTCTTCTGCCTACAAACGTAGGAGTTCCCCAGTCGTCAAGATTGATGGGAGATGTTTTAAGTCTAAGATAGCCGGGCCGTTCGTTAAGCGAATAGTTCTCTTTTACGGGATTGTATAAATAATTCCATTCGAATCCTAAGTCTTTCGTATTGAAAAGAGTTTTTGAAGGAACTTCTTTCTTTGCTATCTGAGGCAAAGTAACACAATCCATATCAAGTTGAATCGTTCCGTCTCCGTTTATTACGGGCCAGGCGTTCTTCTCCCAGGTCATCGGCGCCAGAAATGTTTCGCGGCCAAGTAGATGGTGTAAGCCCGATTGCGGTCTAAATCCAAGACTAACAACCCACCAGCTTCCGTCGTGTGCTTCAATGAAGTCTGCATGACCAATTCCTTGAATCGGATTGTTTTGTGCGTTCATATTGATGTGTGTCATGATAGGGTTTGCCGGATTATTTTCGTAGGGGCCATAAATATCCCGACTGCGGGCAATCGTGATTTTATGTCCATATTCGGTACCACCTTCGGCAATAAGAAGATAATACCAATCGTCTTTTTTATAAATATGGGGGCCTTCCGGGTAACGCCCTCCGGTACCATTCCAAATTTTTTTTGTTTCGGTCAGTTGTTCTCCCGTTTTGGGATTGATTTCACAAATAGAAATGCCACTGCCCGGGATCGATGTCATATAGCATTTACCGTCTTCAAAATAGAGTGACGGGTCTATGCCGCCTTGCTTGAGCCATACCGGTTCTGACCATTCTCCGTGCGGGTTATCCGTATAGACAAAAAAGTTGCCTTTGTCGGAAACATTGGTTGTTATCATATAGAAAATACCATCGTTATACCGGATTGTCGGAGCGTATATCCCTCCTGAAGGATACGTGTTTTTGAGATTTAGCTGTGACTCTCTTGAAAGGCAATTTCCTATTTGTTCCCAATTGATCAGGTCTTTGCTATGGAAAATTGGGACGCCGGGAAAAAAATGAAAAGTGCTGTTCACAAGATAGTAGTCATTTCCGACTCTGCAAACGCTCGGATCCGGATAGAAACCTGGTATCACTGGGTTTTTATATCCTTTCTGTGCAAAACATGGGATGATTAGGAAAACAAGTATGAATTGTAAGAATACTCTTTTCATGTTTAAGTCATTTTAAAGTTATACCTGAGGAGCTTATTATCAAACGCGGATGACTGAATCACTGCAAAGTAAAATCAGTAACAGAGCGTATATCCGTAGACGAAGCTCCGATGTGGATTTTGAATTTGCCCGGTTCGGCGATCCATTCTTTGTGTTTATCATCGTAGAATTTCAGATCGTCGGTAGATATTGTAAACTTCGCCTCTTTTGTTTCGCCGGGTTGGAGGGAGATTTTAGTGAAATGTTTCAGTTCTTTTAATGGGCGGACAACACTGCTCTTCTCGTCGCCGATATATAGTTGTATGATCTCTTTGCCTTCGCGGATTCCGGAGTTGGTAACCGGTATGGATACTTCGATTTTTCCGTTGTTATCCATGTTATTCCGGGAAAGGGTTGCTTTTCCGTAGGTAAAAGTGGTATAACTTAATCCGTGTCCGAATGGAAAAAGGGATGGAATCTTTTTGGTAGCAGGCCAGCGGTATCCCACAAGGATATCTTCTTTGTACACTTGCTTGATACTATCACCGGGATAGCTTAATTCACCAAAAGAGTGAGCCCCATTGTCGGTCAAATTCACGGGAAATGAGAATGGTAGCTTACCGCTCGGGTTAACTTTTCCGCTTAGAATATTTGCTAATGCGTTTCCTGCTTCACTACCTGAATACCATCCTTGTACAATACTGGGGACTTGTTTTATCCAGGGCATTTCTACGGCGTTGCCGCTTAATAATACCATAATCATTTCGGGATTTACATTTAACAGCCCTTCTATCAGTTCATTTTGTCCGAATGGCAATCCGTATGTGATACGATCGGCTGCTTCACAATCCTGCAGATGGTTTTTATTTAACCCGCCGATGTATATGACCAGATCCGCGTTTTTGGCCTTTTCGATAGCTTCTTTGCGTAACTTTTCCGTAATTTCCGCAGGGATTTGATCGATTTTCTCGTATAGCGGACGACCGGATTCGTATCCCTGAACATAGACGATTTTATCGCCATACATGGCTTGTAGGGCTTCGAGCGGAGAAACTTTTTTTTTGACTTTCAGTTCGGAAGAGCCGCCTCCTTTTGTAAGGCTGCGAGTCGCATTTTCGCCTACAACCAGAATCGTTTTATATTGCGATTCGTCAATCGGTAGTAATGTCTTCTGCTTTTTATTTACCGGACTGTTTTTCAGTAGTACAATGCCTTCTTCCGCGACTGTGCGGGCAACATTGTAATGTTCTTCCGATGTAAATGTACCCCAGGGCTTATTCCGGTTCATTGCGGTTCGGAATATCAAATGCAGAATACGGCTGGCCTTATCATTGATTGTACTTTCCGGATATACACTGTCTTTTAGCCCTTTCAGATAAGCATTGGCCAGATAATAATCATCATAAGTAAATTTAGATTCAGTAGTCAGACCGTTCGTATAGGTTCCCATTTCGATATCCAATCCGTTGAGTGCAGCCTCACGCGTATCGTGTGCGCCCCCCCAGTCGGTAATTACACAACCGTCAAATCTCCAATCTTCTTTTAATATTTTATTCAACAATAATTCATTATGGCAACAATGTTGTCCCCGGAGCTTGTTGTAAGCGCCCATGATGCTCCATGCGCCACCTTCTGTGACAGACGCTTTGAATGCCGGAAGATAGATTTCATAGAGCGCACGATCGCTTAGTTCCACTTCGATGTGTCCGCGCCATAATTCCTGATTGTTCAGCGCATAGTGTTTCACACATGCGGCTACGCCATTCTTTTGTAGTTCCTGAATATAAGGTACTACCATAACTGAAGCTAAGTACGGATCTTCACCCATATATTCAAAGTTACGCCCATTGAGCGGGGTACGGTAGATATTGACGCCGGGGCCGAGCAATACGTCTTTTTCACGATAGCGGG
>JAVBNB010000037.1:0-21600 GCA_031551825.1 Tannerella sp. | reverse complement strand
TTCTTTTTCAATTTTTGCCTGAACAATCGCATCAATAACCGCTACCGTCGTAATATTTACAATGTCGCGTACCGAACTTTCTATATCAGTAAAGTGTATCGGTTTATTTAGCCCCATCTGGATCGGACCGATCATTTCGGCTCCCCCCATTTCCTGCAATAATTTCTGCGTTATATTAGCCGAATTCAAGTTCGGAAAAATAAGGGTATTTACATCTTTCCCGTTTAATTTACTAAATGGATATTTAGCATCTCTTATATTTTTATCTAAGGCAAAATTTGCCTGCATTTCTCCATCAATAACCATCTCCGGATATTTTTCATGCATATGTTTTATCACATCATGCACTCTCACCGGGCTACCTTTCGTATCTGCTCCGAAGTTCGAATATGATAACATGGCCATCACCGGCTTGTAAGCAAAAAAGTTTACGGCATGATGAGTCAGACGTACAACATCAATCAGCGTTTCGGTAGACGGGTGACGATTAATCAGCGTATCGGCAAGGAAGAATGTACCTTTTTTTCCTGTCATAATATGCAAAGCGCCGAAGTGGTCATATCCTTTCTGTATTCCAATCACTTCTTTCGCCACTTTAATCGTGTTGGAATATTTTGTATAAACACCTGTAATAAATGCATCCGCGTCACCTGTTTCCACCATCATCATTCCAAAATAGTTACGTTCAACCATTTTATCTTTGGCTTCATCGTATGTCGCACCTTCTCTTGCTCTCTTTTCACTGAGAATTTTAGCATAGCGGCTACGGCGTTCTTCTTCACGGTCATGACGAAGGTTTACAATTTCAATTCCGTCAAGATCCAATTGCAGTTCGTTGGCTAATTTCTGAATACGCTCATCGTTACCTAATAAAATAGGATGACATATACCTTCAGCTTTTGCCGTAACAGCGGCTTTCAGCATATTCTCATGACTCCCTTCCGCAAAAACAACACGTTTGGGGTTCTGTTTTGCCATTTCCGTAAAACGGCGAATCAGTTTATTATCATGTCCCATCAGGTCATTCAGCTTGATCGCGTATTCGTTCCAGTCGGTAATCTTTCGGCGTGCAACACCCGATTCGATCGCAGCTTTTGCCACCGCGGTAGAAACCACCGTCAATAATCTGGGATCCAATGGCTTCGGAATGATGTATTCTTTTCCGAACGACAGCCTTGATAAACCGTATGCGGCATTCACAACATCAGGAACAGGCTCTTTAACAAGGGAAGCAATAGCCTTTACCGCAGCTAATTTCATTTCTTCATTGATACTTCTCGCACGTACATCAAGCGCACCACGAAAAATATAAGGGAATCCGAGTACATTATTAATCTGGTTCGGATAATCCGAACGTCCTGTAGCATAAATCAAATCTTCACGTGACGCTTTCGCCTTCTCGAAAGAGATTTCGGGATTCGGGTTAGCCAGCGCGAAAACAATCGGATGATCGTTCATCTTACGCACCATATCGACCGTTAACACATCGGCTACAGATAATCCAAGGAACACATCAGCTCCTTCAAGCGCTTCTTCCAGCGTATTTACATTCTTTTCCGTCGCGAAAAATTTCTTTGATTCATTCAGGTCCGTACGACGCACTGAAATGACGCCTTTACTGTCACACATCACAATGTTTTCTTTTTTCGCACCCAATGCAATATACAGCTTCGTACAGGAGCTTGCCGAAGCACCGGCTCCATTTACAACGATTTGAACATCTTCTATCTTTTTTCCGGTTAGTTCCAGCGCATTTATCAGGCCGGCGGACGAAATGATCGCCGTTCCGTGCTGGTCATCGTGCATTACCGGAATATCCAGTTCCGCTTTCAGGCGGTTTTCGATCTCGAAACATTCCGGCGCTTTAATATCTTCCAGGTTGATGCCTCCGAATGTCGGAGCAATCGCCTTCACAGCCTGAATAAACTTTTCCGGGTCTTTTTCATTCACCTCAATATCGAACACATCGATTCCGGCAAAAATCTTGAACAAAAGCCCTTTTCCTTCCATCACCGGTTTGCCGGCCAATGCACCGATATCACCTAATCCAAGAACGGCTGTTCCGTTGGAAATAACCGCGACCAGATTACCTTTTGCCGTATAATCGTAAGCTGTTTCAATATCTTTTTCAATTTCCAGGCATGGCTCCGCAACACCGGGAGAATATGCCAAAGAAAGATCCCGTTGTGTACTGTGAGGCTTTGTCGGAACGACTTCTATTTTACCCGGCTTCCCTTCCGAATGATATTCAAGGGCCGCATCTCTTATACTTTTTGCCATAACCAATAAATTTTAAATTATAAACAAGAATCTTCTCCTTTTTACGAGAAGCAGCAAAAGTATAAAAAATACTTTTACTTCATCATATATTTATATTCTTTATGAAACGGTGTTAAAAATCACTTTTGCATTTTTGCCGCCGAATTCTTCCGGAGAAAAACAGTAAACCCTGAAAATCAATCCGGGATTTTCAGGGTTTACTTAAACAAGTCTATGACAATCGTCATTTACCTGACGCTTATTTTCCAATGATTGTTTCCGATAACCACAATGTAAAAACCTTTTTTCAATGGGATTTTTATCGTGCCTTCCTGCAACGGCTGCCGGTATGCCAGTTGGCCGGTTACATTATAAAGATGCACCATCCTGTCAGATACTCCACCGGTTGAAGACAAACTTTCTATTATCACATGATTTGGAATTGCGTATACTTTTATTTCTTCTTTGAGCGGAGAGAGAGTTCCTGTCGGATCATCTCTTTTTATTGAAATTATTTTGATTTCCAAATCTTTAGTTACAGGTATTCTAAAAAGGTAAGCGATATTTAAAATCTGTCTAGTCTCTCTTATAGCAGTAATTGTGTCACCGTTAACAATCATCCGCAAGTCCATCTCATCACGATCATTGTCCAGGTAAGTCCGAATGTACATTACACTGTCTTTCGTGATTTTATAATTGCCTGTATCCGGATAACTACTTACATATTCACTGATTGATAAATCGTCAAATGCCAGGGATACAATATAAAGGCGCTCTACGCCGTATATAACTATCTGTATATTTTCGGTCACATCCCTTATGGTATAGCTACCGTCGCCATTATCAATCACTTGGTGGCCGGAGTTAGTTTCTATCGATGTGATAGCGGTATATTTGTCTGCAACTGCCGGCCGGAAAGTGAAACTCTCGCCATGATCTACGGAAGATCGCTGAGGTGTATTATAGCTGACGCCTTCTATAACAGGTAAAGTCACTACGTAGTTGTGACGAATCCATTTGGCATAGAGAGTGATATTACCTGTCACAACAGAAGTACCGAACAGCCATGGATTAGTATAGTTTAAATTGGTATACCATCCGGCAAAAGTATGTCCGGTTCTGGTCGGATCAGCCGGTTGGTTGATCGTGCTGCCATGTGAAACGTTTGCTACCGGGCTGATGGTCGTGCCACCCTGTGAATCGAATGATACGGTATATTTATTTAAAACAATACCCGTAACGGTGATGGCGGAATCCTGCGTGACCGGATTGATGTGATAGAATCCGGATGCATCCGGGGTAAGCTGGGCAATTCCTGCTTTTACATCCGGTGTAGACTGGCTGTAGTCAGCATCCGGTTCTATTTTGAATACAAACGGACTACCATACATTATGGTTGTATCCGGCCGGGTAATGATTTCATTCCCGGCTCCTGTTATCCGGAAATTTTGCCGGACCGGTAGAGTTATCGTATAAGGAATTGGGTTCCATTTGGCATAGAGTGTTGTATCCCGTGTAATTTTACCCGAACCAAAATCCCACCTGTTAGCATCCGTGCATAGAGCATCAGTGTACCATCCAGTGACAAATGTTAAACCCGTTCTTGTTGGGTTTGTTGGTTCGGATATGTTACTTCCGTGAGTTACGCCTGTCACTGAACTGATTCCATAAAAATTAACTGTATATTCATTCAGTGTTACTCCGGTTACGCTAAGAAATAAATCTACTGCTCCTCCTGTTGTGACAGAATAAATACCTCCGCTTTCAGTCACTGTCGCATTGATTTCCGTTTCGGTCACTGTAATATTACTCTGGTTGTATGCCGGTTCAAGAATGACTTTAAATTCAAAAGTCGGAGTCCAATCATAAAAAATAACCATAGGGTTTTGACCAAAGTTGTTACCATTTCTATCGGTAACCTTATAACCGGTTCCTGTTGACCATCCAATGTTTATGGCGTTCTGTCCTTGTACAAACAGGCTTTGTAATAAAATTAAAAGCACTAATAATATATAATTTTTATTCGTTTTTTTGCACATATATTTCTTACATTTTTGAATAAATAATCTCAATTTCATTTTTAGGCATATCATTATCATTCGGATATGAAGTTTTTACGTGAATGTTGACTTTTACCCTTAAATCCGGATGATCATAATACTCCGTTCGCTCTTCTTTTTTTTGTTGTCTGCCGGTGTCATCTGTTTTCAACTCAATATGTGTCATTCCGATAAATAAATCTCTCTCATCATCATATTTTGCTTTGTATTCAAACCAACATCTGGAATAATCGTCTTTCGAATTAAGTTCGAAATTCCGGTAATCATTGGCTTCAATAGACTGACCGTCCATAACTGTTTCCGGACCATCCATCCAGTCTACTTTATCATCATGTACATATGCTATTGTGATTTTTTTATCTAATAGATTTTTAACTGTTATATTACACGCTGTCTTTTTCATAATATTCACATTTTATTTAATTAATAATTACATGTAAATATATATTACCGGAACACGTTTTATGTCCCAAGTTATAACTTGAAACATTTTTTTTGATAAATGATTGAAAGTGTGACAGAAAAAAATCAGCAGGTTTTCTTATATTCACTTGGCGATATCCCTGTGGTCTGTTTGAATACCCGGTAAAAAGAGGTGCGACTACTGAATCCTACCTGTTCGTGCAGTTCGTCGATGTAGATTTTTTTACGGGATGGGGATGTTAGAATACGGATGGCCTCCTTTATACGGTATTCGTTAACGAACTGGTTGAAGTTTTTGCCGGTGATACTGTTGATAGCATGTGAAAGCATATGACGGTGAACATTCATTTTGTCCGCCAGCGAATCGAGTGACAGGGTATTGTCTTTGTATAACTGATCTTTTGTCATGGCGTCATGTACGCGATCCATGAGGTATTTTTCTTCCGGATTTATTTCCGGCGCACCTTCTCCGGCTTCTTCGCCTTCTTCCTGCGACCCGGATCCGGTGTCGGGCGTTATTACTTCCAGGGTTCCGGCCTTTGCCCACTGCCCGGCTTTTTCGGCTAAGATACGATAAGCGCTTCGCTTTTTACGATAAAGCCTCAGGATTGTGAAAAACGCCGATAAAGAAAGGATTGCCATGGTCAGAATGGCATACTGCCGGTTGCGTAAGGAAGCGAGCTTCATAGCCTTTAAGGCGGCGTCTTTTTCATAAATTTCCGTCACCACATTCGTTATATTTACGGGATCATATAACTGGTATCGTGCTGCCATTCCCAATAATTCCATTACTGCATTGTAATAAGAGATTGATCCTTCGGTATAATGGATATACTTTAAACGGTTTTTTCCATCATCATACCAGAACAGAGGATCCGGCATTTCATCGTCATGATCATAATACCGAAAGGAATCTCTCATTGCGACAGTTTTTTCCCGGTTGTCTGTTTCTATATATATCGTACATAATGCCCTGTATACCTCGTGTGTTAATTCATCTTTTTGTCTTTCTTTCAATGGCGGCAATGAAGTTTCCAGAAGAGGCAGCACTGCGTCCGGATAGATAAACTTCGCATTACAGATACCCCAATTGGCTAATGCCATGGCATTGTAAAGCAGGCGATCGGTCACTATATCTTCACTTTCGAGTACACCGAGGAAGAAATCCCTCGCCTGTTGCCTGTAACCCAGTGATCTCATATAGCGTCCCATCATGATCCCTGCCTGCAATCGCGAAGGATCGGGAAAGGATGTTACCGGTTGCGCCAATACTTTTTCAAGTATCGGGGTCAGGCGGGCAGAATCGTTGAAGAGGTAAAATACTTCGCCGATTGCCACATAATCGCTATTGGCAAAAGGATACGTTTCGATAGTCGCTTTTTCCAGTTCATGATATAGGGAGAAAGCCTGCCGGATAACGTTTATCGGGTTTTCTCCCCCCGGGGACAATGTGGAAAGATTATAGACGAAAATATTATGGTTAAGATTGAGCAGTTCACGCATGGCACGTAGCCGGAAATGAGTTTCTTTGCCGGATACCCGTTTATCAATAAATTCGTTCAGTCGTTTTAGTTTGTTTGCTGTCTGCTCTTCCATGGCACGCAGCCGGGAATGAAATTCGTCGCAGAAAACCTGTTTACCCATAAAATTGTACTGTAGTTTTAGTTTGTATGCTGTCTGTTCTTTTATATTAACCGGGAGCAGCAGTATCCTCATCCATTCGGCTTCGAGGGCAAGTGTTTTGCTTTTATATTGCTTTGCCGCGTTTTCCATCGCCGATATGGCTACCTGCTGTTCTTCAGCAGACATCCGTTGTGTAATGTCCTGATAGTAAAAATAAAGTTCTCCCGCACATGCGGCAAATCCGTCTTTTGCATAACGGCGATACAACCTTTCCGTATCGTAGTGTTTTGCTTCACTAAGAGAATCCGGTTTAATGCGGGAACAACTTTCTGTATAAGCATCTAAAAATTGTTGCATATTGATACTGTCTGCCTTCCGTAAAGAGTCAAGAAAATTACGGATTTCTTCCGATGTTTTTTTATTGGAAAGAGTGACCGGTTGTCCCGACAGATATCCCGGTAGTAAAACCGACATCCACAACACACATACAATTATATGACCTGATATTTTCATACACTTACAAATTTACGGATTAATAGCCTCTAACCTGAAACCGAAATTCCGGTAAAAATAATCCTGTACCGAATCTTCTTTTCTTTTGACCTTCTCATTTTTTTCATAATATTCTTTTTTTTGGATTGCATTCCTGTATAAGATAAAAGCAACATAATCGCCAAAATCCTGTGCATATGTAGTCGGACTCAGGTCGCCCCTGTTATTGTACAGACCTGTCCTTCCGCTTTTCAGCAGGGCATATCGGACAGTCAGGTCTATACCGGTTTTATAGGCAAGTTCACGATATGCCTCCGGACTAAACGATGCAAATTCTACCGGGTATTCCCAACGCGAAATTACCATTTTTTCAATAAAAAGAGAAACCCATGCTTCGCGCAAGTGATTCATATCCTGTTTGCCGAATTGTTTCCCTACCCGCCCCAGGGCTATATAATTGGTTGCCAGATGGCCGTCCAGCACACTGTATGAAGTCGTCAGGCTATCGGTCAGCAGTGCGTTCAGGGGCAGGTAAGCGGCAAGGAATTGATGTGGAAAAACATCAAATACCCATGAACAAATGCTGTCAAGCGCTTCGGATACGTTGTTTTCATCGGCAGGGGTGTATTCCGGCTCTGTCAGGTGATCCGACCAATCGTATGTAAACGTTTCAGGCGGAAACCCGTAGCGGAACCAGATCCCATATTGTTCATATAGTTCTTTTATCTGTGCATTGGCCGGGGTATCGTCGGATAGTTCCGGACGTTCCGGCAAAAGGATATCTGTATCGTCTTCTCCCGAACACGACAGGAGCGCCGGTATGGCTATCAGGAATAATATGATAATGACGTATTTCATTTTTTTTATGTTTTATGGATTATACTCCCGTTCATAACGCGGATACGCCAACACATAAGCAGAGCCTCCCTTTTCCAGAGAAAAAACGGCGTCGTTTTTCCAAACATGTGTGAGGGCGGGTTGTCCGCAACGGCGCAAATCCCACCAGCGATGATGTTCTTCCATGCAAAGTTCCCTCCGACGTTCTTCCCATATAAAATCGACCAGTGCGGCGGAATTGTTGAAACCGACGTTTTCCAACGGGGTATAAGGACTGATCCGGTGGGTGCGTAATGCATTGAGGTAATACAGCGCTTTTTCCGTATCCGGGTCGCTTTTCCGGGCATAGGCTTCTGCCAGCGAAAGGTAAACTTCGGCTGTACGGAAAGCATTCTGGCAATTATAGTTGACCGCGTAAATGTTATATTTTGCAGGTTCCCAGCCTAAGGTAAGCATACCCGGCGGATTGAACCACAGCGGTAGTCGTTTATCGCCTTCACCGGACTCATTGTTGTAAGTAAACAACGATAATAGTGCGCCGGCAGATTGCAGGGAGATTGTGAAATATTCACGATACAGGCCCAGACGTAACTGTCGTGTATAAGACGCATTTTTTCCGTTGTCGAACATCCAGATAATCTCCGGATTGTTGAAAGGATTCATGAACGATCTGTCGCTTTCGTCAGTTTTTTCGCTACCGGAAGGTAACAAGGTGATGTCATAGAGCCGGCTGTTGAATCCCAGCAATTCTTCCCCATGGCTAATCACGGCTTCATAGTTTTCTTTAAAAAGGGCGATACGCGTTGCCAGGGCAAGACTTGCCGTATAACCTATTTCATAGATGCCTGTTTCCGGTTCGTGTTTCAGGCAAACGAGCGCCTGCGTAATATCCTTGTCAATCCGGTTCCATATCGTTTCAATCGTGGCGGGGAGAGGTTTGTCCATCGTCGGGTCGGGTTCAAGCACCAACGGGACGCATGGATCGCTCGCATCGGCTTCATTATACGCAGGGGCATAAAAATTGGAGAGTAGAAAATAAGCGAACGCACGGGTAAAACAGGCCTGTCCTTCGAGTATTTTTTTCTCCTGTGCTGTGCCTTTCATGCGATCCAAAGCAGTGAGGCAGGCATTGGCTGTCAGGATTTGTGTGTAGAGATAAGAGAAACATTCATCCGTCAGACGGTCGTTTTCCACTTCGGGCGCCCACCCGTAAGCGTCCTGATATACGGAGAGGGAGGAATGGCTGCCTGAAAACCATGATTGTTCGCCGTCATTGCGGTATTCCACATCATCGGTCATGTAAAGGGCAAAAGCGCTTTTTTCGAAAAGTTCCTTGAAATAGGCTTCTCCCTGAAGCAACTCTTTAAAGTCTTCGACATGTTCCGGAATGATCAAATCGTCGGAGGTGCGTTCGAGGAAGTCGCCGCACCCTGCACTCAGGATCAGGCAGCCTGCCTGTATAACGATGTGCTTGAATAACAGATGTCTTTTCATATCCTATCCTTTAAAAATGTATGGTAAGCCCCAGTGTATAGGTTTTGGGAACCGGGGCATTGGAATAACCCGATTCGGGATCCTGTCCCTGCCATTTATTCGAGGCAATAATAAACAGATTGGTCGCTTCAAGACTGACACTTGCGACATCAATCCTCAGCTTTCCGGTGAAAGTTTTGGGCAGGTAATAGCTGAGTGTGATGTTGCGCAACCGGAGATTGTCGGTAGAAGCTACACGGATATCCGAATAATCATACATCCGGTTGCCTTTTATCATCGAATTGTCCAGTAATGAGCGTTTGTTGATCGAACGGTAAAAATCAGGATCGTACAGCGCCGGATAGTTTGTCCGAAGTTCGTCACCCGGTTTTTGCCAGCGTTCATTCAGCGCCTCAGGTAAATTGACCAGCGGGTCGAACACATTATAGTAATCATTGTTGTATAAACCGGGCAAACGGTTATGCCCCCCCAGTATGTATGTTAATCCTATATCCAGACGCAGGTTTTTATAACGAAATCCGGAATGGATGCCCCCGCTGGAGGTTGGTTCGAATTGACCGGATTCAACCAGTTCTACCTCGCCGGCATATAGGGCGTGATTCGGATAGCGTTCTCCATCCATTTCGATATAGTCTTTGCCCTCTTTGTCGTAAAATACCGGATAGCCGTTTTCCGGGTCGAGCCCTGCAAAACGGTAGGAATAGAATGTGCCGAAAGGCGCTCCTTCGACAAAAGCCGTACCGGATAGTTTTTCCGCATTTGTGACTGTGCCGTTGTTATTCGCGGATATTAATTTGTTACGATTGTAGGAATAGGTCAGGCTGATCGTAAAATTGAAATTCCGGCTCCTGACCGGTTCGAAAACAAGGCCCGTTTCCCAACCGGTATTATTTATTTTTCCGGCATTGATTTTCACATACTGTTGACCGGTCGTCTGTGATACCTGTTTAGATAGAATCATATCGACACCTTGTTTCCGGTAAAAATCGATCGTTCCGCGGATACGGCTATCGAACAGCGCGAACTCGATCCCTGCATTGTATGATGTAGTTTTCTCCCATCGCAGGTTTTTATTCGGAAGGTATTCGAAATGAGATTGGTTCATGCCGGTTTTCGTATCATATTCGCCGATACGGATAACCAGATCGGGCGACGTTTGTTTGTCTACGTTACCTTGTATCCCGTAAGAACTTTTTACTGCCAGGTAGGAAATGACGGGGTTGCCCGACAGGAATGACTCCTGCGAAAGGGTATATTTAGCGGAAAGCGACCAGATAGGCAAGAAACGGTATTTTGGGTTTTCGCCGAACTGGTTGGAGCCGTCCATACGGATATTGGTATTGAAGGCTATTTTATTTTTCCAGCTGTAGACGGCATACCCGAGCCAGGAGAGATAGTTATATTCCTTGTCTACGGTCGTGGGCGTCAGATTATCCAGGATACTCAGATATCCTGTGGTGAGCATGGGGGAAAACGTGTTGCCGCGATCGGGTATCCAGCCGTAATAAGTACCGCTGAATCCTTCCGCCCGGGTACTTCTTATTTCGGAAATCGCTGCTATGCTCACCACATGGTCTGTTCCCAGACGGTTATTGTAGCCCAGTTTATTGCGTAGCATCCAGGCACGTTGTTCCTGTTCCGTCTTATGCACGACTCCCCCCTGGGGAAGCGGCGATTCATCTTCTTCCTTCGAACCGGGGAAAAAGGAACCCTCGTTGTATCCCCTTATCAGGGAAACGTAATTCGATTCCGGTCGCGCCCAATTATCGGTTTTGGTCTCCTGATGGGACCAGGAACCTAAAAAGTCATACTCAAAACCTTTTCCTATTTTCCAATTCAGTTCTGCTTTCCCGGTCAGTGACGCCACGGTTCCGTCCTGTCCGGTAGCGGCGGTTTCATTCAGTATATTATAGTATAATTCTTCTTCGGGCAGACCATTTATGACAGGGATAAGCGCTCTTTGTGTGGTCTCGTAGAAGAACCGTGCGCCGTCATCGCCGTATGCCGGAATAGTGCGGGCGGTCCGGTAGGCATACATATTGGGATTAACGGAAGAATGGTAACCATTGTTGTCATTCCGGCTGCCGTTAAGCTGGATACCGAGGTGCAGGCGTTCGTTCAGGCGGGATTGTGTTTTCATCATTACGGTATAGCGCTCGCTGCTGTTCCGGCGCGCCGTCCCGTTTTGCCGGTCGTACCCGAGCGAACCATAGTAGCGGGTCCCGTTCCCGCCCCCGCTCATGCTGAACGTATGCCGCTGGCTCACAGCGTTGCGAAACAGTATGTCGTACCAGTCGGTATTTCGGGCCGCCATTTGTCCGATGGCAGCACCGAATTCATCATACGACAATTCACCATTCTGATAATCCATGTACAGCCCTTCATAACCGAGCCCCACCGGGATACGTCCGTAGGGAATGCCGGCGTCAATAATCTCCTGTGAGATGCGGATGCGCTCTGCGGCATTCATCCGGTTGAAATCGTGATAAGAAGACCGTTGTCCGAGTGTTATAGCCGTGTTATAATTGATCCGCACTTTTCCATCTTCTCCCTGCCGGGTAGTCACCACAATGACCCCGTTTGCCGCCTGTACCCCGTAAATGGCTGTTGCCGAAGCATCTTTCAGTACGGTTATGGTCTCAATATCCTGCGGATTTATGCCGGCAATGGCGTTACCGACCAGATAGACGGCATCGTCTCCATTCAGTTGTGTGTGGTCTACTTCTACAGGGTCATTCAGGATAATGCCGTCTAATACCCACAGCGGGGATTTGCCCGAGGTCAGTGAGGAAGTCCCCCGGATGCGGATATGGGGCGTGGTTCCTGCTTCTCCCGATGATTGAACGACCGTCATCCCTGTGATTTGCCCGGTCAGCATCCGATCGATGGTAGGTTGGGAAGGCATGAATATTTCCGTGGCTTTTAACTGTGTCACGGCGCTGGCTGTCTCCCTGCGTGGCAATGAAGAATATCCGGTGACGATTACCTCGTCCATTTCAAGCAGATCAGAATCCATTGTTATAAGCCAATTCTCGGTTGCAGGTCGGTCTTCCGGCTGCAAACAAAGGGTTTTCATTCCGATAAACCTGAATTCAAAAGTAATATCCGGCATATTCCTTACTGTGATGGTAAAACGTCCTTCACAATCCGTAACCGTTCCTTCGGCAGTTCCTTTTATCGAAACGGATACAGCAGAAAGAGGGTTACCCTGCCGGTCAAGAACTTTACCTGTATAAGTGAATGTATCGGATAAGACAGTTACCACCGGATTTATTCCGGTTTCTTGTGCAAAAATCACAAAGGGTATAAACAAAGTCATCGTTATCAGTATAAATTGTTTTGCCATCCTCTGTTCTTTTTCTTTCGTGGAATTTCCTGCTATACAGTTCTGTCTCATCAAGCTGCCTCATGGTATTAATATAGCAGAATACGATATCCGGTATTCCCTTTCAGGTTCGATGATTTAATAAAATAATCAATAACAAAAATACTTTTATTTCTTCATATATTCTCTATGAAACGATGTTAAAAAATCATTTTTACATTTTTACTGCCGAAGTTTTCCTAATAAATACAATCGCATTATATGATTTCAGAGGGTTCTTTATTACATACCGGCTGATATAAGCAGCTCCGATCTCGTGAGTATATTGCTGCGAATTGAAATATTGAAATGTATTTTCATCCATCTTGTCCGGATTTAGTTCTATGAAATAGGAGTTGCATTCAACTTTTGATTTATTCAATAAAGAAGGCAGCGTGTTCTGCTTAGGTGCAGATACAACAAATTCCTTAATCTTTTTCTGAAATTCGATTGCCATAAAACTACCTTCATAAAATTCAAATCCGATATTGAAATATTTATCTCCGAAATAATCTCTCAGCATACAACCCAATAATTCTTTTCTCTGTATTGTATTCACCTCATAAAAACCTTCGGTTGTGGTATCATAATTAAAATATTCCTGCCTGATATACTCATCCGAAGCAATATGTCCATTATGCGCCCATACAACAAGCTTATTACCATCGCCCTCTATTTCCGAGAATATTTTAATGTTTTCAAAATTCGTTTTAGACCTGACCTCTGAATACAATAAACTATTTTTTTCCATTTCAACAATTCCGGCAAGTGTATTGACTCTGGCCTTTGTTAATAAGTATTCTTCTTCGGAAGATTTCCGGATGTATTCTTCTTTATTTGTTTCCAACATTTTTTTCAGTGATAGGATCGCATCATCATATTTCCGCATCCGGTACAAAGTGAAGCTACTGTAGTTGTCAATATAAAATTCGGCCATAAATTCATAAATCGGTAGCACATTCTCCGCATAATTACCATCTACCTTTTTTAAGTATTCAAAAATCTGATAAGTATTATCACTCCTGACTTGACTATCGAAACCATAAAAAGAGATTTTCTTCTCTTCCGGTAAATCCGCATTATAATTCTTCAACCACACAAGAAAGTCTTTGATTTCTTCTGTCCCGTGCCACCACCATCCCTGCTGCAAAAGCTCATCAATATCCCCTTCCGCTGTTTTTACATAATTATTCAGATGAACACCAAGATCAACAGGTAGCTCCAAAGCGACGGCAGAACAGTTCCCATTTTTGATTAAATATGCAATAAGCCTGTGTTTCAATGTAAAAAACTCCTTTGTCCCATGCGTAGCATCACCCAGTCCGATAATTCTTTTATCGTTCAATACCGGATTTATTTTATTCAAATCATCATCTTTTGCATCCAGTTCATTCGAACTTATAGGTATGGCATTTTGAGTAATCCATTTCCCGACTCTTGTCGTATCTATTTTTATTTCTTTTGTTTTTGCCTTTTTTTCAGAATCTGCGGCAAATATATGGAGTACTACTCCAAAGAAATATAACAAAATAATGATTCGTTTCATACACACAAAATTTTAAGATTATTTGCTCATATGACGAATTTGTTCCGAAATCGTTACATCCGATAAAAATTAATAGACATGTATGCTGTTTTGTGCCGACGGAAGATAATTTACGCCGATCCATGTAATCAACAGCAATATAAATGCGATGGAAAGCATCCATAAAGTGATTTTCGGATGAAATTTTTGTAATCGCAAATGGATATATACGAGATATGCAGCGGCAGTGACAAACGCCCATGTTTCTTTCGGATCCCACGACCAGTAATGCCCCCATGCGTCTTTTGCCCAGACGCAACCCATCAACATGCCAAGCATCAGAAATCCAAAGCCGACATAAACCAGATTGTCTGTCAGGTGATATAATTGTCTGTCCGGGTTGCCTTTTCCCAACTTCGACAATTGGATAAACGAAGCGATTGTGGCAGCAGCAAACATGGCATACGATAGGATATAAACCGTTACATGGGGTACAAACCAGTAACTCTGCAAAGCGGGCATCAGGTTTTTCGAATGAATTTCCGGCTTAAAGATATTGATGCAGGTAAAGACAATCGCCATCAGCGCCGAAAAGGAAAGCAACCATTTATATTTCCAATGTTTATAAGTAATAAAGCCAACGGTCGCAAGGAAGAACGAATACCACAAACGGGTTTCGCCGATTGTTCGCAGCGGCGGACGCTCTTGCCCTATCCATAAACCGATAATAAAAGCCGCGAAAATACCGATGCCGGTCAGCATCAAAAGATTGCTTATTTTTTTTGAGGTCAGGTAAACCAGAATACCTGCGCTGAACCAACAAACTATGGCCGGTATTGCAAACCATAAAAAATCATCCCACGTCATACGCTTTCCTCCCGTCTTATATCCGATACTTCATTCTTATCCGCAACATCACGATCCGTTTTTCGCCTGTTTCCTGTCCACAACATACAGATAGAACCGGCAGCAAGCATAAAGATACCGATATATACAAGTATCAGCCATGGATCATACACAAGTTCCAGGATACTGTAGTTCGACAATTTTCCAGCCTCCTCGTCATAACTGTACTGATAGATTGTCCACGCACCTGCGCGATACGGTTTGTTTACTTCTAAAAGCGAATGTTCTACTTCCTTACCTTTGCGATAGACATTGATATCGGAGACAAAACGCTTCGGCTCCGGACGCATCATGGCTACGCAATAGTTTGTATCTATATTGAGTACCATGTATAACTGTGACATATTACCCGAACAAACCCATCCGCTACACTCCTCCCCGGTGTTTCTATCGAATGCCATAATTTTCGCGGCAGGCGACGAACCGGGCATACGTACTTCGTGATACGTACTATCACTATTACGAACAGCTTCATGTATATATTTTTCAAGGCGGATATCCCATCTGTCTAATTTTCCTTCCGGCCTTTTCGTATCTATTGTAAAAAAGTCCGGCCTGCCTTCCGGCTGGGCGGTTCCGGTATTCCGGTCTATAACAGTTAGATGCGGAGGATACACCTCCATATTAAAATCATTCAGTTCAACTGCAACCGGCAGTTCTATAATTTCATTTTTACGATTCGAAGCGCGCCATTCGACTTCGCCTTCATATACACGCATGACATATCGTTCTATGTCAGCAGCGCCTAATCCGGATGAGAATAAGGTGAGCCATAATCCGATATGGTTCAGGTAAAAAGCGTAATCCTTCACCTGAAATGCAAAAGCCCTCCTGATGATCAACGCGCCAAGCGATAACAAGACCAGAAAATAAATCAGAATAAGGGGCCATGATGAAGTCATCCGGTCAAATCCTAAAATAGAAGGAACAGACGCGGAGTTATGTGAATGTCCTGCTATTTGGGGTGTCAGGCCCATAATAAGTCCTAAGATAAGCAACACTCCGATAAGCGCTACAGAAAACGGAATGCTTGAAAACCACCTATAAAAATTGCTTTTCCGCGAAAAAGAGAATATGAATAAAAACAGAATAATTGAACTTCCGAAAATCAGGTTTACCGGATATTTCAATTGGCTGAAATCAAATGCACCGACCGTAATCTGCAGCAAAAAACCGACAATGACAATCCCTGACACAAAGGCTATGCTTTCCTTATAGCGCCAGGGATATTGCCACATCTTTTTTGCTTGTTGACCCATTCTTTTACATATTAACATCGGATTCTTTCGTCCGCCGTTCTGATCCTCGTTTTTCAAACTACACAAAACAGCTAAAAATCCGACTGTTCACCTTCTTATTAATTGATTGAAGCCAGGCGTCCCTTTTTCTTCGCTTCATCCAACCATTTCGGGATCACATTTTCTTTCCAGTTATCCTTCTGTTCCTTTAGTTTTTTCATATCCAAACCGATATATTCCTGCGCCTTTTCTTTGGTAGAAACATCCGGCATTTGAAAATCGGTAACACCACAGGTAAACAACACTCTCTGCAATTCGAGCTGCGCCTGCATGGTGCGGTCTAAGCTATGTGCCAGAATGCGCTGTGTTTCAACCGGCGCATGAAATGAACCACCGTGCGAAGCAACTGCAAAGTCCCAACGCCATTGTGCCTGACGGAGTAATTTCAATGAGGCGCTCATATCTTTTTCGTTAGCCCCTTTATCCCATGCTGTTTTGGCCATAATATGCGCTTTCGACAATTCTTTTTCGATACGGTCGCGGATCTCCAATGCTTTATCCTGATACTGATAAACATAGTTGCGCAGATTTTCTTCGCTGTCGCGGTGACAAGTCTGGCAGGTTGCCGAAATATTTTTCAACGGACTGACCACCTGATGGTTTGAATATTTAATGCCACCTTCCGAAGTATAGGGCATATGACAATCGGCACACGATAATCCGCGTTGCGAATGCGGGCCGAGAAGGAATAATTCATAGTCCGGGTGTTGCGCTTTCAGCATCGGAGCTTTACTTACACTATGTGTCCAATCCGTAAATTCAACTTCGTCATAATATTTTTCCATATCTTCGACTGTCATACCTTCATGCCACGGAAAGGTCAGATACTTTTCATTCCCTTTAAAGTAATACTCGACATGGCACTGCGCACACACAAGCGAACGCATTTCCTGTGGTGTCGCATCCGCGATATTTTTACCCCTGTTTTCAAAAGCTTCTATCAATGCAGGACGCGTGATTGTCAGATTCATTGTTTTAGGATCATGGCAATCCGCACAACCGATAGGGTTTACTATCTCGTCGCCGAATGCACTCCATTTACTCTTATAAAAATTTTCAATTCCAACTTCGTGCATCATACGAGGTACATCGGGGCTTTTACACGTCCAGCATGTCGCAGGTTGCATATCGGCAGTTTCCCCACCGGGGGTACCTGTTCTCAATGTTGCACGCATATCCTCTATTGCATGCATGTGGCCTCTCGGAGCCGAATAATCACGTGAAAAAGCATAACCGGCCCATAGAATCACCATATCGGGACGGCTTTCCAATACATCTTCCGGCTGATTTCCCAGATGCTTACTTTTGAAATCCATATCGGCCGTTTTTTTCCATGTATCATACTCACGCGGATAGTTTTCTCCCCATATTTCATTACGCGATTCTATGCCCTCGATATTCACTTTTTTATTATTGAATAAGGTCGCTATTTCAGCTCTCCTCTCGGTAACCGAAGCGGCAAATAATCCTAAAAGAAATACCCCGGCCATGACTATGAGAAAAATTCCCCATCCTATAATTGGCCTGCGTTTGATTGATTCAGCTAATTTCTTAAACATAATCTTCAACTATATTAATTATTATTTTTTCATCATAGTTTTAAGCCAGTCCGGCACTGGTGATGTGGGAAGAGGTACAATCGCATTGGGTGACGATCCCAAATTACTGACTTTCGTATGCGGAACAGTGGTATGGCAATCCCAGCAGGCTTTACCCTGCCCTTCTTTCACTTCCGCATAGGTAATCATACCGGTTTTTACAAAATCCGTATTCAACTGAGTATGGCAACGGATGCAATTATTCATTATGACTGTATAACTCGCATCCCGCGGACGTATGACCTGAGGTTCTTCTCTCACTGTAAATACCGCTGCATGATACAAGCCGTCCATTGCCTTAAAAGCATATTTTTTCGCTACATTGTCCTGTGGTACATGACAATCGTTGCAAGTAGCCCATTGTGCATGTGAACTATGATTCCATGACTGATAATAAGGAGCCATGATATGACAATTCACACAGGTGGCAGGCTCATCCGACAGATAAGAATGCGCTCTCGACATATAAATGGTATATACGCCAAGACCGGCAATAAGTCCCCCGAGAATAAATATCGGAATGATAAATTGTGAAGGTATATATTGTAAAATTTTCCTCATGGCATCCCTTGCGACGAACAAATAAATTATTGAGACAAAGATATACGATTTTAAATAGCATAAGTGTAATAATTCTTACACTTTCTGTAAAAAATATAAAAATTCATTACACATAACAAATTATTACTTTCTTTGCCCCGCATAATTCAACAACTCCATTTCATGAGTGAAAATATCGACACAAAAACACTGGAATCCTTACAAAAGGGAGACCATAAGGCTTTTGAAACCGTTTTTGTCGGATATTACAATAAAGTAAAAGTATTTATTTTCGGTTACATCAAATCGGAAGCGGATGCCGAGGAGCTGACAGAAGATCTGTTTGTCAATCTCTGGGAAAACCGCCACTCGATTGACACATCCAAATCATTCAATTCTTACCTACATACAATCGCCCGGAATATGTCCCTCAATTTTCTAAAACATAAATACGTACACGATGCATACCTCAATCATTATCAATCGTCCGGGTTCAATTACTCCTCCGAGGAAGACTATATCGCAAAAGAATTAGGACTATTGGTTGACGATGTTGTCGAAAAAATGCCCGAACAACGAAAAAAAATCTACACATTAAGCCGCAATGAAGGGTTAAGCAATGGAGAAATCGCAGAACAGCTGAACACCACCAAAAGAAATGTAGAAAGCCAGTTAAGTCTTGCCCTGAAAGAAATCCGAAAAGCCATTTCGGTCTTTTTCTTATTTTAGATTTTCATCGATTTAAGGAACTTTTGATTAAAAACAAGCGTTATTTCTCGAAAAAAAACATATATTTGTACACTTGTAAAAAGAATTAAGATGAAAAAATTATTTATATTTTTCACATTGGTTGCCTTAAGTCTATCTTTTGCAGGATGCGAAAAGGACGAAGACGAATGCAGTGACCCAACGCTTAGTGTCAACGCATTGTACATCTACCCGGGTATGAGTTACAGTGTGCCCATCAGTGGCGGTAGCGGTAGCTATTCTATCATGTGCAACAATCCGGAAATCGCTGGTATCTCTATCGACCACAGGAGTGGTACACTACTCGTTAAAGCCCATCCGCAGACGATAGGTGTAGGTACCATTACCCTTACCGATAACGAAAGTGGAAAAACAACCGATTGCTTTTTGAACGTGAACGGCGTAAATTTCAATAGCGGATATAGTATCGACGCGCAACAGTACTTTGTCGATGTAACAGGCTCCATAAGTACGATCGAAAATGATCTAAAAAGTAAGTTCTTCCCAACGGGGAGTCTGCTTTTATTCTCCCCCCGTCCTAATAACGACTCCTACGGTGCCGGGTACTGGACAGTGGTGACGACTGATGACTATAACGTGATCGTCGATACGCTGTTCAGAGGAACCTTTATCTCAGTGCCCCTGGATATGAATCAACTGCCTAAAGCATACGACGCCCTGCCGGTAACCAGACAGATCCGTTCCGGGACGCGCTATCTCTTCGACATGCCCGACGGTCGGCATACCTTCGATGAGTTTTATGTGGTATCGGAAAAGAGCGATCATGCGCTCGAAGTAATTCTTTATGACGACCGGACAGAATATTATCAGACCAAATATCCAGAGACGACTATCCGGACGGTGGTGAACAGATACCGCCAGATCTATGGCAAATAAACAACAAGCCTTAGGAGTACTAATTGCGGTACATGGGATACACTCGTAAAACTTGTCAGAGAGTCCAAAAGGAAAGAGCCTCGCTGGCTTATTGAGGCATTTTTAGCAGGAGTATAACGAAGCGTCAATAATTAGAAGTTTATTTTAAAAATTCCCCAGAAAAAAATAATTCGTTCTGAAAAAACTCACAAAAAATTTGGAAAAATAATTTTCTCATTGTATCTTTGTCATATAATAATAGTACAACATTTGTATAATATAACAGATAAATATATGATAAAGTTTTCATTAGACTATTCTAGTGGCGTACCAATATATCGCCAAATTATTGACCAGATTAGATTCGGCATTGCATCCGGGCAATTGAAATTAGGTGAACAGCTTCCTACGGTCAGGGCGCTTGCCGTAGAGTTGAAAGTAAATCTAAACACAGTATCTAAGGCCTATAAAGAATTGGAAATCAAAAATATTCTGGAGACTCAACAAGGTACTGGCACCTTTATCAACGATACAGAGCTTGTGATGCCGGATAAAGAATGGAAAGATAAACTGAAAGAGATTTGTACACAGTTCTCTTCCGTTGCATTCAGTTATGGTTTCAGTCTTGATGAAATCATACAGGAATTAAAAAATATCGAAACCTCTAAAAAATAATATTATGGCAACAAATGTAATTAACAAAGGTTGGTTTAATCCCATTTCCTTTTCCGTATTGCTGGTACTGATTACCATATCAATTGTATTGTATGTTTTACAAATTGTAAATGCTCCGGCCTTGATGCTATCAATCCTCTTTTCCGGATTAGTAGCTTCTGCAATTCGTATTGCCGATCAATGGGAACGCGCAGTAGTCTTACGAATGGGAAAATATAAAGGATTAAAGGGCCCCGGCCCGTTTATGATTATTCCTATTATTGATCGCGTATCTGCTTATATTGACCAACGGGTGCGGGTTAGCGCTTTTAAGGCGGAGCAAACCCTTACCAAAGATACAGTACCCGTAAATGTGGATGCAGTTGTATACTGGACGGTGTGGGATGTAGAAAAAGCCGCTTTGGAAGTACAGGAATATCAAACCGCTATTGAGCATATTGCTCAGACCGGTTTAAGGGATACAATCGGTAAACATGAACTGTCGACTCTCTTACAGGAGCGCGATAAAATTGCCGAAGACTTGCAGCATGTTTTAGATAAAAATACAAATCCCTGGGGTATCACTTGTCAGACTGTTGGAATTAATGATATTGCCATACCTCAGGATCTGGCAGATGCTATGAGTAAAGAAGCACAGGCCGAACGCGAAAGAAGAGCCCGCGTCATATTGGGGACAGCCGAAACCGAGATTGCCGAAAAGTTTGCGCAAGCCAGTAAAAAATACACCGATAACCCCGTAGCATTGCATCTTAGGGGAATGAATATGTTGTTTGAGGGGTTAAAAGAAAAAGGCTCTATGGTCATTGTTCCGAGTTCTGCATTGGATACGATGAATCTGGGCGCCATAGGAGGATTGGCGTCGCTGGCGAAGAACAATGAAACG
>JAVBNB010000079.1:0-28707 GCA_031551825.1 Tannerella sp. | reverse complement strand
AAATACAAATAGAACATTGACTATCAGTTGATTAATTGATATTTTATTCGTATCTTTATGGTTACCAAGCTATAAAGAAAAAATGAAAAAAACTTATTCAACTAACTTGACCGATAGTCAATGGAGTACAATATTAGTCGTTTTAAACGACACACGCAAGCGCAAGCACAGTTTAAGAGAAATTTTTGATGCGATCTTCTACATGCTTAAAACGGGTTGTCAGTGGCGTATGCTTCCCAAGGACTTTCCTAAGTGGGAATTGGTTTATTACTATTTCAACAAATGGAAATGGGATGGTACCATTGAAGAAATACATGAATGCCTTCGTGATTTAACCCGAAAAAAGGCAGGCAGGGAACGCTCTCCAAGTTTGGGCCTGATTGATTCTCAATCCGTTAAAACAACCCGCAGCGGTGGGTTATGCCGAGGGATTGATGGAGGAAAAAAGACAAAAGGAAGAAAGCGACATATTGTTGTTGATACCATGGGATTACTATTAGCTGTTGTCGTACATTCGGCAAACATACATGACAGCAAATCTGCCCCATTTGTTCTTTCTGAACTGAAATTCAGATTTTCAAGGCTTGTGAAGATCATTGCAGATGGTGGTTATCGAGGGGATTTGGTTGACAATACAAAGAAAACCTTCGGTTGGATTCTTGAAATAATCTTACGAAAGGATGATTCTTCTAAATTCCAAGTCATGCCACAAAGATGGATAGTCGAACGAACCTTTGCATGGTTTGAATCCTACAGGAGACTTGGCAAAGATTTTGAATTTCATCCCGAAACAAGTCAGGTGATGATACAGTTAGCAATGATAAAACTAATGCTTAATAGAATTAAAAAATAAAATTTAAACAGTTTCTAGCTATTAGTGAAAAATTTTTTGTACGGATTCTCCAATCACTTTACCTGCCTCATCTTGATTTTCATTTAGTATCGCTGTGGCTACAATTAAGCATATCAATGAAATAAAAATTGCGATTCCATAAGTGAACATAATCGCCAGTGTTTTAAAAAGTAGACTCCATTTTCTGGGGCGGTAGACAACCCATAACGCCCAAATGAAATAAATCAGGGGTATAACTAAGAAAAAGTAAACTTCGTAGTCGTAACTTGGGTATAATTTATAGATCAATATGTATGCTGAAAACAGGAGGAACATGAATGCATGGAAATGCAATGCGAATGTCAGATGATCAGCGTAAAAGAGCTCTTTTTTTCGAAAGAAAATATTGAGTAGAAGCGCGAAGAATGGTATCAATAAAAATGATACATAGGGTGCGTATCCCAGAAAATCGCTCTTAAATTGCTTTTCCCTTAAAATCTGTTCCTTATCTTTGTTTTTTTTGTTATTAATTGTTTCGGTAATTGTATTATCGCTGTCCTCTGAAGCTTTAGCAGAAGAAGCCGCCTTTGAGGACTCAGGCGGTATTGTTCTTTCTTTTTTTACTACTGTATTTGCCTTTTCGGGACCAACGTTTATTTTATTTGAAATATTCATTGTCAGCAACATAAAAAACAAAATGGAAATGAACCAGAACAGCTTGGAAGGATGTACATAGCGAACTATTCTGCCGTTGATATATTCTTTGGTTAGCTTTCCCGGCCGGAAAAGAAGATATTTCATCGTAATAAATAACTGGCTGTCGATGGAAATAACATTTTCCATTGAATGGAAGGCCATACTGCCAACTGTTCGTTTTGTACTTTGAAAGAGGTCCTGTCCGCAGGCATGGCAGTAGCGTCCGTGCAAGCCGGCACCGCAGTTCCGGCATGTGGCTTGTATTGGTAATATTTTTTTTCTATTTCTTTCTGAATAGGCCTTTTTAATATTCATCATTGTATGTGTTTTCTGATTGTGCCCGGTTAGATGATCCTACATTTTTACCTTACGCTCCGGCTTTCCTTCTTCCGAATAGTAGGTCCAAGTGCCTTTGGGTTGTCCTTTACTGTATTTTCCTCGTATTTTGAGTGTTCCTTCCTTATAGTATTCATGATATTTGCCATGTCGCCGGCCTTCATGGATTTCACATTCGCTTTTCAAACTGCCTTCCGGATAAAATTCCCGGTAAACGTTTCCCTGAAATTTCTCCGCGTAAAAACGTTTCAGTTCATCGATTTCCTCTGTTTCCGATATGATAGGAGCATTTCCATCGTCCGGTTCGGGTGTATCGGGAATTATCTTTTCCTGATAAGGAAAATAATTCAGACAGGCCTGCATGGTGATCAGTTTTTGGTTTCCGGTGATCTGGAGCGTATTATATGGGAATGAGTATACGACTTCTTTGTTTTGACTCAGGTCTTCCCATGATTTTTTATTCAAGACAGGCTTTAACAAAGGGAATACCTTTTGTGTATTTGTGTAGACAAAGTAGGTTGATTTTTTATCGACCTGCGATAATACCTGTTCAAATCCTTTTTCTTTGCTGAGTATCCGTTTTTGTACGTAGTCTTCTACAAATGAAAGCAATGATGCCGGTTTATTGCTTAATACCAAGTAGTCATCGATATAGGTGTAGTAAGGTTTCTCAAACTTATCGAACATTTTTCCGAAAAACAATGCAAAGAATCCTTTTAACTCAACATAATTAATCATATAGTCCTTGTAGGAAACCGCTTTTATGCTTACTGGAGTGCGTTTTTTTACCTTCTTTTCGATCGAAGCCATTTTTTCTTTAGCCAGCTTCGGATCTTTGGTTTTGATCGCTAAGATTATTTCGGGTTCTTGTCCTAATAAGCCGGGTTCCAACTCTGTAAAAGCGAATTCGCCGGACATCCAGCTTAAAAAATCATCTGCTAATGATATACCCAATGTTGATTCAATTTTTTCGTAGGAAGACTTATAAGCCAGATACTCTGAAGGATGGTTTGCTGATAAGGCCTTTTCAAGCTCTTTTACGAAAATAACGGGATCATCAAACCCGATATTAGTATAAAAGGCTGTCCTGTCCGACAAAATGTGATGGGCCTGCATTTCTTTTTTTCCGGAATGAAATAAGGCGGAAACGTAAGCATTTATCGTGTCGCTGAAAAAGGTATATCCTCTTAATTCGATTTTGTTATTATTTACGTTGGCCTCTAATCCGGCATAAGACATGGATTTACTTATGATAGGAAGGTATACATCTTCTTTTCCTATGTACATGTCAAGAATTTCAGGTAAGTATGCGTACTGGATATACATGCGGAATAAGCCTTTACCGGCAATCAGTTTGTTCGCTTCGATAAACGTCGGATCAAGCCCTATCACCGGATTATTGCGCTCGTCGATGGAAGCTTGTATTAATTTGGAAGAATAGGATGCAATGTAATGATTATCGACGAATGCGGTATATAATATTTCGTGTGTTTTCGTGCTGGTAAGCTCAATAATATCAATGTCTCTGTATTTTCGATAGGTGACTTTGAAATCCAATAACGAATAGACCTGTTGGATTTGTTCTTTTAATAATTCTATTTCAGAAATTTTCTGAAGGTCAACGATGTAAAGAAAATCCCATAAATTCGGACGCACTTTATGAACTGAAATCATCAGGTCCCTTTTTCCAACAAGTGACATTAACTTGCGGTTTTCGCGAAGTACAGAGTCTAAAATAGCGGCTTTTGCGGTGATATCCGCGAATGAGGGACTTTGTTGCAGGCATTTCCACGGTTCGCTTTCGCTGAACTGATTCCAGTTAGACACAGGGTTATCCGACAGAATGATAAAAATCGCATCCTTAGGGATAAGATAAGTTTGCTGGGTTGCCCGGTTTGGTGTTATGTAAAAGGAATAAAAGCGGTAACCGCTATAAATTAAAAGAAATATCAGGATCAATCCTATTATTCTTTTAATCAATTTCTTATTGATTACGGAACGTTCCGGATTTTCTTTCCCGGAATCGTATGCTGAAATGGAATCTTTCATTTTTTACATGTCTGACAGTATTTTCTTTTAAAGCGCTATTTGCTCATTTGGCTTGTAAAGATATAGATTTTTCAACTATTTGCTGTATAAAAAAGAATTCTCATAAGTTAAAATGAAACAATCATCTGACATTTTGTTTTGGATATAGCTGTTTAACGTGGATTTATTTTAATGTTGGAATGAAAAAGCTTACCTTTGAGGGCAATATACTTTTTTTTCAGGATAAAAGTGTTTTATTAATCATTAAAATTATTGTAATGTTAGATCAGATATATTACGGGAATTCAGTCGAAGATTGGGGTATTTCGACTCTGATAATTATAGTTGCTCTTTTGCTAAATAAACTGATAATTATTTTAAACCGAAAAATAATAAAGAAAGTTGCGGAAAAAAACGCTACCGGATTATACGGGATTTTATTAAATTCCCTTGAAAAACCCATATTAATGGGCATCATACTTTTTGCTATATGGATCGCGGCAAACCGTCTTCAGCTTGGGCAAAATGTCCGTGATATTATAACAAAATCATACGAAATATTGGTCATATTGAACATGACATGGCTTTGTGCGCGACTCGCTACTTCCTTGCTGGAAAAAAATCTTTCAGATAGCGGTAATAAAAATCAACCAGGAAGATTTAAAATAGACACTAGACTTTTTCCTCTGATTAAGAGGGCTATACTTATCCTTGTCTGGATCGTCGGGATTGTAACGGCTCTTCATAATGTGGGGATCAAGGTTACGACATTAATGGGTACATTAGGCATTGGGGGTATCGCCTTTGCTTTGGCGGCTCAGGATACGATTAAAAATATATTTGGGGGTATTACGATTTTTATGGATAGTCCTTTCCGTATCGGTGATGTTATAAAATTTGATTCGATGGAAGGTACGGTTGTTGATATAGGCCTGAGAAGTACGCGTATTCGTATGTATGATAAACGGTTACTGACGGTTCCGAATTATAAGCTGACGGATGCATTCATCACAAACATATCCTCAGAACCCGGACGGCGCATTGTGTTGGAATTGGGTCTGACTTACAACACCTCATTGGAGAAAATGCAGGAGGCGATGACTATTTTAAAAGATATGCCGAACCGTGTTTCAGGTGTGAGGGATAAAGACTTGGTAGTTTCATTTACAAATTTTGCTGATTCGTCTTTAACTATTACGTTCATTTATTTTATCCGTAAATCGGCGGATATCTTTGCCACGCGTTCGGAGGTCAATTTAGAAATTCTTCGTTCTTTTAATCAGGCCGGATTGAATTTTGCATTTCCGTCAAGTACACTTTATATTGAAAATAACGCGTAGGGTATTTCGGCATCATTATCTAAAAAAACGGATCAACCCCGGATGAGATCAATCCGTCTTAATATACAGACTTATTATTTTTTAGATACACCTTCTATCCAGTCTGTAATCTCTTTAGATGTGGGCGATGTTTTTGGGGGGACATACCCGGCCCAGCTTCCGTCTTCGTTTATCATGAATTTCTGAAAATTCCATTTTACATTAGCGTCTTCTTTCCCGTTTTCACTCTTGCTTGTTAACCATTGGTACAGAGGATTGATGTCTTTACCTTTCACGGAAATTTTCTCCATCATAGGAAAAGTCACGCCGTAGTTAATCTGACAAAACTCCTGTATTTCTTCATTCGTTCCCGGCTCCTGTTTCAAAAAATTATTTGCAGGAAAGCCGATGATAACAAACTTATCGGGTCCGTATTTTTCGTAAAGTGCTTGTAGTTCTGCGTATTGTGGTGTGAAGCCACATTTTGAAGCCACATTGACGACTAAGACTTTTTTCCCTTTCAGTGACGATAAGGGAAAATCTTCGCCGGTAATTGATTTTACCGTGAAGTCATAAAAACTTTTATTCTGTGCTTGTAATACGGATGCAAACATAATTACTGTAATTATTAAAAATAT
Source organism: Tannerella sp. (assembly GCA_031551825.1). Classification (GTDB taxonomy): domain Bacteria; phylum Bacteroidota; class Bacteroidia; order Bacteroidales; family Tannerellaceae; genus Tannerella. Next base: position 22,858 of record JAVBNB010000079.1, on the reverse strand, counting down.
TTTTTTCATCACTCAAATTATTTAAGATTTTTTACTGTCATGAAATTAAGAATAATAAAGTTTTTAATTGCCATAATTTCATAAAATTTTTAAAGTAAGTAAATAAATCCCTTTTCGAATGCAAATATAATAGTGTTTTTTTCTTTTGTCAAATTGATATTTTTTATATTTGTATCGATTTTATCAATAAGTAAGAAATGGTATGACAATTCAACAGTTGGAATATATTATCGCAGTAGATAATTACAGGCATTTCGCAAGAGCGGCTGAAGCTTGCTTCGTAACGCAGCCAACGCTAAGTATGATGATACAAAAATTGGAGGATGAACTTGGGGTTAAAATATTTGACAGGATGGCTCATCCTGTGGTGCCTACAGAGATAGGGAAGTTGATCTTAAAGCAGGCGCGTACTTCAATTTACTATTTTTATCAGTTGAAAGAAATTGTTTATAACGAAAAAAACATTCTGGCCGGTGATTTCAAAATGGGGATCATACCTACAGTTGCGACATACCTTGTTCCGGAATTGCTTAAAACAGTGAATGAATCGAAGATAGGTGTTAATCTGGCTATGCAAGAGGTGCCGACATCCCTGATAATAGAGAATGTCCTGAACGGCAAATTAGACGGAGGCTTGGCGGTAACACCGTTAAATAACCCGATGCTGACGGAGATTTCCATCTATTATGAAAAGTTTTATGCTTATACATCGCCGAAGGATTCTCTTTTCAATGAAGCTGAAGTTGATCTTAAAAGTATTGATATACAAGATATATGGTTGCTGGAAAATATTCACTGTTTACGCGGACAGGTGCTGAATTTATGCAAGAGGAAGCGGGAAGGAGAAGCGATTCAGGCTGTTAAATATGAATCAGGAAGTCTGAACACGCTTATCAGTATTGTGGATTATAATGGCGGATTGACGATTATTCCTGAAATGACTGCGATGGGATTGCCGGAAGAAAAGCAGAATAATCTTCGCAAGATAAAGGGGCATGTTTCTGTAAGAGAAGTCAGTCTGGTAGTAAATAAAGATTTTGTAAGGCAGAATGTGGCTAATGCGATTGTGGATATGATCAAAAAGTCTGTACCCAAATCAATGCAGAATCCGGATTTGAAAAAAAATGTTGTTGGTATTTATTGAGATGTCCGGTTTATTTGGAAACAACCTGTATTATGTGAGTTGCATGGGATAAAAAGTAATATTAATTTTGCTTTTATTACATATTTTTATAATCTTTGTGGAATAAATCGTCATCCATGAAGCGCGTAATCACATTCATCTTATTTGTTTTTCCGGCTGTTCTGTATTCCCAAAGTTTTATCCGCCTGAAGCATTATTCCGGAAGTGATGGTATGTCGCATAGCCATATACAGAATTTTGTACAAGATAAGAGCGGTTATATCTGGATGTCCACATGGAATGGATTAGAGCGGTTTGACGGATATTCCTTCCGGAATTTCAGAACTTATCCGACTGATTCGGTGCGTGTGACCAATCATCGTTTTACAGAGATAAAAGTAAGCGCTTTAAATAATATCTGGTGTAAGACACACGATGAACGCTTATATTTGTTTGATACGCGCACAGAAAAGTTTGAGGATGTTTTTTTATACGGAATGAATGATCCGGTGTCCGGACCAGTTTCTGTTTTTGTATTGGAGAATGGTATTACCTGGGCAATAAATTCAAAAGTGTTTTACCGTATTCATGAATCCGACTATCATTCACATGATGCGATTGAAGTTTATACGGATCGGGAGTATCATACATTGGGAGATGTCACTTATCATGTTTTTCTGGATAAAGAGGGGGATGAGTGGCTCCTGACCGATGAGGGTATGCTTGTGATAGGAAAGAAACAGATCTCGGGCCGGATACCTTTTATGTTTATTACGGAAAATAATAATGGCATTTTTTTAGGCACAAGACAAGGTCTTTTTGTTCGCTATGAAAGCGGGAAAGAGGAACTGCAACCCTGTGCACCAAGTGATACTACTTCAGGAATTATCGGGATGTATAAACTGGAAGAGGATAAAATTGCGATTATACATGACCGGAAAGTTTCCGTTTATGATTCCGGTAAAAATAGTTTCAATGAATATTTTCTGCCGGATGCGCCGACGGCAACCTTGCTTCAGGACAGTAAGGGAATTCTTTGGTTTTTTACGGTGACAAACCGTTTGGTGCGCCTGAATGATAAAGAAAAGAAGATTGATGTCCTGGATTATCCTCTGAAAATGCCAAAATCCTTTTATTCGCGTAGTGAGTTTATCCATGAAGACGGATTCGGTACGATCTGGGCAAAGTCAAGAAACGGAGCCTTCTGTTTTTATAATCAGAAAACAGAAAAAATGGAGCAGGCTTATATTTATGATAATGGGCTGAAAGTTGAAGTAGGATTGGAGGCTTATAGTTATCTTATTGATAGCCACGATAACTTATGGTATACAAATGGGGAAGGATTTGATTATCTGACTTTTTACAGACAAAATTTTGATTATATATCCAGTGGATATAAACTGATGGCGCGTTCTATAAAGGAGGATCGTTCCAGGCGGATATGGGTAGGCTGGAAACGTAATAATAAGAGTGGCGAAGGGCATGTCAGCCTGTACGATTCACTGGGACATTGCCTGGGAAATCTGGCTGAGGACGGCCGGATCGTACCTGAAAATAACAAATTATTCCATGTGGATGCATATTGTATTTACGAAGATAAGGCCGGTAATATCTGGATCGGGACAAGGGATGCCGGATTATTTTTGCTTCGTCTGCAAGCGGATGGTCGTTATAAGGCAACACGTTATATGCATGATGAGTCGGATAATTATAGTATATTGTCGAATTCCGTATACGATATCCTGCAGGATTCAAAGGCGCGTATCTGGATTGCTGCTTATGACGGAGGACTAAATCTGGTAGAGCAGAACGGAGACAAGGTGCGTTTTATTCATGCCGGTAATCGTTTGACGAATTATCCGATTCAAACTTGTGAGCGTGTGCGTTGCCTGTATGAAACCCGGAAAGGGATTATTTGGGTTGGTACAACGAAAGGCCTTCTGTCTTTCTCATCCGATTTTGAAAAACCGGATTCGATTCGTTTTTTTTATAATACCTGCGATGAGCGTAATTCGAGCCTCAGTAATAATGATGTATTCAATATTATTCAGACCCAAAAAGGCAATTTGCTGGTAACAACATTGAGTGGAGGTGTAAATATGCTTGACGGAGAGGAACAGCTTTCCGAAAACCTCTCATTTATACACTATAACAGGATATACGGTGAAGTTCCTGATTTTTCACTTTCTGTGATAGAGGATCATATTGGAAATCTGTGGGTAGCTTCTGAAAACCGGATATCCAGATTTGATGCGAAGATGAATCTGATGGAGATATTCCAGGACCAGACTCTGGTATCGGAAGCTAAACCTTTGCTTTGTTCTTCCGGAGAATTAATGTTTGGTTCTACTTCCGGAGTGTTGCGTATTTCACCCTATGCAATTCGTGAAAATGCATTTGTGCCCCCTGTTGTTTTTTCCGATATAAATGTCTATGTGGATAACCGGTCTTATCAGTGCAAAATAGACAGCGTGTTGATTTTGAGTGCGAAAGAACGGAATTTTGTGATGAATTTTGCCACGCTTGACTATGTAAATCCGCAAATGATCGAATATATGTATCGTATGAAAGGCATGGGAGATCAGTGGATAAATCTGGGAAATAATCATTCCGTCAGTCTGATCAATGTTCCTGCCGGAGATTATGTATTTCAGGTGAAATCGACAAACGCAGATGGTATATGGGTGGATAATATGGTCTCTTTGCCTATTCGCATAGAACCTACATTCAGGGAAACTGTCTGGGCTCGGATCCTGTATGTTCTGGTTATTATTCTGGTGCTTATTCTTGTGATTTGTATTGTAATACGGATTACAAATCTTCAACGTAAAGTTGATTTTGAAAAGTATCTGACAAATTTAAAATTGCGTTTCTTCACAGACATCTCGCATGAACTTCGTACACCGCTTACTTTGATTGCAAGCCCCATAGATGAAATTATCGGCAATGAAAAACTGTCTGATGAAGGCAGAGAAAATATACAGGTTGCCAAACGTAATGTAGAAAGGATGTTGCGCTTGATAAACCAGATCCTGGATTTTCGTAAGATACAAAATCAAAAGATGAAAGTTTATGTGGAACAAGTCGATATGCTGCCGTTAATAAAGAAGATCTATGGCAGTTTTTTGCCGATGGCTAATGTCCGCAGGATAGATTATCAGTTTAATGCGCAAATACAGAGCCTTGTTATGTATACGGATGTCGATAAGTTTGAGAAAATTCTTTTTAACTTATTGTCGAATGCATTTAAATATACTTCGGATGGAAAAAAAGTCGCACTTTCGGTGTATGTGGAAAATTCTGCTTTGTGCATAAGCGTGGAAGATGAAGGAAAAGGGATCAGCCCTCAAAAAATGAATGAACTCTTTACCCGTTTTGAGACATTAAATAATGCCAACCCGAAAATATCCAGCGGAATCGGATTGTCTTTAGTACGTGAATTGCTTTTTTTGCTTCATGGGGATATTAAGGTACAAAGTGCCTTGGACGAAGGCAGTACGTTTGTTGTCGTATTGCCGGTTGATTATCGGGTTTTTGAAAATGATAAGAATACGGAATTTATTTTGAATGACGGAAATAAGATGATAATGGATGAAGAAACCGGATTCAATGTACAGGAGGGTAAAGATGCAAAAATTCTGATTGTTGAAGATAACAACGAATTGCGCCGTTTCATATATAATGTACTGAGTAAAGAGTATATTGTTCTTGAGGCATCGGACGGGAAAGCGGGGTTGGAAGTCACGCATTCGGAAATCCCCGATCTGGTAATAAGTGATATTATGATGCCGGAAATGGACGGGATCGAGTATTTAAAAACGGTCAAAGGAAATAAAGATATTTGCCATATACCTGTTATTCTGCTGTCGGCTAAGTCTGCGCTGAGTGACCGGATTGACGGCTTGGAATATGGAGCGGATGATTATATAACCAAGCCGTTTAGCGCCAATTATCTGAAAGCAAGGATTGCTTCCCTGTTGAAAAGGAGACAGGAACTTTATAATTATTACCTGTCGAACGTTACGATTACACCGGATTTGCAGACAAGCCGGGCTGTTGCTGAAAATAGGACCGGTTCTGCGGACAATAACCGGATGGCGCACATACAGCCTTCCATTCCTCAGATAACGCGTTTTGATGATGAATTTATTAAAAATGTAGTACAAAGTATTGAGGATAATTTTGAAAAAACCGATTTCAAAATAGAGGATCTGGCGGAGGCTATGAATATGAGCCGGGCCGTATTTTACCGTAAGATAAAATCATTGATGGGGGTTTCTCCGGTGGAATTGGTGAAGGATATGCGTATTAAACGCGCCGTTCAACTGATGGATACCGGAAAATACAGTATTTCAGAAATTGCTTATATGACAGGTTTTACTACACCGCAATATTTCAGCAAAGTTTTTAAGAGTGTAATGGGTTGTACTCCAAAAGATTATAAGGTAAAGGAAAGCTGATTATTCGGATACAAAGAATAATTTTTGTAAATAATTGAACAAAAAATGCAAAGGTGGAGATTTTCAAATCTTCACCTTTGTTGCGTTAAAAAGTCAATGAAATATCTAATATTATGTTAAATTAAAACATTGTTACGTATGAGAAAAAAATCTAATGAATGGAAAAGCATGATGTGCAGATCGTGGATTCTGTTATTAATGTTATTAATTATTCCTTTAGGAATCTCTGCACAAAACATTACTGTCAGCGGTCATGTTGTTGATCCGGAAGGTGATCCGGTGATCAGTGCGACAGTTAAATTGGTCGGTTCTACGACAGTTGGAACAGTGACTGATATAGATGGGCATTTTACCTTAAATGCCCCTTCCGGCGGAAAGTTATCCGTTTCATACATCGGAATGATAACCAAAACGGTTGAGGCTGTAGCCGGAACAATGATGAGTATTGTGCTCGAGGAAGATGCGCAGTCGCTTGACGAAGTCGTCGTGATAGGTTACGGTTCCGTAAGAAGAAGGGATTTGACGGGAGCGGTTGCCTCTGTCGGAGAGAATGTATTGAAAAATATTCCTGTTACCTCGGCTGCAACCGCCATTACCGGGCGTATGGCAGGGGTAAGTGTTGTAACAACGGAAGGATCGCCCGATGCAACGGTTAATATTCGCGTTCGTGGCGGCGGTTCTATTTCTCAGGATAATTCACCCTTGTTCATCGTGGACGGATTTCAGGTAAGCGGTATTGATGATATACCGGTAAATGATATTGAAAGCATGGATATCCTGAAAGATGCTTCTTCAACAGCGATCTATGGAGCCAAAGGGGCAAACGGAGTTATACTTATCACTACCAAAAGCGGAAAGGAAGGGAGAGTAGTCGTAAGGTTTAACGGTTCTGTCGGTTTTAATAATATATATAATCAGACGCCTGTGCTTTCTCCCTATGAGTATGTTTATTTACAGCGGGAACTGGATCCGGATGAGAGTGCCGGTTTTTTTGAGAAATACGGGCGCTGGGAGGATATTGATATCTATAAGTCGAAGAAAGGAAATGACTGGCAGGATTTATTGTTTGGCAGTACAGGGGTAAAGCAAAGCTATAATCTGAGTATAAGCGGAGGGGATCAGTCTCTTGTCTATAGTATAAATTATACACGCGATGATGAAAGTTATATCTTAAAGACATCCAATAACCGGCGCGATAATATCAACGTGAAAATCAATAAGATATTTAATAAAAACCTTCGGTTTGAATTTAATCCCAAGATGAGTTACCGGGTGATTGACGGCCCGAGTGTATCGAGCGGCGGTAAATTGAGAGATGCCGTTAAGTTCCCTTCGATTGGTACATTGCAGAGCCTGACGCTGGAAGATATCAGCGACGGCTACGATCTGGATAACATAAGTAACCTGAATGATCCGTATTATAATGTTGCCAACTCGTATAAAAAACAGACAAAATTTGATAATACATATAATGGCGTTTTAACCTGGGATATTATAAAAGGGTTATCATTACGCCTGGAAGGTTCTTACGGATTTGTATATGATAAGACGGATGAGATTTTCCTGAAAAACACAGGAGAAGCGAATGAAAAGGCTGGACAGCCGGTGGCCTATCGTACTTATTGGACGGGGAATCACTGGACAACCCGAAGCATACTTAGTTATGCGAATAAAATCGGTAAGCATCAGTTTGACGTAACGGCAGGATATGAGATGACAAATGTGGAAGAAGAAAAAATGAAGATTAATTCGGATTATTTTCCGCATGATTATACGGCTGAGAATATTCTGGCTATGTGGAATAACGGTACGGCGGAGCCTACCTATACCACGATTGAGGAGCCTGAACGTACACAATCGTTTTTTGGACGTGCTAATTATAATTATAACAATCGTTATTATTTTTCAGGAACAGCCCGTGTGGATGGTACAAATGTTTTCGCTCCCGGAAATAAATGGGGTGTGTTTCCTGCCGGATCTGTTGCATGGCGTCTGTCGGAAGAAGAATTTATGGAGTCAACAAGGAATTGGTTGTCAAACGTGAAGTTTCGCTTAAGTTATGGTTTGGCCGGAAATGCCCGCGTGGGTTCGTATTGGCGGCAAACATATAGTCCGGAGACGGCGACAAAGAATTTATACTATCAGAATGAAGTAGGGCAAAGCGCTTTGAAGCCGGGAAAAGAGTTGCGTAACGAAAACCTGTCGTGGGAAACAAAATATTCTACAAACTTGGGTTTTGATTTCGGCTTTTTGAATGATCGGATCGGTCTGGTGGTAGATCTTTATAAAGATGTGAATAAAGATCTGATCATGAAAGTAGATTTGCCTTCGCATTCAGGCTATGAAACTCAATACCAGAATCTGGGACAGACAACAAATAAAGGTCTTGAAATAACCCTGAACGGAACACTGGTCAGTAATAAGGATTTCTTCCTGGAGGCAAATTTCAATATCGCGTTTAACAAGAACCGGGTAGACGCATTATACGGAACACATACCGACCAGATGATTATAAGCGGAGGAGGAGCCGAAATCGGAAGTGACAACTATCGTGTTATTGTAGGTGAAGAAGTCGGTTTGATGTGGGGATATGTATCGGATGGGATGTATTCCTTTGATGACTTTACGTTTGATGACGTAACTAAAAAATGGGTGCTGAATGAGGGTGCGGTAGACTGTTCCGGAGTATTAAGCCGTGCTGGAAACTATTTTGGTCCCGGACATATGAAACTGAAAGACCTGAACGATGACGGTAAGATTGATGCGGATAAAGATCGCCGCGTTGTCGGACGCGCTCAACCGAAACATACCGGAGGTTTCAGTATTATGACAGGCTGGAAAGGTTTTGACCTGGTTGCCATGTTTAACTGGTCGTACGGGAACGATATCCTGAATGCAAGTAAAATTGCCTATACCAGTTATGCGGGTTCGAAACGTTATCAGAATATGTCGACGGAAATGGTTCTGGCAAACCGGTTTACATTTATAGATCCGGTAAACGGGCAAAATCTTTATACGGGAGATTATGCCGATCCGGGATTGTTGCAACAATTAAACGAAGGTAAAAAGTATTGGCATCCGATGCAAAATGCAACCGTTATGACGGATTGGGCGGTTGAAGACGGTTCGTTCCTTCGTCTGGGAAATCTTACGTTAGGCTATACATTACCACGTAACATCACGAAACGGTTCAGTATACAGAACTTACGTGTGTATGGCACGATGAATAATGTGTTTTGCCTGACCTCCTACAGTGGACAGGATCCGGAGGTGAATACTTCGTCAAATTCTCTGTCGCCGGGTATGGATTTATCCGCTTATCCGAAATCAAAAACGTATTTATTTGGAGTTAATGTAACATTTTAGAATTTGAATTATGAAGAATCAATTATTATATTTAATGATACTGGGAACGCTTCTGATGAGCGGTTGTTCGGATGATTTTCTGGATACGAAATCACCTTCGATACAAAGCAGTGAAAACGTATTTGAAAATGAAGGAATGATGAAAGCTGCCATTATGGGAATTTATTCGCAATTGACGAATACATACGTTTACGGACAGAAAATGTCGGTTAACTGGCAAGGTGTTTCCGATATAGAATTGGCAAGCGGTTATCCGACTCAGACAAATACGGATAAAACAAGTGATACCGGGGCGGCTAACTATTGGTGCGACTGGTACAATAAAACGGTTCGCTGGGATCAGATATTCAAACTGGCCGAACTGGCAAATGCGTCGGTTGATGGGATCCGCGGATCGAATATGATCGAAGAAAAACCGGAGAAGGTGAATCTTTATCTGGGGGAGGCATTGGCATTACGTGCATTGGCCAATTTTGAACTGGTACGCCGTTGGGGTGATATCCCTTATAAAGACGGTATGTCGAAATCCGATCTTTCCAATGTGTATCTGGGTAAGACCGACAGAGACAGTGTTTATGGAGCGATCGTGAAAGATTTGCAGGAAGCGATTGATTATCTGCCATGGCTCGGAGAAAATTCGGATTATAACTGTGAGCGCGTAACGAAAGGTTTTGCCAAAGGTTTGCTGGCGCGTGTCGCCTTGTTTGCCGGTGGATGGTCGTTGCGCGATGGCAACCAGTTTTCCGATACGAATGTGGAACGTTATCCGAATACGGAAAATAATCCCGGAATGACTGAAATAAACGGCTATTATATAGGCCGTCCGAAAGCCTGGAAATCCTATTATGAAATAGCGGAGCAGCAATGCGCCGAAATCTTGGCGGATCCTAAAAATCCTCATCAATTGGATCCGGATTACGGAAATATATGGAAAACAGTTTGTGGCCTTGGATATAATACGTTCAACGAAAACATGTTTGAGGTGGCAAATGGGGTTGGCTATAGCGGTGATATCGGTACATTGATGGGACGTGCTATCGATGGTGGAATCGGGTACGGTTCCCGTGGTTTTGGCGGTACTTACGTAAGTACAAACGGCTATTATTTTTATTCATTTGATCCTCAGGATTTGCGTCGCGATTACGCTTGTTACTGGCCGAGCTATGGTAAGTCCGGTAATGTGAATAAGGAAACAATGAAAAACGATATCATGTCCGTTCGTTTGGGTAAATGGGATTTTTTCTGGGCAAACGATGCTTATAAATCAATCGCGTTGACAGCAACCGCGCGTACCCCGACTGGTATAAACTGGATTGTTATGCGTTATTCGGATGTTTATCTGATGTTTGCCGAAGCCCGTTATGCGTTGTCCGGCGCAGAGACTGTGAGCCCTGTCGCCGGGATCAGCGCTCGCCAGGCGTTGGAGAAAGTCCGGGAGAGAGCTTTTGGCGGAGCATCTGCAGGAACCCTGCAATACGATTCGGATTTCTTTCATGCAATTGTAAACGAACGTGCCTGGGAATTTGGCGGTGAAGGAATCCGTAAACTGGATCTTGTACGTTGGGGGTTATTAGATCAAAAAATTGAAGAGATGAAAGAAGCGATGCTGCTGATGATGGACGGAACACAGTCTGTTAAGATTTTTGATAAAGTTTATCAACCTTCGGACTTCCCTGATTCAGTTTATTTTAAATATGATAACAAGGGTGAATTTATAGACCTTAAGAGCGTCAATTTTTATAAAAACCTGACAAGCAATCCTGATCCGGCTGTCTATTCGGGAGAACGTTGGTTTCCTATGAGGTACAGGACAATGAGCGAAAGTGATTATGTGACGCATTCGACAAGGGTCTTGATCACGGCTTCCGGATTAAGGGCTTCTTATAATTACAGCGGACTTTTGTCTAAATTGAAAAACGGAGACAAGATCGGAAGTTCCTATATCACTTATACAACCGGGAATGGGGTTTGTAATTATCGTCATTTGTACGCGATCTATTATGAAGATATCTATGAATCAAACGGTTATTTGACAAATTCGTACGGATTTGATTATGAATAAAAAATTAAAATGAACGATTATGAAAATACGTAATTTATATATATTATTGATAGGTCTTTTGTCGCTTATTGTCGCATCATGTGAAGATAACCCGAACGACTGGGACTATGACGAAAGTTATCTCCGGCTTTTCCGGCCTACGGAGTATGAAGCGATCGAGCTGCGCCCAACATCTGTTGTGATGAGATTTTTCGGCGTTTCGGACGCGACAAGGTATGTCTTTGAATTCAGCGAAGGTGATAGCCTGGAATTCACAAATATTGTAAAAACGGCTGAAGTCCGGGTCGATACATTGACGCCATACGACGAAGGCGAATCGATTGTCACGACGGAATATCGTGTGCCTTTTGGAAACTTGAAAGGAACTACTCCCTATTCGGTCAGGATGAAAGCTGTGAGTGATACTAAAAATATGGAGTCCGGTTATTCTCAGGTTTACTTTGTAACGCCGGACGAACAGATTATAAAGAGCATTGCTCCATCCGTGACCAAAGCGACTGTTGTATGGGAAACGGGTGCTGATGTAACACATGTTGTTTATTGGAAATATGTGAGTGAGGGCGAATCCGATAAGCAAATGATGCAACTGACTGCGGAACAGAAGGCAGAAGGATGTGCGATCATCAGGGATTTGAGTTTCGGTTCTTATGTCGTTCAGATATACAATAATGATGCAAAGCGCGGGGAAAGCTCTTTTACTACCTTAGGAAGTCCGGGAGAGAATGGGGTAATCTTTCAAATGCTTTCGGCCGATGCGGAAAAAATGAATGAAAATCTGGAATCTGCCGTATCCGGAGGATACAAAAAGGTTTCTGTTATTTGTATGGAAAGCGATAAATCTTATGATGTGGAAACGCTTACGATTCCTGCGGGAATTGAGGAGTTGTACTTCTTCGGCGAATCGGGTGATGACGGTACATTGCCGGAATTGTATCTTCATAAGGTGGTATTATCTGCTCCTATGACATCGATTTCGTTTCAGGGTATTGATCTGAATGCCCGTCTGAACGGCTCGAATTATGTATTCAGCCTTGGTGATGCCAATTATTTCAAAACAATAGAATTTGACGGATGTAAGATCCGTAATATCGGAAGATGTCTGATCCGTTTTAATCATGCGGATCTGAATATTGAATCCGTGAAAATTAATAATTCGATCATTGAAAATGTCGGAGTTAGCGGCTATGGCTTCTATAACTTCGGTGTGGATGTAGCTAGTGTAGGGTTAATTTCTATCACGAATAGCACGATTATGGAGTTTGGATCCGATCGTTTAATGCACATCAAGGGAGGAGTGAAAAGTATTGTAGTCGACAAATGTATACTGTACAATAATACGTCCAAAAGCGCCGAAATTTTCCGTTTTGATAAGGAACCGGGCAGTGTTACCGTGACAAACTCTATTTTTGCCGGAAGTAATGGCGGAAATAAAATAAATTCCGGAAATGCGGCTTATACTTATCTGGAGTTTTATGGTTGCTATCTGACATCGGATTTTGAAGTGAAAGATCATGCATTTACGAATGCAACCCTGTTGGATATAACATCCGGTGAGTTGTTTGTAAATCCCGAAAAGGGTAATTTCCGTTTGAAAGAAGGGGTGAGATTCGCCGGAAATGGTAAAGCCGGTGATCCGAGATGGTGGTAAAGTTTTTTTTCTGTAAATGAGTTTAGTTTGATAAACTGGTTTTCTCATAGAGGCAGATGGTCTTCTATACAAGGGCCACCTGCCTTGCTAAAGAAATGATTGTTACACTATTTTATGTTAACTTAATATGATATCGGAAATAAAAAATCTCAGGAAGATATGGCGGTTATATCTGTTTTTATTCTTGTTATCGGGGATTTGTGTTGAATCGGGCGAAGCCTCTGTTTTGCCCAAACTATCGGGAGTGAAAGAGCAGATACCGACCATTAATAAGTTGTCGGTCGCTTTTCCCGGTGCGGAAGGGTTCGGGCGAAATGCGACCGGAGGTCGCGGTGGTAAGGTATATCATGTGACGACATTGGAGGATGGAGATTACGCCGGCACATTTCGTTATGCCGTTTCACAAGAGGGCGCGCGTACGGTGGTTTTTGATGTGGCAGGGACTATTTTTCTGAATAGCAACCTGTCTATCCGAAACGGCGATCTGACAATTGCCGGACAAACGGCTCCCGGGCAGGGGATTTGTATCGCCCGGTATCCGGTGTCGGTCGACGCAGATAATGTCATCGTCCGTTATATGCGTTTCCGGGTCGGTAATGAAGGAGGAGGCGAGCCGGACGGTTTTGGAGGCACAAGAAATAAAAATGTGATCATTGATCACTGTACCGTCAGTTGGTCGGTGGATGAATGTTGTACCTTTTATGGCGGAGAAAATGTGACTGTTCAATGGTGTCTTATCTCCGAAAGCCTTCGTACGGCCGGTCATAGTAAGGGGGCACATGGTTACGGAGCTATTTGCGGCGGTGTGAAATCTTCATTTCATCACAACCTGATGGCGCATCACGAAAGCCGGATGCCGCGTCTTGGGCCGCATGCTACCACACAAGATCGTGAATACGTGGATATGCGGAACAACGTCTTTTATAATTGGGCGGGAGCCGGTTGTTATGGCGGCGAAGGAATGAAAGTCAATATTGTCAATAACTATTACAAACCGGGACCGGCGACACCGAAAGATAGTCCTGTAAGTTATCGTATTTCGGCGATCGGTGTGCGTACGACGGAGTATTGTACCCGGGCGGACGGAACACCCAATGTATGGAAACCGATGGAACATGTTTGGGGGCGATTCTACGTGGACGGCAATGTTGTGGAAGGAAACACAGAGGTGACGGAAGATAACTGGACCAAAGGAATTTATGCGCAAATGAACAATGCTTCGTGCGATTATACGTTTACAGAACAGGTAAGAAAAGAAATCCGCCTCGATAGTCCTTTGGCAACGGATGTCATTACAACACATACGGCCGGACAGGCGTATCAATTAGTAGTTGCGTATGCCGGATGCTCCAGGCAGCGCGATGTGATTGATGCACGTATTGCGGAAGAAACAAAAAACGGTACGGCTACTTATTACGGCAGCATCACGGCGGACGCAAAAAGTAAGCCGGGATTAATTGATGTGCCCGGCGATGTGAAACCGGCCGGCATTGTGAGTGCATGGCCGGAATTGAGCTATGGCGATATGCATCCCGACGATCTGAAAGATACCGATGGTGACGGCATTCCGGATGTTTGGGAAACAATGCATGGTCTGGATCCGAAAGATGCTTCCGATGGTAACGCTACGACATTAAGTAAAGAAGGTTATACCAATCTGGAAGTTTATATGAATAGCCTGGTTCAGGATATTACTCAAAAACAAAATATTATAAATTAAAGGAATGATGATGAAAAAAGTAATGATGATGAAAAAAGTAATACCTTGTATCCTGTTGGTGACGGTATTGGCTTGTAATGATAAAAATGCCGGACACTGGCGGCAAATGGAATCTGTTTATAACCGGATTATTCCTCCTGAATTTCCGGATAAAAAATATATGATAACGGATTTCTATAATGGAACGGACACATTGTATACGAATGCTATCAATCAGGCTATTTTTACCTGTTCCGCAAACGGCGGCGGAATGGTGGTGATTCCTGAAGGAACATATTATACCGGACCTATACGGTTGAAATCTAATGTGAATTTACATCTTTCCGATGGTGCGATTTTGAAATTTTCGACGGATTATCATATCTTTGATGTCGTAAGGACACGCATTGAAGGTATTGATTGCTTCAATATATCACCTTTGATTTATGCATTTGAGGAAACGAATATTGCTGTTACCGGCAACGGAGTAATGGACGGACAGGCAACTGTGGAGAACTGGTTTCATCCCGACCGGCTTTCATGGTACTCGGATGATAGTACGAAAGTAAATGAAAAGACGGAGCTTTACAGGATGAAAAGCGAATCTGTCCCTTTCGGTCAGCGTGTTTTTAAAGGAAAGGAAGGAATACGTCCCCAGTTTATAAATTTTTATAAATGTAAGAATGTCCTCCTGGAAGGATTTACAATAAACCGTTCTCCGTTTTGGCTGATCCACCCATTATTGTCGGAAAATGTGATTGTTCGGAAAGTGACGATGCAGAGCCACGGACGTAATAATGACGGTTGTGATCCGGAATCGTGCAGGGATGTGTTGATCGAAGACTGTTACTTTGATACCGGCGACGACTGTATTGCGATTAAGTCAGGAAGGGACGAAGACGGACGTTATTGGAATACTCCGTGTGAAAATATTATCGTGCGTGAATGTCGTATGAAAGACGGGCATGCCGGAGTAGCGATCGGTAGTGAGGTCACAGGAGGGTGTTTCAACGTCTGGGTAGAAAACTGCAGGATGGATAGCCCTGAACTGGATCGGATTATCCGTATAAAGTCCAGCTCCGAACGCGGCGGTGAGGTAAAGAATGTCTACGTCCGGAATATTGAAGTCGGAGAGTGCGGCGATGCTATTTTAGGGGTTGAGATGAATTACTGGCGTGTATACGATGGTGATTATCCGCCTTACTTTTACAATATTTACATGGAAAATATAACGAGCAAAAAAAGCCGGTATGTGTTGAACATAGATGGCCTCAGAAAAGAAACCCGCATGAAAGACGTATTTATAAAGAATTGTGTTTTTGATGGTGTTACTGAACCGGGAATAAATAAAATAACTTCAGCGGAAAATATCCGGTTTGAAAACGTCAGGGTAAACGGAAAAGATTATAAGCAATAATAAAAATATAGAATTATGAATTTTAAAAAAACAGTAAAACGATTGATTACATTGACTTTGTCGTTGTCGGTAGGTACGGGAGTGTTTGCTCAGGATTTTTCTAATAAAGTGTGGTATGATAAGCCTGCTGTTTATTGGGAAGAAGCTGTTCCGTTAGGAAACGGAAGATTGGGGGCGATGGTGTATGGAAATCCGGCAAAGGAGGAAATTCAATTGAATGAAGAAACGGTTTCGGCAGGATCTCCTTATAAGAACTATAATCCGGAAGCTAAAGAGGCATTATCCACTATCCGTCAGCTTATTTTTGACGGAGAATATCCGGAAGCCCAGGAGATGGCAGGGGAGAAAATACTTTCGAAAAACGGCTTCGGAATGCCTTATCAGACTATTGGAAGTTTACTGCTGGATTTTGAAGGGCATGATTCCTATACAAATTTTCGTCGTGAATTGGATTTGGACAACGCAGTCGCTACGACGATTTATACGGTTGACGGAGTAGATTACAAACGGGAAATTTTTACCTCTTTTACGGATCAGTTAGTCATCGTACATCTCACTGCATCCAAGCCGGGCAAACTTTCGTTTGCAACTTCATTTACCTGCCCTCAGGCAGTTGAAGTGAAGACTTCAGGAAAGAACAAACTGAGCATGGAAGGAACGACAAAAGGGAATGAATTTACGCCGGGTGCGATTCGTTTCCGGGCCGATTTGAGATTAGATATACAAGGAGGCAAGAGTGAGGCGGGTGATACGTCTCTTATCGTGACAAATGCTAACAGTGCGACGATTTATATCGCTATGGCGAGCAATTTTGTTAACTACCAAGATATCTCCGGGAACCCTGTTGCCTGTAATGAAGCATACATGAAGAACGCGGGGAAGAATTATAAGAAAGCGCTTCAGGCACATATTGCAGCTTACCGGAAGTTTTACGATCGGGTAACGCTTGATCTGGGACGTACTCCGCAGGCCGATAAGCCGACGGATGTACGCATAAAAGAATTTGCGACTTCCAATGATCCGCATCTTGTTTCTCTTTATTTTCAATTCGGACGTTATTTACTGATCGCCTGTTCGCAGCCGGGAGGTCAGCCTGCTAATCTGCAGGGTATCTGGAATGCCAAATTAGATCCGGCCTGGAAATGCCGTTATACAACCAATATTAATGCCGAAATGAATTACTGGCCGGCGGAAGTAACAAACCTCATGGAAATGCATGAACCATTCCTTCAGATGATTAAGGAATTGTATGAAAACGGCCGGGAAGCGGCTTCTAATATGTATGGCTGCCGTGGTTGGGTATTGCATCACAATACTGACTTATGGCGTATGAACGGAGCTGTTGACAGGGCTTACTGCGGGCCGTGGCCAACGTGTAATGCCTGGTTGTGTCAGCATTTATGGGATCGTTATCTGTACTCGGGAGACAAGATGTACCTGGCAAAAGTATATCCGATCATGAAAAGCGCTTCGGAGTTTTTTGTTGATTTCTTGGTTGAGGACCCCAATACGGGCTATATGGTGGTCACTCCCTCCAACTCTCCGGAGAATGCCCCCCGGCATCTGAAGGGAAAAGCAAACCTGTTTGCCGGTATAACAATGGATAATCAACTGGTATTCGATTTATTCACCAATACGGATGCCGCAGCAAAGATATTGAAAACCGACGAACTATTCTGTGATACGATCGGTTTATTGAAAAAGCGTTTGCCGCCTATGCAGGTCGGTCAGTACGGACAATTGCAGGAATGGTTTGAAGATTGGGATCATCCGGAAGATCACCATCGTCATATTTCCCATTTATGGGGATTTTTCCCCGGATATCAGATCTCTCCTTATTCGTCTCCTGTTCTTTTTGAAGCGGCGCGCAATACGCTGATTCAGCGTGGCGATCCCTCCACAGGATGGTCTATGGGCTGGAAAGTGTGTTTCTGGGCTCGTTGTTTAGATGGAAATCATGCGTTTAAGCTGATTACCAATCAACTGAACCTTGTCTCTCCGGAGCTGCAAAAAGGGCAGGATGGTGGAACCTATCCGAACCTGTTTGACGCTCATCCTCCCTTCCAGATTGACGGAAACTTCGGTTGTGCGGCAGGAATCGCGGAAATGCTGATGCAGAGTCACGATGAAGCTGTACACCTGCTTCCGGCTTTGCCCGATGTCTGGAAAGACGGAGAAATCGAAGGACTCCGTGCACGCGGAGGATTCGATGTCGTTTCACTGAAGTGGAAAGACGGAAAGGTTACATCTGTAATCATCAAATCCAACCTCGGAAATAACCTGCGCCTGCGTGTTCATAATAAATTAAAAATGAACGAAAACCCCTTGACAAAAGCCGAAGGCACAAACCCAAATCCCTTGTTTGCCAAACAACAGATCAGTCGTCCGTTAATCAGCGAGAAAGCTCCGCTAAAAGGTATTGAGCTGAAAGAATTTAATCTATATGATATCCAGACGGAAGCTGGAGTGACTTATGAGTTTACAATGGATAATTGATTTGTCGTGCAAACTTACATCTTATCTTATTTTTCAATATATAAAATTGGCTGATTAATAAGTGATTGTGATATTATGAAGCTTGGCGGGATAATGAGAAACTCCAATTCGGAGTGGATAATTATGGTTAAAATAAGAGAATTTTAAGAAAAAATGTTTATCTTTGTTTATGAAATTTTAAGTTAAAGACTACAATGATGACAAAAAAACAAGTATTATTCGTTTTACTGGGGTTTGGACTGTTTCTATCATGCCAGGATTCCAATGAAAATATTGAACCGCAAACAGCTATAAGTAAAGCTGTTTTCTCGGGTTATGTGCAAAAAGGACCGTTTGTAAATGGATCATCATTAACGATATTGGAGTTGGATGAATATTTAGATCAGACGGGGAAAAACTATTTTACAACTATATCGAATAATCAAGGTGGCTTCGAAAAGAAAAATATCGAATTAGTTTCTAACTATGTCACTTTAAAAGCTGATGGTTATTATTTTAACGAAGTATCGGGAAAAACATCTACGGGTCAGATAACCCTTTATGCTTTGGTTGATGTGAAAGATATGAATTCAGCAAATGTAAATGTGCTTACTCATTTGGAACATGCCCGCATTGAATATTTGGTACAGGAGAAATTCCTCGGTTTTACTGAAGCCAAGCAACAGGCACAAAGGGAAGTGATGGCTATTTTTGGCATTTCGGAACCGACGGCTTTTGAATTGCTTGACCTGACTGCCGATGCTACTTTGCTGGCTATATCCTGTATTCTTCAAAGCTCGTATTCGACGGGTGAGATGGCTGAATTGATGGCTGATATTATTGCAGATATTCGTGCCGATGGTATATTAGATAATACAGCTTTGAAATTAAAATTAGTGGATAATGCGATCTCAATTTCGCTTTCGGACATTCGCAATAATATGACATCAAAATATGCCGAACTTGGTATAAATAAAAGTATTCCTGATTTTGAAAGTTGCGTAAAATCGTTTATTGCCAACAATACGGATCCGAATGCGCGTATTACTTATCCGGCGACAGGTTTATATGGTGTTAATATTCTGTCGGATGAAGTTACTTCTGTAACAAAATTGACTTTCGGAAAAGAGAATATATATCCAATTTACAGCATGAATGCTGATGTTCCCAGAGGCCTGAGCCTGAGGATCGTATTAAAAAATGGTCCTTATTCCGACTCTAATGGTTCCTGGTACCTCTTGTCATATCCTGATCCGCTTAATTGGCAATTTGGTCAATATGATAGTGAACTTCAATTGCAAGAATTTGCTGTTAAAGGAAAACAGGGTGATATGAAACTCGGATTTATGACAGAAAGATTTGGTGGCAATAATGATCCCCTGTATATTACGATTGAGTTTTATGAAAATGGTTCTGTAACGCCCACAAAAGTTAAGAAGTTATATTTGGAGGATCTATAAAAACTCCTCCATATTCTCAGGTGTAATGACAGAGAAAGGACTCTCCGGATAACTTTCCAAGAACATCTTGGGCATTTTATATTTGGCTGTAGGATTCCATTTGAACTCAAATGCATGGATTTGTCCGTCTCCTTCTTCGATATAGTCGATTTCTTTCTGATCTGTCGTTCGCCAGAACCAACTGTTGCGCCATATCTTGTCGTATTCCAGTTTTTTCTGTCTTTCGGATATAATGTAGTTTTCCCATAGCGCACCAATATCGGA
This sequence comes from Tannerella sp., assembly GCA_031551825.1. Taxonomy (GTDB): domain Bacteria; phylum Bacteroidota; class Bacteroidia; order Bacteroidales; family Tannerellaceae; genus Tannerella. The sequence continues at coordinate 2,884 of JAVBNB010000079.1, read as the reverse complement.
ACGATTTTCTGCTAAAGAAAAATCCGCTATGATGGCATTGCGGATACCATTATCGTAAAAGTATATCTTTTTACTGTTTTTTAGTTCGTTTCGCAGGTTGCGGCTAAATGAGCCTAAACGAAAGATAACATAACATTGCTCTAATAATACTACATATTTTTCTACTGTTTTGCTGTCTAATCCGCAAAGCTGACCTAATTCAGAATAGGATACTTGATTGCTTATTTGGAAAGCAATCGCTTGCAATAATTTCAGTAGCTTTTCCGGCTTCTTGATTTGTTCCCACATCAGGATGTCCTTGTATAAATAACTGTCGGAAAGCTGTTTTAGAATCTCTTTTTCATCCCCCGGATTATTTACTACATCGGGATAATATCCATATATCAAACGATGAGGTAACAATCTTTTTTCATCTAACAGTCCATGGTGCTGTACCATTTCGGCAAAAGAAATAGGATACATTTTGTATTCCCACTTTCTACCGGTGAGTGGCTCGTTGACTTCGTTCGCCAAATCGAAAGAAGAACTGCCGGTTGCAATAAGTTGTACTTCGGGTAATTCATCTGTGATAAGTTTCAGTTTTAAACCAATATCTTTGATTCGCTGGGCTTCGTCAATCACAACATATTTCTTATTTCCGAAAATATATTTCAAACGAGTTGCTGACACATTTTCAAAAAGGCTCTGTACGTCTAATTCATCGCCATTAAGCCAAATCATTTCATCAGAACCTTTAAAGAGTTCTTTAACCAAAGTCGTTTTCCCCACTTGTCGGGCTCCCATTAATACAATTGCTTTGCCTGTGTTTAATTTATTCCGGACTGTATTTTCTAATATTCTGTGTATCATAACAACTATATTGTACTACAAAAATACGATAAATTTGGAATTGAATCCAAGAATTTCTATATATTTTTGGATTTGATGTGTGATTGTAGTTGAAAATGAGATTTACTTCTTGTTCATATGCCTATTTTGGCGGTGACCAGTTGTCGCAGCCTTTCATTACGTTTTCGATGGTATATTCCCGGGCTTCTTTTGCTGTTAGGATCTTGCTCCATCCAACGCGTTGTGCGGTTGCTGCTCCGGTTCCGGAGTTGTTATATTCCATATAACGGGCTGTCTTTTCGTTTTCTTCTTTGCCCCAGTTGTGCCATCCTTCCGGAACAATGCCTTCGGGAAGTTCGCAGTTCATGAACAAGGTCATGGCATACTGACGCCACGGACGACCCAGGTATACTTTAGTTATGCCTTCTGCCAGAACTACGCGGCACTTGTTGAATATATATCCGTATGGTTGGTTCTGAGGAGTCGAAGCGGCAGTAATATACGAATCTTTTTTGCAATAAATCGTACAGTTTTCAAACCAGCAAACCGAAGGGCCAAAGATGAAATCCGTAGTACCTTCAATGTAACAATTTTCAAAATATTGGCGGCAGTTTTCCCGGCCTGTGTATATCGTGTCCTGATTTCCGAGAAGGCGGCAATTGCGGAATATGATCCGGTCTCCCTCAATATGCGCGGCAACAGCCTGTCCCAGAGGGGCTGCGGCGTTTTCGATTGTCAGGTTTTCGAAAGTGATGCCGTTACCCTGAATGAGAAATGTATAGGAACGGAATGTTCCCATATTATCAATGTTGGCATGGTCGTCCCACGTGATAATGGTGTTTTCCTTGTCTTCGCCGATAAAAGTTACATCATTTACCCATGTCGGGAGGATGAGTTTTTCCTTATACATTCCGTTTTTAATAAAAACGACGGTATGTTGCGGACGAAAAGCGCGGATTGAATAAATCGCATCCTGTACATTCCGGAAATCTCCCGTACCGTCACGTGAGACAATAATCGTGTCTTTGTTTATCGTCTGATTTTGCGCATTAACCGGTGCGGGAAAAATAGCGAACATTGCACAAAGGCATAAAGAATAAAATAGCGTTTTCATATATTTTACAACCTGTTGGCGGAATTAAATTTGGAAAAAAGTCTTATAATAAGTTTTGCATAAGCCTAATAATTTGTGTTTTTAATTGCTAAGCAACAGTATGCAAGGGTATTAGGGTAATATGCAAAATCTGAAAACAAATTTCGATAAAATGTTTGACATTTGCAAACAAATAGTTGAAGAATTCACTAATGTACAGGGTGACGTGCCATGCTGTGGTGTAGTTCCCGCTTTTATTATACTTAACACGATGTAAATATAAATAACCGACAAACAATCAATTAAAAACAAATAGAATAAATGCAAATAAAATAATATCAATATTTATTTGTATAATAAATATATACTTTATATATTTGGCAATCATAAAAATAGTTCAATTATAACATTAAAGAATTTGGGTGGTCAATGAAAACATAAAAATTTAATATTAATAACCAATAAAATCAAAAGCTGATGTTCGGACATAGGAGTTTCTTAGTGTTAGGTGGTGGAGCTGCCGATATCTTAAGCCTTATCAAAGGAGGATATGAAATATCAAAATGCAATTTTTCATTCCAGCAAGGTGTAGATCAAAAAGGCAGAGTTTCAACAAGAGTATATGGCGGTACAATACATCTTGTTCTGCCGCAGTTGCCCTCATGGATATACTGGAATGGGCCATGGAATCCAGAAAATACCGTAGTGGGGTGATTGTTTTGGTTGACAATGAAAATATTCCACTTGAAAAAATATTCTTTAATAATGCCACATGTATTGGATTCGATATCGAATATACAGAGCAAGGCACCAGTTATTCGACGACAAGCATTGTTATTCAGACAGAAAATATGATTGTCGGAAACGGAACAACTTTTGCCAGCGAATGGATTGTCTAATATAAAAAAAACAGAAAAGATATGCTTAATCTACTGCCATTAGCGCACATAAACGCCAAGTTCG
>JAVBNB010000021.1:0-115558 GCA_031551825.1 Tannerella sp. | reverse complement strand
ATTTGCGAGAAGCTTTCTCACAAATTATATATCGTCAGCTTCCAATTGATTGCTGATTAATTCTCGAAGTTCTTCTTTGTTGGGAAGATATAATTGATATTTTGACACGAACAATTGACTACTCATACCGTATGTAGCGTACTCAACTAAAAGTTCGTCCTTGTCTTTGGATAAGATGATCCCTATTGGTGGGTTATCGCCCTCATAGTTTTCTTCGGTGGCAAAATAACCCATATACATATTCATTTGTCCAATGTCATTATGTTTGACTTCATTAATTTTCAAGTCAATTAGCACAAAACAGCGAAGTATGCGATGGTAAAATACCAAATCAATCCAATAAGGGGTATTGTTGACGACGACTCTGTATTGTCGTCCGACAAAAGTAAAGCCTTTGCCAAGTTCTAACAAGAATTGTTGAAGATTATCAATCAACCGCGTTTCCAATTCGGTTTCGGAATAGTTGTGCGGTTCTGGAATCTTGAGGAATTCAAAGACATAGAAGTCTTTGATAATGTCTTTGGGACGCTCGACGATTTGTCCTTGCTGCGCTAATTTCAAGATTTCTTTTTTGTCTTTCGATAGAGCAAGTCGCATAAAAAGCCCTGAATCCTTTTGTCTTTTCAGTTCGGGAACGCTCCAATTTTCTAAAATGTTCTGTTGATAGTAAAACGAACGTTCCATTTCATCGTCAATCTTCACTAACTCGCTATAATGCGACCAAGACAATTTGTGAGAAAGCTTCTCACAAATTGGGAAACGAAGATAAAAAAGTCTCATATAGTTGAGATTAGAACGACTGAATCCTCGTCCGTGTCGCAAGGTTAAATCGCGCGAAAGATTTTCCAACAACTTCGAACCATACTTTGCTCTTGGACTACCTTCTTGTTCATATTCAATGATATACTTGCCAATATTCCAATTAGTATCAATCAGCGATTCATTAACAGAACGGATAGCTTGTGCCTGTCCCTCAACATATCTGCGGGAAATCTGTTCAAGCAATTTTTGATATTCAGGATTCAAATTTTCAACTTTCACTATATCCATGATAATTCTTATATTTCGTTGTTTCTCAATTCTGCAAATTTAACTTATTTCCCTGATATTCTCTGCGCTTCGGTTAATGGTTGCCAACGTGCCGGCGGCGGCTTGCGAGCAGGCTTGCGGAGGCTTCACTATCCCACGAGACAAAAGCTGAAGCGGGCGATAAAAGTACCGATTTCAACCCGCTTGCAGGCAGGCCGTAAGTTAGCGGCTGACTTCATCGTTCGGGGTATTTATCAAGTTCCATTCTTAGTTCGTCTGCAATTCGTTTCAATTCTTGAGAGTCTGCCGAAAAATCCACAAAGTACTCTTTATCATTTTCTGCTGACTTCGGTCTTGACTCAAGATTAAACATTATACGAAACATTTTGTGTGTTTTGCCTTTACTCTCTACCAACTCAAATGACAAATTCGGTTCTGTAAATTGCAACTTTAAATATTCAGTTTGTCCGCTTGTTGAAAAAGTTTCAAACCAATCTATAAGTTCCTGAACCTCCCAAGTTGTCAATGATGGGTCGATCGTTTGCCAATCCCCAACTTTACTCTTTACTTTTAAGTAAATATTCAACCAATTTCCGTCCCAATCTCCTTCTGTATTGTTTGGAAATTCGTAATTTGTTATCACAAATTCTACTGTCTGATTATCGAGTCCTGTAAAAATCATCGCTTCAAAATTCGTTTGCGAAAATACAATAAAGCAACTATCCCACTAATACACGCTAAAATTAATCCTTGAAAAATTCTAATTGTCAAGCATAAATCCTGTCCACTGACCAAAGAAATGCAATCTGTTAAGTCGTTTGCTGTTTCATATTTCAAACTTACCATTGTATTGATAATACCAAAAGTAAACAATGGAATTGCTAAAATCAAAATAATCACAGATGTATAATAAATAACTTTTCTCATTTTTTCTCTACTTTACGTGCTTTGTTTTGCTTGCCGCTAACGGACCGGCTGCTGCTTGCGAGCGGGCTTCATTATCCCCCCGAGACAAAACGAAGCGAGCGACAAAAGTTGAAGTTACCAACTTCAGCCCGCTTGCAGGCAGGACGCAAGTTGGAGATTCGGCATTTATACTCTGTATTTTTCTTTAAAATCTTTCAATTGCTTTTTTATATTAGAGTTTCTTACATTAACTTCCGTATAAGATATTAAATCTTCCCACGTTTGATTAATCAAATTATTAATCAGCTCTTTCTTGAGGAAATCTTTTTTTGCTGATTCTGCTTGAATTTTAACTATTCTATTTTCATTTGGATATAGAAATACTACATAAGAATTATCGGAAATGCAAATCAAAGTTCTTAGTATTTGGTAGTTTTTCAAAAAAAATTCTCTATCGTGATATTTGTTTTGGATGGAATTCAAATTATGTCTGTACACTGTATCAAACTTCTCAAAATGAGCAATGTCTTTTTTTGCCTTTCCAAATCCTTGTTCTGTATATTTTACTTCAAAATATATTTTCTTTCCTGTCATCGTTTCAATATAAAAATCGAAATTTGTTGCTCTGTAATTTTTGTTGCTTTTTTCTATTTCTGATTCTTTTTCAAAGCAAGGACGATTATAATCTACTTTCTCATTTTGGATTCCAATTGCTTTTAATACAACCTCAAGTTCTCGTTCCTTTAAAAGAGGGAAAAAGAAATTAAAACACATTGCTTGTGATGAATTCAGATGATGAAAATTTGGATGTAATTTAACTTCCTTTTTATCATTCAAGTACTTTAATGTGTCTTCTCTGTAAATTGGTAATAAATTACAACATTCTTTTCCAATTGGAAGGATATGAGGATAAGTCACTTTGTTTCTTCTCCAAATGCCATTTTCCAAAAGAGGAAAGTATTTGGTTTTATAATCTGCCAAATTTTCTTTTATATCTTTATCGTATGCCATAAATCACATTTTTAAATTTTCATATTTTTATACTTTATCGCCGCTAACCCCCAACGTGCCGGTGATTGGCTTTCGAGGCGGTTTGCGGGCACTTCGCAGTCCACCGAAACAAAAGCCCGCGCGGACGACAAAAGGTGAAAATTACACATCACCCCACCTTGAAGCCAGACCGGCAATTGGCGGTTCGTGTTTTCTGCCAGCTGTCATTTATAACGTTTCACAATTTCTGCAAAGCTTATTCGCACCCTTGTCCTCAAATCTGTTCCCCAATTCGTATCGTGAATTGAAAAATAAGCGTTGGGAATATTCTCTATTTCTTTTATCGCTGTGTCCCAACAATTAAAGAACCAATCTTTGAATAATTTGGTATTTTCTTTTTTCTATTCATCTCTGATGTCATCATCGTCGTCCCCTTCGTGTATATAGACATGACTTTAGGCAATGATCTTCCCCTACTTGGGTACGATATTCCGCTCGTTCGATCTGAATAGGGTTCATATCCGATTATACAATTTTAAATTTTGAATCATTAAGGTTCTTGTTTTTCATGGCTTCGCCATGGTCAGTCACAGTTTTCTGTCGCCAACATCCTTTTCCAACGAAAGGTCATTCCGGCGTTTACACCTTGCTTGCTTTTCCTTTTGTTCTACCACATTAAAGACTGTGGCCAGATATGCAATCCGGATTGTATCGCAAATATAGAATTTAATTTTAACTTATAATTAAAGTAAAGAATATTTTGATTTATTACGAATGGTGGAATCAGGCATAACTATGCATACCTCCTAAAAGGAAGTTCACGCCGAAGTAGGTTATCAGCACACTTAGAAAGGCGACAATAACAAATACGTGAAAAAACATCGGTCGGCGGAAGCGGGACAGTGAATCCGCATGCAATGCAAAGGTGTACATAAGTAGGGTGATAAGCGCCCAGACTTCTTTCGGATCCCATCCCCAATAGCGCCCCCATGAGATATTCGCCCATATAGCGCCGACAAAAATACCGATGGCCAGGCAAAAGATAGCCGGATAAAGAATAATCTGACTCACAACATGTAATCTTTTTATCTGCATAGTATTATCCGCCTTCACTACATACAGGATAACAGCAGTAATCCCATTTAGCATGATAAAGGCAAACAACGAATAAGCTACCATAATAACCGCGACATGTACACTAAGTAACGGAGACGATAAGACCGGCATCAGTTGTGTAATACGAGGATTGGATTCTCCCATCATAGCAACCAGCAACGTAAGGCCACACAGTAGAAAGCCAAACGGAAGCAACATGAAAAATTTTCTCCGGAAAGTAAGAGACAATGCCAAGCTACACCATGCCATGAACTGCATCGTTTCAAAACCATTCGACAATGGCACATAACCGCCTATATACCAACGCAAACCCATTGATAAAGTCAGATACAGAAATATGATTGCCGCAATAACACAAAGAACAATCTCAACCATGCGGTTCACTTTCTTGCTATTAGCTAAACAGTAACAATACAACAAAAACGATAGCAACCCGACAAATATACAAAGCATAGCCAAAGGCTTCGTGTATTTCAGGCTATTATAGATCTTCTCCGATTTAAACCTATTAATCGAAGGCAAAACTTCTCCCGCTTTTTTCTGTTGGTAAAACTTCAGTTTCGAAAGCATACCCGATAATCCCTCAAAGTCCTTTTTCACCACCATTTCGTGAATATAATCAAATGATTTTCTTACGAAAAACCATTCATCATCCGCCATATTTTCCGGCAATACATCTCCTTGCGAATACCAGTTAATTTTGGTATCTATATCCTGATGCGGAAAAATCTTCAGCAATTTACCGGAATAGAAGGTGGCTATCAAATTATATTTTTCATCCGCTTCTTCTATGCCCTTTTTATCTTCAATTTTTTCGCCGGCACGGATTTTCCGGATAGATTCTTCTAATTTATATTCGTTGTACTTACCATAAAAATCACCTAACGAAGCATATTTGCCATCTATACCCAGTATCTGTTGCACGACTTTACTTTTAATCTTTATCACCGGCTGTTCTTTCCAGCTCGAATGATAAAACATCCAACCGGTAAAAACCTGTTCCGGTGTCAACCCTTTATACGATGGGCTGCCATAGAGTTTCATCGTAAAATCTTTTGCCAGCGTTTGAAGCGGACAAATCCGGTCATTATAAAGTACATACAAATCACAAAATTCCGCCGCCACCTCTTTGGGCAAAACTTCAGGTTTATTCGCCGCTATCTTTTGCCGGTCATCCGCAGAATTGGCGTTCACTGCGGGAACAATCAATAACAAACAAACAAGACTACGTATAAATAACGGACTTTTCAAAAGACGGCGAAAGCGACTATTCCGGCCAAAAAAGAAAGATAAGATCGACAGCAAAAGCAACGCATAGCCCGAATACGTTACAGCTATACCGTAAGGGTCATGTGATACGGCAAGTGTTACGCCTCCTTCATCTTCATCATATCCGGATTGATAAAAGCGATATCCGCGATATGAAAAGATTTTGTTCATCGAGATGTTACTTTCAACAACCTCATCCGTTTCGTTATCAAACATCGTAACAGAACTCACAAAATCCATCGGAGCTCGTGTTCCGGGGTAATAAACAATTTGAAAATCATCCAGTTTAACTACAAAAGGGAGTTTCTTTGACATTCCGTCACTATCCATAAACGACATCGCTCCTATGTCTTTACGAAGATGCAACATTCCCTGTTCACCAGACAGCCATGTGATGAATGCCCCTGTCAGAATGAGTAAAAACGAACTATGCAAAAATAGAACTGCCAAATTTTTCCAGATCTTTCGTTTCAACAGATAAATAATGGAAAACAAGGCGAATATGGCCCAAAGGGCAACAAAGAACACTGAGTCATAAATATGCCCGGAGACGAAACTGCTACCATACATCTTTTCCAATATAGTTGCAGTTACAAGCACCAACTGTATAATAACCAAAAAAGCAAATGAGATCCTTTTCAACCGTTTTATATAGATTCTATAAATTTCACAATCGCGTCGCGCTCTTCTTTCGTCAGTTGCCTGAAATTTTCTACCGATTTGCGGGCGTCACTCTGCGCGTCGCCATGCCACATAATGGATTCGATAACCGTACGCGCCCGACAATCATGCAAGCGGTCGCTTGCACCCGTAACAAGCTGACTAAGACCACGCCCCCACAACGGAGTCGTACGACACCAACCCGTACGAATATCGTTTTTCATAAACAGACGGTGTTGTACCATATCGCTGTAAGGCCATATTTTCTGATTCGGATAGCGTGGCAAACGACTGTCATTTTCTTCAAAAAATCCGCTCGGATCATGGATCACATCATCACCGGTAGTCCACGACGGGCGATGGCAATAAGAGCATCCTATCTCCTTAAACAATTTCTTTCCTTTGTCCACAACCGGATCGTCCAGATTACGCGCAGCCGGCACAGCCAGCCCACGGTGCCAAATCATGAAATCCCGGTAATTATCATCCTTCATTTCAACATCCAAATCTGTAGCCATCAGATAATTATAGATATCATCCTTCACCTTTCCGGTTTTATTATATTCAGGAAAATAATCATAGAATTCGGCCTGTACTTCCGGATCTTCCGATGCTACAGAGGCATACGTCTTCGTCATATAATGATAACGACGATTTGAACGTGTGACATTGGTGATGTTCCATATTGCATTCGCTCCCGCTGCGTCCTGCAACGGGCCACGGCTCAATGCATACGTAAAACGTAACGGATGCGTCGTGCTGCCATACGTTTTCACCCAGTTACCATTGGCAAAAATGGCAGGGTTAAGCGATACACCGGCCTGTTCTTGTTTCACATATTCAGCTTTCAGGTCTTCATCCGAAATTGCATCTAACAAACCTGTCCCATACATACCGATGGTAGACTCTAACTTCACTCTGACGTTTGCATGGGGAACCGTTGTTGTCGCACCATTTTTTGTCACTTCAAGCGGTACATAATAGGCATCTGCAGGAATAGTGACCTCCGGATAAATCAGTTCATAAGTTTCACCATCCGGAAATTTATTGCCCCATCCATCGGTATATGTCAGCCAATCTATCCGTATTTTTGTTTCGTCAACAGGCGCTTTGAATGGTTCCACAGCAAGCGTCTGCGGCATACCGGTGAGCGAACTCAGGTAGGTATCCGTTTCATCCGTGATAACCAATAGATAACCGTTACCCCGTTGATTTGCGCGGTACTCGGTTTGCCTTTTGCCATGACCGTAATTCGGATGACAATAGATACATCCGCGACGTACCATCAAGGGGCCTAACCCACTAAACAAACCTTCCTTACTCTGCGTATAATCGCGTTCAAAAAAATACTCTCCAAACTTAAAAGCCTGTGCCATACCGGTATTTTCTACTGCCGGCGTAGGTTGTTCATAAGCAAAAGTAGTAGTGCTGAAAACCGTGCCCAACTTTCCGCCGGCATATAGTTCTTCTTCAGGGAATTCCACCTTTTCCGGTTCACGATACTCTTCATCATCCTTACAGGATAGTAGCAAAAAGAGGGACAAACTGATAAAACCAACTTTTTTCAACATTTTGATTGATTATTTAATATTGCTTAATAGCTGTTTCCGCTTCCAGGAATAAATCATATAATTCGTCGCAGGCCTCAATAGCATCAAAACATTTCGGACTTGTATAATTCTGTACAAATGGTTTCGGTATTTCACGGATTTTAGCGATGCAGTTCTCGAATCCGTCATGTATTTTTTGCTCCAATTCGGGATTTATCTTTTTAAGATATGCGGCAATCGATTTATCTTTGGCGGATGTAGCGCCCATAGCACCGAAATATCCATACCGGACACCTAATATATTATCTTCGAAATCCTGGATGGAATTATAAGCGTGCGGTGATTCGATGTAATCGACATCGATCCCGTTATAAGCCGTTCCAATCTTTCCTGCGCCCACTTCATCTATAATCGTCCAGAATCCTTCTATAATCTGAGTGGTACTTCCCAATATATTTCCTTTCCTGTCATAACCTTCAATCAAACGATCTCCAAAATCATCTTGATCATCTTTAATTTTAGCATCTATAGTTGCGAAATCTTTTAAGATATCCTGTTTCTCTTTGGTGATATTCTCATTACCGGCCCATGCGGATTCCAAACGAAAACAACTCATTGCCAAATCCTTTGCAACACCAACTGCAAAGCGCAATTCATTGGTTGTAATTTCATTTACAGAACGTTTGGAACCTTTACGGAACAAAATATATTCCAACCCATGAAATCCGGACAACCCCGCTTCATTGTCATAGATATATTGCTGGATATTACTCAATTTAGTTTCATTCTTAACTGTCGCTTCGATTTCCGGAATATCTGCAGGCCATGTATCAATATGCGGATCTATATGATAATCATCCGCAGGTCCATATAAGAACGCTTCACTCCATTCCCAATATCTACGGGCCGAAAACCAATAGTCACACACCTTATTCAGGTTGGCTTCCGTTTTGTCACTCTGCAATGTTTCCAATGCTTTCTGTAATTTAAGGGATTCATCTGATAAATTTTTATAAACAGGGAGTATCACGTCCTTTAAATAGGCTTCGTTTATCGACTGCAACTCTTTCTCATTTTCCGTTAATTCAAGGTCTTTGTCGTCATCATCATCGCATGATGCAAGACCAAAGGATGTCAATGCCAAAACAGCCATTAACAAAGGGAACCTAAAAAACTTTTTCATACTTTATACTTATTAAGTTATTGATTAAAAAATTTATCTTGTAAAAAAACCGGAGTATGCAACACCCAGCGATACAGATGGTTCATCATTGTACTGACTTTTATAAATCCGTCTTGAATATTCGCCTTTTATTACAATCTCCTTCATCGGAAAATAATTAACACCAACCGCAATCCGTTGCTTTCCACACCAACCGTAATCAATGATACCGGATTCTACTTTCGCCATCGAGTCATAATATTCGTAACGGCCGAACAGATAAAATTTCTGCTTATCCTTTTTTAGCTTCTTAATATGGGCAAAAATATCATACCCTGCTTCCACACCTGTCGCTACGGCATCCGAAGCGATAGGCGTTTTGGAAGACGGCGAACCGGCCTGCAGCGTTTTATTGAAACGTGTAATTTCCTCCGAGTCGTTCAGATGCCCCCAGTCAAAATTTCCGCGCACAATTAAATTATATCTATTGTAGTGGAAATCAACCGAACCAATCATTACCTCCCCGTTATATGCATCGTATTTCGAGTTATTAGTTAATGAGTTCCTGAAGCTATACCCATAATATCCGCTTAAGCCGATGCGAAGCCCCGTTACCGAATAATTATCCACACGGAACGCCCCTGCATACACATTGGCTATTTTAAATTCGTAAGGACTACCCGCGCCACCACTTATAAACCCTTCAGATCCAAAACGGTCGGCATCTAATCCGGGAAGGAACTGCACTTCATAACGCCAGTTCTTTGTTCGTCCCCAAACACTTATACCCGTTTCATGCCATGTACATGGCAATATAGTATTCTCCCCTTCCGGTCGGTAAACAGTAAAAAACTCCGTCGGTAAATGATACTGGTTGGTCAACCCTACCGGAATGACAATATGTCCCATACGAAGATTAAATGTGCGGCTGAAACTTTTCTGAATCCAGAACTGTTCCAACGCCACTTCTCCGCCACGTTCTATTTCATTTTCATATTCCCCCATTTCCTCGGCTTCCATCTCTATCGCGCTTTCCGTTCCGCCGTGTTCATATTCAATTTCACTGCCTAACGTCCAGCCCTTACCGAAATCATATCCTACGAAAAAGACCACATGCGGCAAATCAAATCGCCCGTGGCTTTTCGCATCCTTATAATTCTCAGCATTCGAATAACGCCTCCAGTAATCACTATAAAAATTCCGGGTATACACCGCTTCACCATACCCGCCAAGCGTAAGCCGGGATATGGCTTTGGCAAATTTGGTCAGCTGGTCTAAGTCACCCGCCGATGCAACTATATCATCCGGATCATCCTGTATATTTGATAAAGAGATGTTATTTGAAGTACTCAATGCATCCGGAACAACATTCTCCGTTTCTGATATTTCTTTGTCATCTTTAACCTCCGTAGCACTAACAGCTACTTCTGTGGAAACGACAGCAATGCATGCCATCAATATAAGTTTTTTCATTTTATTTATGTCTAACATACCAGCATATTATATTTCGGGACAAAAGTAGAGGGGGAGAGAAAAAACTGCAATCCCCAATTATAGGGATATGCCAACAATTATTAGCAACTATTAGGGATTTGTTATCCCAGAAAACAATAAAATATATTTTCTTTGCTATTACATTCGATATACCTATCTTTGCAGGCTCAAAACAAGCGAAATTTCAATGAAACAACTTTTAGTGAGCTGGATTAAGAGGCTTCTCCCTATTCTTTTTATAGGGTATAGAACCCTTCCACTCTGATAATGTATAAATCAACATCATATAGCCGATTTATACAAAATATTTATATTGATAAAAATCTCATACAATGCAAAAAATTACATTTTTATGCACCCTGCTATGCATTTTCATTCTTGCAAAAGCAGAAGGTCCTGTCATATTAAACCCTTCGGATGCACACGTCGTAGGACATGTAACAGATAAAGGAACAGGCGAACACCTTTCCGCTATCAATATCTTTTTAAAAAATACAACGATTGGCGCCGCAACCGATGCAACCGGACATTATTTCATAAAAAATGTTCCTGAAGGCGATTACACAATCGTAATGAAATCCATTGGTTATCAAACTATAGAAAAGCAAATAACCGTAAAAAAAGGAATCACTCTCGAAATCAATTTTGAAGCCGAAGAAGATATTATATCACTTAATACAGTTGTTGTATCGGCCAACCGCAATGAGACGACGCGTCGCACCGCTCCTTCTTTAGTAAATGTATTGGATATGAAAACGTTTGAACGTACAAACGCATGCTCCCTATCCGACGGACTGAATTTTCAACCGGGAGTACGGGTAGAAAACAATTGCCAGAACTGCGGATTTCAGCAGGTGCGAATCAATGGGCTTGAAGGGCCTTATACTCAGATACTAATTGATAGCCGGCCTATTTTCAGTGCGCTAACGGGCGTTTATGGTATAGAGCAAATTCCTGCCAATATGATTCAGCGGGTCGAAATTATGCGCGGAGGCGGCTCGGCGCTGTTTGGTTCCTCAGCTATAGCGGGAACAATCAATATTATCACCAAAGAACCATTGAAAAATTCAGCGCAATTAGCGCATAACACCACTATGATTGGAGGCGAACGACCCGATCATAACACAACCATGAATGCTTCGTTAGTTACCGAAGATCAAAAAGCGGGTATCTATATCTTCGGGCAAAACCGTACACGGTCGACTTATGACGATGATGGTGACGGATTTTCAGAACTTGGCGAGTTAAACGGTAAAACGATCGGTTTCCGTTCTTACTTTAAAACCGGCTCCTATTCAAAACTAACTTTTGAATATCACAATATCAGCGAATTCCGTCGCGGAGGAGACATGTCGACATTACCTCCGCATGAAACTGATATTACAGAACAAACGAATCACGATATCAACGGAGGAGGAATCAAATATGATATTTTTTCAAAGGATTTCCATCATCATTTAAATCTCTATACATCAGCACAACACACAAAACGAGCAAGTTACTATGGTGCGGGGCAGGATCCGAATGCGTACGGAAATACAACCGACCTGACTTATATCGGAGGATTTCAATATTCCTACTCATGGGACAAATTTCTATTCATGCCTTCAGAACTTACAGGTGGTGCGGAATATAGCTATGACAAACTGGAAGATGAGATGTTAGGGTACAACCGTACGATTGAACAAACAGTTCATATCGGAAGTATATTTTTGCAGAACGAGTGGAAAAATGAAAAATGGAGTTTTCTGATTGGCGGACGTATTGACGACCACAACCTGATGAACGATTTGATTTTCAGTCCCCGTGCAAACCTCCGATATAATCCGACGGAAGATATTAACTTCCGCATCTCATACGCTAACGGTTTCCGCGCTCCGCAGGCTTTCGACGAAGACCTGCATATAACGGCCGTAGGCGGTAACGTATCATTGATACAATTGGCCAAAGACCTCAAGGAAGAAAAATCACAAAGTTTGAGCGCATCGGTCGATTATTACCATCGCTTTGGAAATGTACAGACAAACTTTCTTGCGGAGGCTTTTTACACAGATCTAAAGGATGTTTTCGTCATCGAAGCGGTCGGTCACGATGAGAGTGGGAATATTATCATGGAACGCCGCAACGGTAAAGGCGCGGATGTGATGGGAATCAACCTTGAAGCCAAATTGGCATACGACCGCATGCAACTTCAAGGAGGGGCAACATTTCAACGCAGTCGTTACAAAAAGCCGGAACAATGGAGCGAAAATGAAAATATTGAACCACAGAAAAAAATGTTCCGCTCGCCTGATACGTACGGATATTTTACCGGCACCTACATTCCTATTAAAAAATTAGGAATATCACTAACCGGCACCTATACAGGCTCTATGCTGGTACAACATTTTAAAGGTTATATTCCGGAAGACCGCGAAGAAAAAACACCTGATTTTTTCGATATGAGTATGAAATTCACCTATGACATACCGATATTTAATAGTGTCACATTACAGTTGAGCGCCGGTATACAAAATATATTCAATTCATATCAAAACGATTTCGACAAGGGGCCGGATCGTGATTCCGGATATATCTACGGTCCGGGAGTACCCCGCAGTTATTATCTCGGATGCAAAATTTCATATTGATTAGAAGAATACTTTGATGCTTTTTTCAAAAAATCTGAGTATTCTCTATAATATTTTATAAAAAACTCCCGTTTTTTTTCTTTTTTTGTATCTTGCGTTGCTTTTCAATAACATACACAGCATCATTGGATGAAAAAGGAAGTGTCTACAAAATGCAAAACAAAACGCATTTTACTCCGTGTCGGGTTGGGAATATCAGGTGTGCTCCTCATATTACTCATCACAATAGCCATCATATTGAACATGGTGGTCACCCCGAAAAAGATAACACCGATACTTCTTAATCTGAGTAAAGAATATATCAATGGCGAAGTCAACTGCGAGTCTGTCGATATTACATTTTTCGGTTCTTTTCCCGATTTAGGCGTCAGGTTGCAAAACGGGAGTATCTCTTCCGAAACAGATACATTGTTGGCTTTCGATAACTTCATAGCTGCCGTCGACCCGCTTGCATTCCTTTTCAGGAAACAAATCATTATTCATCAGTTCGAACTTGAAAACGCTGATATTTACACCCATATCGACACATTAGGCAAAGCAAACTGGGATATTTTTATCTCGTCAGACAGTACGGAAACAGCTCAGGATAGCAATACATTTGTCCTGCCTGAGCTGAATATCAAAAACATTCGCCTTCAGAACGTCAATCTCACTTATAACGACTTGCAGCAAGACCTATTTGTGATGGTCGACAGCCTCAATATGCGCCTCAAGGGAAATCTGTCCAAAGAGCATGCGGAATTGAACTTCGACCTGTATACTACCGGAATTTCGTCGTACTATCAAGGACAGACATTTAGCCGCACACTGCCGTTTTCTTTCCGTACCACCTTAGTGCGCGACCGGATATTGAAAACCTTAGCCATAGAGAAAGGTTCAGTAAAAATAGGATCTTTAGAGCTAAAAACCAACGGGATACTAAGGCAGAATATAGCTTCGGGAATTGCGGATATTGACGTTGATTTCAGCCTGAATGCTTCGTCGCTTACCGACCTGATTGAAATGATACCTCAGCATATTTCGGATATTTCATCCAAACTCATTGCCAGTGGAAAAGTCGTGTCAAGCGGTAAAATCAGCGGACAATTAGGCAAAGACCTCTATCCGTCTGTTAACGCATCGATACAGCTGATCGAAGGAAAATTAGCCTCTGTTAAGCATCCGAAAACGCCTTTTATTGAAGACTTAGAAGTCGATTTCAATACCTTGCTCGACTTGTCAGGCGCGCAACCTTCATTGCTCAAACTCAACAACCTGTATTTACAGACCGCCTCATCGAAGCTGACTATTCAAGGCGAAATTGACGATATTTTGATAAATCCGGCTATTAACGCACAGGCAAAAGCTGATATTAATTTCACGCAGATGTCTCAAAAATTGCCAATAGAGGGCATGACAATGGGTGGCCATATCAATTTTGACGTTTCCATACAATGCCTGCTCAACGAGGTTCTGGCATCGAACTACGGAAAAATTAATGCCAATGGGGTCGTCAATATTAAGGATATCAAGTTCAACCATGATAAGGAACAATTTACGTTCTACACGCCCAATGCCAATATGACGTTGGGAACAAATACTAATGACAGTATCGGCGAGCGTATACACGAAAGCTTGCTTCGATGCAAAATCGTGGTTGATACACTCAATCTGAACTGGAAAGAAGAGTTGGTGGCCAACTCCAGCCGCGTCAGTATGCTGCTTACCACGTCCGAACCCAAGGACAGCGCTTCGATAGCCCCCGTTACAATCGGATCGAGGATTTCAAACATGCGTCTTGTCATGGGCGACTCAATCCGCTTGCGCGGCGTACAGGCCCTGGGTGGCGTCAATGTACGTCCCAGAGCCGACATTCCGAGCCTTCCGGAGATCAGTGGCAGTATCTCCATCGATACGCTGATGGGAAAAGCTCACGAAATCGGAGGACGCGTAAGCAAAGCGACTCTCAAGCTTAAACTTACAAAACAACAAGCGCGACAACGAAATATGTCCGCAAGCAACCGTACACCAAGAGATACGGTGTTCACACGGGCACAACGCGATTCATTACGCCAAAGCCGCTTAGATCCAACGACCAATCTGTCATTCAAGCTCGAATCACAAGAAGCAAAAGATCTGCTCCGTAACTGGGACATATCCGGTAGCTTCGTCTCCAATGATATCAGTGTGCGTACTCCCTATTTCCCGACCCCCATTCGCATACGCGAATCGGATATAACATTTACAAGCAACATATTAAATCTGACCAAAGCGCATATTCGTCTTGGCGAATCGGACTTTACGCTCAACGGTGAAGCTGAAGGTATACGCAGGGCATTGATGCATAACGGAAAAATCAGCGCGAAAATGACATTCGATGCCGACTCACTTGATTTCAACGAATTAATCCGCGCCGCCGTCGCCGGTTCGGAATACTCAACTAAAAGCATGGCGGAAAAGGATTCCATATCGGATGTTGTTCTCGACAACGACAACGCCATCACATTAGCCAATGACACAACTACAGCCGGCATTTTTGTTGTTCCACGCAATCTCGATGTGGAATTCAGTACCCGGATACGGAATGGAAAATTCAGTAATGTCAATATCAAAAACGCACGAGGCAGGATCATCCTACGCGATCAGGCAATTCAATTTCCTCGTTTTATGCTGAATTCCGACATCGGAAGTACGGTAATGACAATGGTCTATAAGGCTCCCGACCCCAAAGGCGCTTATTTAGGATTAGAAGTTGGTGTGAAACGCATTGATTTAAAAGAATTGACGGAAGCGATGCCCGTCATTATCGAAATGGCGCCCATGCTCCATTCATTTGAAGGGGTAGTTGATTGTAACATAACCGCCATTACCGAATTAGATTCGCTAATGAACGTCTGCCTGCCAAAAACCACAGCTTCCTGCTTTTTAAGTGGTCAAAATCTGGTATTACTTGACGGTGAAACTTTTGCCGAAATATCGAAAACACTGATGTTTAAAAACAAGAATAAAAACGTGATTGACAGCATGTCCGTCGAAATGATTTTAGAAGATGAAAAACTGATGATTTTCCCGTTCCAATTGACCATGGACAGATATAACGTCGCCGTAGGAGGAACGCAAAACCTTGATATGTCGTTTGATTACCATATCACAGTACTTAAATCGCCGGTACCCTTCAAATTAGGCTTAAATATTTCAGGCACACCGGATAACATGAAGATCCGTCCGGGCAAAGCAAAATATAAGAACTTGTTTACCGTAGCCCGTGAAAAAAGTTTAGACAGCACCACGATCAACCTGCGAAAAGAGATGGATGACAAATTACGGCAAAGCATTCAGGAGGTCGCAGGCATGGAACTAAGGCAACCGATGCGCCGTCCGAGAACGGAAATCCCGGACAGCCTGAAACGCAACTTCTTTCAGTTGGAAGACACAACAACTGCCAGTCTGCTACCAACAGAAAATTTAGAAATTGTTGAGGATACTATAACAGAAGAGGTTTTATCCAACGACAGACTGAAGTCCGCAGAATAATTGCATAATCAAAAAGACATCGATTACTTCTTCTCTTTCTATTTTGATATAGTGTTTTCCTGAGTTTCCGGTTGCTTTGGTTTGCGGTCGAAAAAAGGATTTTTTGATGTCGCACTAACAGGGATCGCCATAACGCGTCCACAATCTTTTCCAAGCATTTCAAGACGCTGGGCGGCAAGTCCGGCACTAAACATCACGCGCGTATCCACTCTTAAGTCGGATGCTTTGGCGCATGCCGAACCGATTGCAATACCCAAATCTATCATATTAAGCGCACAAGGTATTCCTTCCGGTTTGGACTCACAAGTCTTATACCCGCAATGAAAACAGTTGAGTCCCTGCGATTTCTGCCGGGTACCGAGTATCATCACCACATCGGATTGTAACACATTGTCTGCATCGCGAAGAAAAAATTTCATCCCTGTTTCCGCCGAGATCTTCAGCATTTCATCAGACATGAGACGTATATCATCACCCGTAACCAATGCTATTTCAATAATATCGATGCCTTTCCCTTTCGGCGCGGTACGCGCGGCTACCATCATCTGTTGAGCTGCCTGTACTACTAACTCTCTCCGCATATCACGTTCGTTTTGTACCATATCTAAATTATATAATGTTTTATGCAAAAATAGTACAAATCGAACGCAATAGCAAATGAATTTTTGCTATTGCTGAGATGCAGTCTATTTTCATTTTAGAAATAAAAATAGGACAAATCAAAATTAAATCACCATATTTGTGTCTAAAATAACAGTTATGGCAGAAAATCTGTATATTCCGGTAACGGATCATAAAGAAGAAAAATACAAAACGCTCCTTCCCCAAATAGAAGCTTTAATCGGTTCAGAGAAAGACCTTATTGCAAACCTTGCAAATACGGCGAGTGCGCTGCATCAGACTTTCGGTTTCTTCTGGGTAGGCTTTTACTTAGTAAAAGAAGGCGAACTTGTATTGGCTCCCTTTCAGGGCCCGATTGCCTGCACCCGCATAAGGCGCGGCAAAGGTGTTTGTGGTGCTGCCTGGGATGCAGCCAATACGATGATTGTTCCTGATGTCGAACAATTTCCCGGACATATTGCCTGTAATTCGGATTCTAAATCTGAAATAGTCGTTCCGCTGATTTCAAAAGGAACAGTTATTGGAGTTCTTGACATAGACAGCGACCGGCTCAATGATTTCGATGAAACAGACAAACTCTACTTAGAAAAGATCTGCCAAATGATTGAAAACACAATTCATCAAATATAAAAAAACAGATTATCATGCAGGAACTTACACTCATAACTCCAACTTTTTTATTTTCAGCCGTGTCACTGATACTGTTAGCTTATACAAATCGGTTTCTTTCATACGCACAATTGGTACGTACACTGAAAGATAAGTATATGGAAGACCACTCTAAAGTAACTCATGCACAGATACAAAATCTCCGGAAACGCTTGCGTCTTACACGGAACATGCAGGTTCTCGGAGTTGCAAGCCTACTCCTTTGCGCCGTTACGATGTTTCTGATTTATATCAACCTGCAATTTGCATCAACTATTATTTTCGGTATCGCATTAGTTCTTTTTATTCTATCATTAGCACTGTCCGTATGGGAATTATTATTGTCAACCAAAGCATTGAAATTTCACCTCAGCGATATGGATAAATGAGTCCATATTAATAATTATTCTTTTAAGCTTTGTATTTTTTTCCCAGTCTTCATTGCCTTCAACACATTTTTTCGTGCGGTTCTCATGGAAATCTGCAACAAATCAGGCTCCATCATATCCAGAATAATAGATAATTCCTGCTTTAGTTCAGGAATATGACGGCTCATTTCATACGCAAGCTTCATACATATCGTCTGCACACCCGGCAACTCCTGCTTTGAGATCATCCTGTCAAGACAAAAATCAAGAAAATCCGTACGCGGTACTTCAGGCAAGGGTTGTTTAAGTATTAACGCAAGAAGTAGCCGGCGTTTACCCGGATGGCGGCAAATAAGCACCTCATCCACTAATTCATTTTGTTTATCATAAAGCCACTGATTTTCCGCCGATGAAAAGTGCGTAAAAACCCACGCTGCCTGATAAGCAATCTTATCGTCATTATCAAACAGCAAATCATACAATTCCCGCTTACGCGTATTATCATTCTGTGCCAGAAAAACAATTTCATGTATATCGGTCATCTGAACACGTTCGGATAATTTTTCCCTAAAACTCATCAGTCATCCATGTTTGCGTTTTACAATCAATCTACAGCACAAATATATCGTATTTTGAAACATAACCGTAACAAAAACACAAAACAATTTTAATATTTCCGTCATCATATCTTAACAAAACCAAAGGACATTTGCAGTGTGAAAATTAAAAATACATTATGACAAAAAGATTGTTTTGGTTATCTACTTTTATTCTGATTATTTCTTATACATCAAAAAGCTTCTCGCAAGAAACCGTATCTGTTTACGGAACTATCATTGATAAAGAATTTAATGAACCGCTTACCGGCGCTACCATCCAGATAAACGGCACAACAAACGGAGCAATTGCCGACATAGACGGACATTTTGAACTGAACGGATTAAAAAAAGGAGAATATAAATTCATCATATCGTATGTCGGATACCACGCTCAATCCTTAGATCTAAATGTAATTGACAACACTGAATTATCCATACTTCTTGAACCCGATAATCAACAACTAAGCGAAGTTATCGTAGTCACTAAAATGAAAAGGAATACGGAAACAGCCCTTATTTCCCAGCAAAAAAACAGCTTAGTCGTGCAAACCGGTATTTCCGCACAACAAATAACAAAAACACAGGACCGTGACGCTTCTGAAGTAATACGGCGTGTACCGGGGATCAGTATAATCGATGAAAAATTCGTGATGGTACGCGGATTATCCCAGAGATACAATAATGTGTGGATAAACAACAATGCTGTTCCAAGTAGTGAAGCTGATTCACGGGCGTTTTCATTCGACATCATTCCTTCCTCCCAATTAGACAACATGCTTATCGTGAAATCTCCGGCGCCGGAGTTTCCTGCTGATTTTACCGGAGGTTTTATTCTGATTAATACAAAAGATATTCCGGAAGAAAACGCCTTCTATATTTCTATCGGAGGAAGCATAAACGACCAGACCCACTTCAAGGACTTTCAATACAGCGAAGGTAGTAGTACGGATTTCATCGGTTTCGATAATGGCTTCCGCAGTTTGCAGGGAGGTATAAACAGCAACCTGAACCCTATTGCCGGAAATGGCATTGATCTGTTAAACAATGGATTTAATAACGATTGGACTGTCAAAAACAAAAAACCCTTGGCAAATATAGGCTTTAACACAAATTTTAGCCACCGTCACAAGGCAAAAAGCGGCAACACATTCGCAATTATGGGAACAGCAAACTATAATAACAGCTACAAAACAGTTTTAAATATGAAAAATTCACTTTTTGGAGCTTATGATACAACCCATGATAAGTCAAACTATCTCCGCAAAAGTACAGACGATCAATATAATCACTTTGTACGTGTAGGGGCTATGCTAAACCTGACATTTGTTCCGGCAAACGGAAACAGCCGCTACGAATTAAAAAACATATTTAACCAACTTAGCAGAGACCGCTATACCTACCGTCGCGGCATTAGCGCCCAGAGCGATCAGGAAGAAAGCGCAGAATATTATTACACCAGCCGCACGACATACAATGGCCAGTTTACCGGCAAATATACGCTCAATAACGAAAGTAAGCTGGATTGGAGCGCAGGATATGCTTATGCAAACCGTAATATACCGGATAGGAAACGTTATCTGATCAATGATGCAGCAGAAGAAGGAAGGCTCGGACTTTCCACGGCAAATGATATAAACAGAGAGTTTTCCAAGCTCAATGAACATATATTCTCTGCCAATGCAAATTATCAATCCGATTTTTCAATCAATTCACTGACACCCACATTGAAAACAGGGATTTACAGTGAATACCGTACCCGTGACTATAACACCAGAATGTTCATTTACAACTGGAATGCATCCGATAATAATCTGCCGTCGGGTTTCAGATATATGAATATTCCGAATGAATTACTACAAGATAAATATTACGGTGCAGACGGACTTTATCTGCTTGAAAAAGTAAAGTGGAGTAATAACTACGGCGGAGACAATCTCTTAGCTGCAGGCTATCTTGGAGTAAATCTTCCGATAGAAATGTTCAACGTTTACGCGGGCGTACGTTTTGAACACAATGAAATGAAACTCATAAGCAACACAAAAGATTATGAAAAAAGTCCGAAAAATATCTATTATACATATAATGATCTTTTCCCGTCGGTCAATACCACTTATAAAATAAGTGAAAAGCAACAAATCCGGTTATCATACGGCCGCACAACAAACCGTCCGGAATTTCGTGAAGTATCACCATCCGTATTTTATGATTTCGATCTGGCAAGTAATGTACAGGGTAATTATAATCTTAAATCGGCTTACATCGACAATGCTGACTTCGGATATGAATACTATCCATCTAATGGTGAAATAGTTGCTATATCCGCATTTTATAAACATTTCAAAAATCCGATTGAGTGGACATACACAGTAAATGGCGGTACAGATCTCACTTACTCTTATGTAAACGCAAATGCTGCCAATAATTACGGAATTGAAATTGACATTCGTAAAAATCTTGATTTCATCGGTTTACGCAACTTGAGCTGGAATTTCAACGGGGCATTAATAAAAAGTAAAGTAAAATTTGAGGATGGATCCAAAGAACAAGACCGCCCTATGCAAGGACAATCGCCCTACCTTATTAATACAGGCTTCTTTTATCAGCTACCGACGAAAGGCTGGAATGCTTCTGTCTTATACAACCGGATCGGAAAACGCATTGTAGGGGTAGGCCGTAGTATGGGTTCCGAAGGAGATCGAGCGAGTATTCCCGATTCATACGAAATGCCGAGAAACGCCATTGACATCAATATATCAAAGAAATTCAACAACAGTATAGAAGTAAAATTCGCCGTTCGCGATTTACTCGCGGACAAAATTTCATTCAAACAATTTGAAAAAACAGACAAAGGAGAAATTGAACAAATAACCCGTCAATACAGTCCGGGACGCGACTTTAGTTTAAGTATCAGCTATCATTTTTAAGTATAACATGATTTTCTAAGATAACATTTCATTATTAATTATTAATTTATAAAAAAAATGAAAACAACAAAAATTATTAATTACGCATTAGCAATCATTATTATGGGTGGATTTGTCGCTTGCAGTGACGATAACAAAGATCCCCAGATAGAAGAGAGTGACTATGTATTTGGCACAGACAGCTACGGACATACAACATGCGATCATCTGCTATTTGACGAAAACGGAAAGGATACGCCGGAAGGAATTGTAATCGGAAATGGAGAACAAAATTTCGCCTTCACCGGAACACAAACGCTGAAAAAAGACACCTATAAACTAAAGGGATGGGTTTATGTAGCAAGCGGAGCAACGCTAACAATTGAAGAAGGGACCGTAATCAAAGGAGATAAACAGACACAGGCAGCATTAATTGTTGAACCCGGAGGAAAACTGATCGCTAAAGGGACAGCAAACGCACCCATTGTGTTTACCTCAAACCAATCGAAAGGATCTCGTAAACCGGGCGACTGGGGAGGACTCATTATATGCGGAAAAGCTCCTAATAACCAGAACAATGACCAGCAAATTGAAGGTGGGCCGCGCACACACCACGGAGGCACAAATTCTGCCGACAATTCCGGGATTCTGAGTTACGTCCGCATAGAGTTTGCCGGGTATCCGTTTCAGACGGATAAAGAAATCAACGGTATCACATTTGGCTCTGTCGGTAGTGGAACGCAGGTAGATCACCTACAAGTTTCTTACTCAAACGACGACTCTTTCGAGTGGTTCGGGGGAGCTGTAAACTGTAAATACCTTATTGCATACAAAGGTTGGGATGATGACTTCGACACAGACAACGGTTTCAGCGGAAAAATCCAGTTCGGATTGGTTGTCCGTGATCCGAAAATTGCCGATGTATCACAATCGAATGGTTTCGAATCAGACAACTGCGCCGATGGCTCTACCGTTAGCCCTTATACAACAACCGTATTCAGTAATATCACGATTATAGGCCCCGTAGGGCGAAATAATTTCGAAAATACGAATGACTATATCAACGGAGGAGATTATAATCCAAACAATGGTTCCGCTTTGGGCAAGTTCCAGGCAGCCATGCAAATACGCCGTTCAAGCCGCTTAAGTTGCTTCAATTCTGTCGCAATCGGTTACCCTATCGGCCTCATCTTAGACGGAGAAAAAGGTAATACTCCTTCGGAAGCAGAGGCCGGAAACCTGAAACTGCAGAACATTTGGTTCGCAGGCATGGACATTACAGGTTCTGATGCCAACAAACGTTATACAGACGACCTTTATGATGCAGCAAATAAAGTAGTTATTGATGCAAATTCTCCCTCTTTTTCTACAACATTTTTCTTAGCGCAAACCGGTAATGCAGTAAAAGAAATCAGTGAACTTAACCTTGCTGATGCATACAATGTCGGTGTAAACTTTATGCCTAATGCGGGAAGTCCGGTTTTAACAGCGGCATCTTTTTCAGATAACCTGTTAAACAGTGGCTTCGACAAGGTTAATTACATCGGCGCATTCGATGCAAACGATAAATGGTTAGAAGGATGGACCAATTTCGATCCGAACAATACAGATTATTAAATAGATAGTTCACTATTGCACGATCTCATTCATAGACAATTACAAAAAGCCATACGCCGTGAGGCATGTGGCTTTTATCTTATTAAACGGTTTATCGAGATACGGTATACTTAGGCTTGCCGGATAATAAAAGATGAATGATTAAACACAAAGCTACAAATAAAGCTCCCATGCAAACAACACCATTCCAGCCGTAATCCTTCCAAACAAGTCCGCCTATAAATGTTCCTAACGAACCTCCAATAAAGTAAGAAACCATGTATACTGTATTCAAACGGTTAGATGCATCCGGATGAGTCGAAAATACAATTGTCTGATTTGTAACATGCATTGCCTGCAACCCCAAATCAAGGATAATAATACCAATAATTAACCCGGTGTAAGTGCTGCCGCCCAACCCAAATACTAACCAGGCTAAAAGCATCAGGGTACAGGCTATTGATATCAGGATATTTTTACTCACCTTGCCTGCGATAAATCCGGCATAAGACGCTGCCAACGCACCGGCAATACCCGCCAGTCCAAGAGAACCCGCCACATCACTCCCCCGGAAAAAAGGCGCTTGTTCCAAACGAAAAGTCAAAGTTGTCCAGAAAATGGAAAAAGAAGCAAAGCCCAAAGCGCCTCGCAGTGATGCCAAACGAAGACTTGGGATATCCTTCACATAACGCGCCATAGAGCTCATCAGACGAACATACGTCCCCTGAAAGGTAGGCTTCATTTCAGGCAAAAGCCACACGATAAACAACGCCAGAATAACCATCATACCAGCCGCGATGAAGAATACGGAACGCCAGCCTAAATATTCACCTAAAATACCACTAAACACACGTGAGGCAAGAATTCCGATCAACAAACCACTCATAACAATACCAACATTCCGCCCTTTAGCCTTCGGTTCGGATAGCTGTGCCGCTATCGGCACAAATATTTGCGGAATAACCGACGTCAGGCCGATAAAAAAACTGGCGATGATCATAGTTGTTATAGACTGACTTAACGCAAACAAAAGCAGAGACATGATAATAAAGAAAAAATCAATCAGAATTATTCTCTTACGCCTGAACATATCTCCCAACGGTATGATGAACAATAATCCGACAGCATAGCCAATTTGCGTAAACATAGCCACTTTACTCGCGACAGCCTCCGATACATCAAACTCTTTCGCAATCATTCCCAATAAGGGCTGATTGTAGTAATTATTCGCAACAACGAGGCCCGCTCCAATAGCCATCAACCACAATGTACTTTTAGTTAGGGCCTGGTTATCTTTTATTTCAGGGACTCCAAACAATCTATTCAACATATAACCTGTATTAAAAAACGGGGGCAAAATTACATAATATATTCAACGCCCCAAATAACACTAATTATCAAACACTTATCCAGAATCACCAGTTTATTTTTTTTGCTTATCCGTAATTTTTCTTGTAACTTGCCGCAGTTTTCAGCATTTAGAGACTTATATAAATATGAAGCATACAAGAATAAAAACGACGGAGCATCCGCTTTTTCCACAGGTATGGAACCTGTATAAAAATTCTTTTCCACCGGAAGAACGCCGTCAACTTCGTACACAAAAGAAGATGATGAATAATCCTCTGTATCATTTTGAAATAATTACCGACAAAGAATTATTTGTAGGAATTATGTTATGGTGGGGGTTTGAAGACATAAGATATATAGAACATTTAGCAACATCTCCTCGTTTACGCGGGAATGGCTACGGTTTACGCATACTCGAAGATTTTATTTCAAAATCGAAGACTTCCATATTATTGGAAGTCGAGCATCCTGCCTCCGAAATAAACAGGCGCCGGATCGGTTTCTATCAACGCATCGGTTTTGTTCTCAACAAACACCTTTACAAACATCCACCCTATAAAAAGGGAGGAGAATATGTTTCATTGATGTTAATGACATATCCTGATGCTATAACAGAAAAAGAAACAAAACATTTTTGTGAAAAATACCATCCGGTTATCCATGAATTTGTAGTAAGCTCAGATAAATAAAAACCTGCTCATTCCGCTTTTCTGTCTAAAAAGGCGCTGATTAACTTTGGAAACGGATATTTATCAAGGGCTGATAATGGTATTTTCAAATACTTTTTCAGGGCAGCATTCTCCTTCTGTATTTCAACACTATAAAATGTCGTGTGCAGGATCTGATGTGATAAAACATGCTTCACAGTATTTCCCTCAACAGAAATAACCGGTTGTCCTGTTGCCCGGAAGAGTTGATGAAATGCCATCTCTTCTTTTATGCCGGAAAAATCCATCGAAACCGCCATTTCTATCAGCGGAAATTCATAAAGTCCTTCCCAGATATCTTTTCTCTCGCGACGATGTAAATAGGTATGCGAATTGCAAATAACAAAAAAATAGTTCAGATACCGGTCACGGATTTTTGTCTTATTTTGTTTGACAGGGTATTGTTGCGGATTTCCGGAAGCATATCCCATGCAACCATCCGCCAGGGGACATTGTCTGCAATCAGGATTTTGAGGAACACATTGCAACGCGCCGAATTCCATGATCGCCTGATTATGGATACCTGCCCGGTCGGATGGCATCAGCAAAGTTGCCAACTCACGGTATTCATTTTTACCTTTTCCCGTATCAATCGGAGTTGTAATAGCAAATAAGCGCCCCAACACACGATACACATTCCCGTCAATCACCGGATAGGGTTGATTCCATGCAAACGAAGCGATTGCGGCTGCCGTATATTCACCTACCCCTTTCAATGCAAGGATATCATTGTATCGTGCCGGAAAAATGCCATTATGACGTGACATCACATCCTTGGCCGCTTCATGCAAATTCCGGGCACGGGAATAATACCCCAAACCCTGCCAATACTTCAATATTTCGATTTGTTCGGCTTCCGCCAGACTTCGTATATCCGGAAAACGATTCACAAAACGGTTATAATAATCAAGTCCTTGCGCAACGCGCGTTTGTTGCATGACAACTTCTGAAATCCAGATCAGGTAAGGGTCTTTCGTATGGCGCCAGGGCAAATCCCGCTTATTTTCCTCATACCATTTCTGAAGGATTTGGCTCTCCCTATATACAGTCTTCACTATCCAAAACTTTACTTAAATAACATAAATCACTTCTATTTGTGTCTTGTTTTTTCGATGTGGCGACGAATGATCGAATCCATAATCAACAGAAATAGCGCCAATATTCCGATATATACACTGAGCATAAAGGATTGTGATCGGAATATACTGAAATCAGGCTTGGAAAAAGCCCATGTATGCCGCTTTATTTCAGGAAGATCAAATGATATCCCCATACTATAAAGGACAAACACACAAATAGCTAACATTACCACGATTCCTGAAACATATCCGAAAATTTCCAGGCGCTTATGCTTTATTTCACGCATCTCTGCTTTTTTCCGAATTTTAAGCATAGCCTTCTCATTGAAGCCAAACGGCAACACTTCATCCGGCATTTTAGCAAACAGATCATGCAATATGTCTTTATCTTTCAGTTTCATACGATACCCTTTCCATGTTCCTTATTAATACAAATAACTTTTTACGGATACGGAATATTTTTGTTTTTATATTTGTCTCCGTCAGTCCGGTGATAAGCGCAATATCTTCCATCGAATTATTCTCTTTGTAGAAAAGCGTAATCATTGCCCGCTCTTCAGGAAGTAATTGCTCCAGCGCCCGATTCAGATAAACAATACGCATATCGGCATCCGAATCTCCAAAAAACGTTTCGTCGGGATCATCCGGCACATTCGACAACATATTCTCCTCTACCGGCATAAACTCCATTGTCTTTTTACGTGTCGCGGAAATCGCTATGTTATAGGCAATACGATAAATCCACGTCGAAAAGCTACTGTCCCCACGAAACGACGAAAGTGAACCAAACGCTTTCACGAACACATCCTGCGCAAGTTCCTCCGCATCTTCACGGCTACCGACAATTTTAACAATCAAAGAAAACACCTGCTTGCTGTATCTTCCCAGCAAAGGTGCAAAACTATCAGTCTCTCCTACAAGGACCTTTTGAACATAATAATTGTCAGATAGCCTTTCCATTCTACCCGTATAGACGCACCTCCTGTAAAAAGGTTACAACTACACGACCACAAAAATAATATTTCATTCTCAAAATTGCACCCTCCGACATATTAATTATAATTAACCGGGCACATTCAGATCGGTCAAATTAAAAAAAATACCGGCAAGTGTAACCTTTCAAAAAAAATGCGTCAAAAGAGCAGAAGAGCAAGAAACGTTTCAGGGATGTTGATACGGAATACCGTAAACAAAAAAAGAAAGAGATATTATCATATAAATATTAACATTTTAAATATTAAAACTATGGAATTTATTACTGTACCGCTAGTAGTCGGCATCGTTTTCTACTTCACCTACATGACATTTGAACTATTTGCACGTAGAAAAGAAAGGATCAGTCTGATTGAAAAAATGGGACAAAACTTAACTCCGATGGATTCATCCATATTAAAAAGCCAGTTTCAGTCGTTATTACCTACTTTTAGCAAAAAGACATTCACAACATTACGATTTGGATGTTTATTTGTAGGACTCGGATTAGGGCTTTTAGTCGGTTTATTTATTTGCCTGTATATGAAAGCAAACGGAGTTGGAAGCGATCATTGGGAAAGAAATAACTTTTATGCAGTGGCATACGGCGCATCCGTATTATTATTCGGCGGAATAGGACTTGTCATTTCCTACATGATTGAAAGTAAATCAACCCCAAAAGAAGAAAAATAAATCAGCGAATGTATTAAAAAAGGTGGATTGCCCTCTTCTTCCGGGCAATCCACCTTTTTTATATACTAATCAGCACTTCATGGATGTTGTACAAGGTATTCATGAACATCTTTGGTAGAAGTATCTTTGAGTATCACTTTTTTGTTTTTATCAAGCATATACAATGTCGGTCTCGCTTTCAGGTCATAGATCTCGTTATTCATCAATGCCTGATTATATCCATTTATCCATGACGACGGTATATCGCTCAGATGCTCTCTCCAAGCTGCAAGGTTTTCCTCAGGATATACAGCCAATACTTTCAGTTTGCCGGACGAAACGGCTGATGAAACAGCCGGAGAATTTTTCAGTATTTCCGTCGTATGCTGACATTCTAGACAATCCGGATCATAAAACATGAGCAATACATAATCTGCCGACAGATCGTACAACTTGCCCGTTTTACCTGAGGCCATCGTGTAAACAAAGTTTTCCGCTTTCGCACCGATGCGATTCCGGTATGCCAGGTTTAGCAAATGTTGAGGACGAATCTTATGGGATTCCCCAACTTTGGGAGATGCGACGATATGTTCCAGAAACGGGATATAATATTCATCATTACGCATCTGTGAATGCGGATTATAAAGATAATGTTCTGCCTTTTTATAAAAATAATTATACATAACCTCATCTACCTCAGCCGAATCAAGCATTTTTTTTACACCTTCGCATACTTTTTCATAAGAAGCATGAGGAAAGAGGGAAATAAAATCAACAAATGCCTGTTCCGTAATATCCGGCGTGTGACAGTACATCGTATCCCTGAAATCAAATTTATCCCAAAAATGCATGATAAGATACCCTGCGCGCTCCTGTGGCTCTGTCATCATCGCCGGAGGCATAGCACGTTCAAAGTTTTTAACCACCGCAGAAGTCTGCGGTGTCGCCGGCGTATCCTCCGTTTTTTTCTTTTCCTGCGACGCACACCCTACCAGAATCGCAGCCAAAATGTAACCAATTAAAAGTCTAAAATTTACCCTCATAAGTATTTTATTTATCAATTAAGAAAAAACCAGTAATAAGACCGATGACAGCCAGCACCATAATAATGATTCCCATCACTTTGTTCAGCACCTTCAACCCCCTGATATTAAACCAACGGCGCATTAAGGAAACAATAAATGTAATAAAAAACCACCATAAAATCGCTCCGGTAAACACACCAACCAAGCCTGAGATTGTCATCTGAATAGAATGTTCAGGCAATACAAAACCATATTGAGCAAATAATCCGATGAAGAGAATTACAATCAGCACATTACTGAATGTCAGAAAAAACGCCGTCACAAAATCCTGAACAAGCGTCTGTTTCTGCTCCTGATTTCGCTGTAAACTTTTAACCGGATTATTCCGGAAAATGTAATATCCGAAGAAGATTATAATAAAACTTCCGAAGATTTGCAGCGGGCGTTGATGCGCCTGAACAAAATTCACAACAAGCCCCATAAATAAACCCGTAACTGTTGCATAGAATAAATCTGAAAATGCCGCACCCAAACCAGAAATAAAACCGGACAACTGCCCTTTTGCCAATGTTCGCTGAACGCACAACATTCCTATCGGGCCCATCGGACACGAGACCAGCACGCCTATAATTATTCCGGTACGAAACAGTTCAAGCATAGCGTTTTCTATACTTACAATTTTATTTTCAATACTTCAATAGCTCTTCCTGTTTTTTCACGCGCCTCGTCAACAGATGCTCCACGCGCAAGCAGTACTCCCATACGTCTGTGCCCATGCACTTCGGGTTTGCCAAAGAGGCGAATCTGAGTATCCGGCTGGGCTAATGCCCCGTCAATATCAGCAAATGAAAGTTGTTGAGAATCACCTTCCACAACTATCGCGCGCGAAGCAGACGGACCATGAAACGCTATGTTCGGAATGGGAAGTCCCAACACAGCGCGAGCATGAAGGGAAAATTGAGACAAATCCTGGGATATCATGGTTACCATTCCGGTATCGTGCGGACGTGGGGAGATCTCACTAAAGATCACATCTTCTCCACAGATAAAAAGCTCCACGCCGAAGATACCTCTTCCTCCCAGAGCATCCGTTATTTTAAGCGCGATATCGCGCGCTTTTTCTTTCGCGGCGGGAGTCATTGCCTGCGGCTGCCAGGACTCGCGGTAATCTCCGTCAATCTGAACATGCCCTATAGGCTCCAGAAAAGAGGTTCCACCTACATGACGAACAGTCAGTTGCGTTATCTCATAGTCAAAATGCACAAACCCCTCCACAATCACTTTCCCGGCTCCGGCACGTCCGCCTTCCTGCGCGTAAGTCCAAGCCTTAAAAATATCCTCTTCTTTACGGATCACACTCTGTCCGTGCCCGGAAGAGCTCATGATCGGCTTAACAACGCATGGAATACCTATCTCGGCAACAGCATCGCGAAACTCAGCTTCCGTTCCGGCAAAACGATACGGGGAAGTCGGCAAACCTAATTCTTCCGCCGCAAGACGACGTATTCCTTCACGATTCATTGTTAGAAATGTCGCTTTTGCCGTAGGTATCACATGATAACCTTCCCGTTCCAATTCTATCAGCGTTTCGGTAGCGATCGCTTCCACTTCCGGTACAATAAAATCGGGTTTTTCTTTTTCTATTATTTCACGCAGCCTTGTCCCATCCAGCATGGAAACAACATACGAACGATGAGCAACCTGCATCGCGGGCGCATTTTCATATTTATCCAAAGCCACAACTTCTACTCCATATCGTTGTAACTCTATCACAAACTCTTTTCCCAACTCTCCTGAGCCACACAAAACAACTTTCTTCGCTGTCCGCGTGTATGGGGTTCCTATTTCAACCATATTTTTTTACTTAAGATAACGGCACAAATTTAAGATTTAATCCTAACGGATGCAAATTTAGATTATTGATTCTCGGTTTTTTGTATGAATCCAAGCCTGCTTATTTCGCACTTTGCTGGACATATATGGCCTCTTATAAAATTGAAAACAGGCGGAATATAAGATAGGCGGTATCTCAATAATGTCAAAAGAAAAGAAATATTCTTTTGACATTACGTTCGATTTGCACTATCTTTGTTGCGTATTTCTTAAAAAAAGAAACATTAACCATACAAAGCATATATGATTCAGTTTTTTCAATCCTCCGCAAAAACAGTGCTGGCTGTCGAAACAGCGCAAGAGTTTAACGCAAAAGACACGGATAAATTAGTTTGGTTGTTTAGTGGTGCCAAACCTGCTAAAACAAAAAACATGAAAGGCTGGTTTGTTGGGCCACGTCGCGAAATGATCACACCGTGGAGTACAAATGCGGTTGAAATTACACAGAACATGGGAATCAAAGGGATCTCCCGAATAGAAGAATATTTTTGTGCTTCATCCGGCAAAGCCCAGCACGACCCGATGCTTCAACGTATATACGATGGATTGGACCAGAAGATTTTCACCATTGACAAAAAACCGGATCCGATCATTTCTATTGATGATATTGCAAAATATAACTCAGAAGAGGGGCTGGCGCTAAGCGATGAGGAAGTCGGATATCTTAACGAAGTCAGCAAAAAACTGAAACGGAAGTTAACGGACAGCGAAGTCTTCGGATTCTCCCAGGTTAATTCCGAACATTGCCGGCATAAAATTTTCGGTGGGACATTTATCATTGACGGAAAAGAAATGGAAAGCTCCCTTTTTGCCTTGATAAAGAAGACATCAGCTGTCAACCCCAATAACCTTGTTTCGGCATACAAAGACAACGTCGCATTTACTAAAGGGCCTGCAATTGAACAATTTGCTCCGCAGTCCGGTGACAAACCGGATTTTTACGCGACAAAGAAAATAAACACCGTACTATCGCTGAAAGCCGAAACCCATAACTTCCCGACAACCGTAGAGCCTTTTAATGGCGCGGCAACCGGAACCGGAGGAGAAATCCGTGACCGCCTTGGCGGAGGAAAAGCTTCACTTCCTATTGCAGGAACAGCAGTTTATATGACATCATACCCACGCACAGAAGAGGGGCGTTCGTGGGAGAAGGTTCTCGATCCACGCAAATGGTTATACCAGACACCGGAACAAATTCTTATAAAAGCATCGAATGGTGCGTCAACTTTTGGAAATCATTTCGGGCAACCTCTTATCTGCGGTTCGCTACTTACCTTCGAACATACTGAGAATAATAAAAAATTAGCTTACGATAAAGTGATCATGCTGGCAGGTGGCGTGGGATTCGCGAACAAACGCGACGCGCTGAAAGGAAACCCCAAGCCGCACGAAAAAATTGTAGTCCTCGGGGGTGATAATTACCGCATTGGAATGGGCGGTGGCGCCGTATCTTCGGTAAACACAGGACAATACACAAGCGGAATAGAGCTTAACGCCGTTCAACGCGCCAATCCTGAAATGCAGAAACGCGCTGCCAATGTTATACGAAGCATAGCCGAATCCGACAACAACCCGATTATATCTATTCATGACCATGGAGCGGGAGGACATCTGAACTGCCTTTCGGAGCTTGTTGAAGCGACAGGCGGACACATTGATATGTCCAAATTACCCATAGGCGACCCTACCCTTTCGGCAAAAGAAATCATCGGAAACGAAAGTCAGGAACGCATGGGATTGTTGATCAAGGAACAGGATGTGGAACGCATCCGCCGGATAGCCGAGCGTGAACGATCTCCAATGTATGTTGTAGGTGAGACAACCGGCGACATGGAATTTGTCTTCGAACAGAAGGATGGCAAAAAACCGATTAACATCAAACTTGAGTATATGTTCGGAAAACCGCCTCGTACGATTATGGAGGATAAAACGGTAAAAGAAAAATATTCAGCGGTGAAATATAAAGAATCTGAGTTGCACAAATACCTTGAAAATGTATTGCAGTTGGAGGCTGTCGCTTGTAAGGACTGGTTAACAAACAAAGTAGACCGTTCGGTAACAGCAAAAATTGCCCGTCAGCAGTGTCAGGGTAAACTGCAATTGCCGTTAAGCGACCTTGGCGCCGTAGCACTTGATTACCGTGGTAAAGCCGGAATGGCGACTTCGATAGGACATGCGCCGCAAGCAGCGCTGATTGATCCCGCTGCCGGATCGGTTTTGGCTATTGCCGAGTCGTTGACGAACATTGTCTTCGCACCATTAACTGAACAGCTCAAAAGTATTTCATTAAGCGCAAACTGGATGTGGCCATGCCGTAACGAAGGTGAAGATGCCCGTCTTTACAAAGCAGTCAAAGCGGCGTCGGACTTCGCCTGTGAATTAGGCATCAATATACCGACAGGAAAGGACTCTCTTTCCATGACACAAAAATACGGCAAAGATAAAGTTCTGTCACCGGGAACAGTGATCATATCGGCAGCCGGAGAAGTAAATGATATCCGAAAGATTGTTTCGCCTGTATTATCCGGTGACAAAAAAACGCATATATACTATATCGATTTTTCATTTGATACGATGAAGCTCGGTGGCTCCGCTTTCGCACAGGCTTTAGGCAAAATAAGCAATGAAGCCCCGACTGTTAAAGACGCTGCCTACTTCATGGATGCGTTTAATGCCATACAAGAAGCGATCAACAAAGACCTGATCCTTGCCGGGCATGATATCTCTGCCGGAGGTATGATCACCACTTTGCTCGAAATGTGTTTCGCAAATACGGAAGGAGGAATGGAGGTGAACCTCGACTTATTGGCAGAAAAAGATATCGTCAAAATATTATTTGCCGAAAACCCGGGTATCGTAGTCCAGGTAAAAGACAAGAAAGCGTTTGAAAAGCTGATGCAGGCCACGGGTATTGGTTTCGCATGCATAGCCAAACCTACGGACGAACGGCATATCATAATAACAAAAGACGGCGTACAATATCATTTCGGCATCGACTATATGCGCGATGTATGGTATAAATCATCCTACTTATTAGATATGCATCAAAGTGGGAACGAATGTGCGGGCAATCGTT
The DNA here is from genome assembly GCA_031551825.1 of Tannerella sp. Lineage (GTDB taxonomy): Bacteria > Bacteroidota > Bacteroidia > Bacteroidales > Tannerellaceae > Tannerella. The sequence goes on along the minus strand of JAVBNB010000021.1, from coordinate 81,730 downwards.
TTGAAAACTATAAAGTACAACCGGTAGAATATAAGTTCCCGAAAGATTTTAAAGGTACGCTTAAGTCTTATGGACTTACAGCTGCACGTCGTAAGAAAAGCGGCATAAAGGCCGCGGTAATCAGAGAAAAAGGCTCTCAATGCGAACGTGAGACAGCTTATGCTCTTTACCTTGCCGGTTTTGATGTGAAAGACGTTCACATGACAGACCTTGCCACAGGACGTGAAACCCTTGAGGATATCAACTTTATTGTATTTTGTGGTGGATTTTCCAATTCGGACGTTCTTGGTTCGGCCAAAGGATGGGCGGCCGGTATTCTGTACAACGAAAAAGCCAAGCGTGCTATCGATCGTTTCTATAAACGAAAAGATACGATGAGCATCGGAATATGTAATGGCTGCCAGGTGATGGCGGAATTAGAAGTGATCTATCCGGAACATGAGAAAAAACACAAAATGGTACACAATGATTCGCATAAATTCGAATCAAATTTCCTGACGTTGGAAATCCCTAAAAATAATTCCATTATGTTAGGATCGCTCAGTGGCGCTAAACTTGGCGTATGGATCGCTCATGGCGAGGGCAAGTTCGATTTCCCCTATAATGAGAAACAGTATAATGTTGTTGCAAAATATAATTATGACGGATATCCGGCTAATCCTAACGGATCGCCATGGGCTGTGGCGGGCGTATGTTCAACGGACGGCCGTCATCTTGCAATGATGCCACACCCGGAAAGAGCCATTTTTCCATGGCAATGCGGTTATTATCCGACAGAACGAAAAGACGATGAAGTAACACCATGGATAGAGGCATTTATAAATGCCCGCAAATGGATAGAAAAAGGTTCATTCTAAAAATAATTTCATAAATAAAGCCATAAATGTGTTCTTTTTGGTGAAATTTATTTTCCAAAAAGAAAAGTCTGCCAATTTTTTTAATTTGACTAAACTTTTTTAACAAATTTGCCAAACGCAAAAAAACGCATGACTCAATACTACTCATCTACATTTGAATAAATTAAAATGAGTATAATTTTGTACTGATACCAAAGAATAGAAACACTTATTAACCATAAGCGCCTGAAAATTTTACCTTTTTTGTGTAAATATTAAGTCAATTTCTACGTTCTTTGTATATAAAATAGAATAAAGAGACTGAAATGAAAAAGTCGACGATTTGGATGCTTACCGGAGTTATGGCATTTGCCTTTATTGGCCTGCTTATATTGCAGGTTCAATATATCGCGACCATATTAAAAACCAGTAATCAGCAATTTGAATCAACAGTAAGACGTTGTTTAGAAAAAGTCTCCCGTGAACTTGAACAGGACGAGGCACGCGCATATCTTGAAGAATATACAAACTCAACGGGTAGTGATTTTATGTACAAGAATCCTCCCAGCCAGCAGAATATTAATCAAATAATGCAAAACATCCGGATGCAAATCATAAAAGAGGATTCAACCGGCACAATCAAAAGCATTGAACATATTGACTATCAGGTTAGTCAAAAAATACAAAAGCCGCAATCAACGACAAGTAAAAAATCAGCGATTATCGAATCTTCCGAGGAGTATCAAAAAATGACCGTAAGACAGTACTTCCGCTCCAAAGCTGTTTTGGATGAAGTCGTATTCGCACTCATTCAAACCGCACATCTGACATCCATAGAGAAACGTATCAATTTCAAGAACCTCCAAAACATTATCAAAACGGAATTTGTCAATAGTGGCCTGAATCTGCCGTTCGTTCTCATGGTTGTTAATAACAATGAACAAACTGTATATCAAAGCGAATCTTTATCAAAAAATCCGAAAAGTTCTGAGATAATCACACAAGTTATATTTCCATCCGATCCTCCGTCAAAGCAAAACTATATAAAATTATACTTCCCGACCAAGGGTGATTATCTTTCGGAATCGATATCATTTCTCGTTCCCTCCATCATTTTCTCTCTGATCCTACTTGTTACGTTTACGATAACGATTTTCATCATTTTCCGCCAGAAGAGGTTGTCTGAGATGAAGAACGATTTTATAAACAATATGACGCATGAACTGAAGACTCCGGTATCTACCATTTCGATTGCCGCGCAGATGATGAAAGATTCTGATATATCAAAGAGTCCGGAGGTGTTCAGACATATATCATCTGTAATCAATGACGAAACAAAACGTCTCGGATTCTTAGTGGAAAAAGTGCTTCAAATGTCACTATTTGAGAATCAAAAGGTAACACTGAAACTTAAAGAACTTGATGTTAACGACCTAATTGCAAATATAGCCAATACATTTAAAATAAAAGTAGAAAAATCCGACGGTACGATCGATATTGATCTGGGAGCAGAGGAATCAACAATATTCGCAGATGAAATGCATATAACCAATATGCTGTTCAATCTTATGGATAATGCTGTAAAGTACCGACGCGAAGACGTTCCGCTACGCCTGATGGCACGTACACGTAACGAGGGCGATAAAGTAATCATCTCTATTGAAGACAATGGAATTGGAATCAAAAAAGAGAATCTGAAAAAGGTCTTTGACCGTTTCTATCGCGTCCCGACAGGAAATATCCATAATGTCAAGGGATTCGGGCTGGGACTTGCGTATGTTCGCAAAGTAGCAGAAGATCATAATGGATCTATACGAGCGGAAAATGGCCTTGGAAACATTGGGACAACATTTATTATTACATTACCAACTATTAAAAATTAAAGTTATGGACGAACAAATGAGAATTTTCTTCTGCGAAGACGACGAAAATTTAGGGATGCTTTTAAGAGAATACTTACAAGCAAAGGGTTATGCAACTGATCTCTTCTCTGATGGTGAAGCCGGGTATAAAGGTTTCGTAAAAGAGAAATACGACTTATGTGTGCTTGATGTCATGATGCCGAAAAAAGACGGCTTTACACTGGCTCAGGAAATACGTTCTATCAATCCGGATATTCCTATTATATTCCTTACTGCGAAGACTATGAAGGAAGATATTCTTGAAGGATTTAAAATAGGCGCCGATGATTATCTGACGAAACCATTCAGCATGGAGGAATTGTTACTTCGTATCGAAGCGATTCTTCGTCGCGTAAAAGGTAAGAAACTAAAAGACGTTCCTTTCTACAGACTTGGAAGCTTTACTTTTGACACGCAAAAACAAACACTTGCAATCGAAGATAAAGTAACCAAACTAACTACGAAAGAATGCGAATTGTTGAGCTTGCTTTGCGCACATGCTAATGAAGTTCTTGAACGTAATTACGCATTGAAGACAATCTGGGTAGACGACAACTATTTCAACGCACGTAGCATGGATGTTTATATCACAAAACTGCGTAAATTGCTGAAAGACGATCCGAATATCGAAATCATTAATATTCACGGTAAAGGATATAAACTGATCGCCCCGGCAGATGAATAAGAAGTTATGAATAACCGAAAATCGGTCTGATTAATAGGGCGAGGCTATCTTTAAACAGGTAGCCTCGTTTTTTTTTACAACATCCTGTAACTCTTCATCTCTTTTCTGAATCCGGCCGCTTTTCCGCCAGTAACTCTATTCATTAAAGACCAGAACCGTTCACTATGATTCATTTCCACCGTATGGCACAATTCGTGCAAAAGAATATAATCCAGCAAATGTTCCGGAAGCAACATGACAGATAAAGACAGATTGATGCTTTTCCGGGCCGTACAACTCCCCCAATGCGTGCGGCTATTGTTTATTTTAACCGAAGTGCATTGAAACCCATGTTTTTCCGCCAATTCTTTCAGGCGAACAGGAAGGATTCGTTTCGCCTCGTAACGAAGTGTATTTTCTAATATTTTCCGCAATTTTTCCTGGATTTGTTCGTCGGAAAAATCCGTCTGTAAAGGACATGAAATATAAAGAATATCCCCCTTCAAGGCCGAGTATAGGTTATCAAGAGATGTACGGATAATCCGCAATGAAAACGTGAATGTCCGCAACTCCGTATTCTCATCAAACACCAAGCGTTTAGGCGTTTTTCGCAAAAGATAAAGCAGATGATCATGTTGTTCATTCAAAAAAGAAAGTAGCTCGCGCTCATTTCCACGGGCAGGAATAGTCGCATATACATGACCGCTTTCGACACGCAGCAAATACCGCCGGGCACGAGGATTGCGGCGCAGAAGAATAATGCCCAGATCACCCGCTTCTATCTCTTTATACTCAACCATGACACAAATTTACACGAAAATCTTCGGATTTTCAAGCCGGCTTAATAAAAAGATAGCGCCTCAGCCTGTATTTCGGAAGAGGATAAAAACAATCTTATTTGGTTTTCAATTTTCTGTTATAACAATTCTTATAATTACAAATATCGCAGGCATATCCTCTTTTAGATACATTGCGTCCGATTCCCAGAATGCCACTGACTGATTTAACGGGCAACATGAGAGACGATTCAGTCAGGGTAATACCGCATGTATAAGGAGGTAAAAATGAAAACAGTTTTTGCTGCTCATTCACAAGCCAACCGCAATAGCCCGGGCTAAACCGGTTTGTATGTTTATACCCTTCGGAAGAGATTTGTTTAGAAAGCTCTTGTTCCATTTTATCAGCGGTACATTCGGCGATTATTGACCCTAAACTATCAGCAATATAAAGACGAAGCATATCGTCTTCCTGCTTCGCCACTTCCATATATTCATTTAATTCGGCTCCGGCAGAAGCTGCAAAAAGTACAAATTGATCGCTTTTTTTTAATTGCGAGACAATGATTTTTCCAACATTAAAATCAACATTCCCAATGGTTATTATATCTTTTGATATTTTCCCTTCAAATATTTCAAAATAATAATGTGAACGAACCTGCGAAATCAGGTCACAAACAACCTGATTCACAAGCTCTATCACAACTTCTGCCGGATTACTTTCACGATAACCCAATCCGGCATATACATCCCGTAGATTGATATTCAAATCATTGTAATTCAGTATAACTTCTCCGGAATTCATACAGTCGCATTATAGTCTTTCAATGCATTGAAGAATGCTTCGATGTTTTCTACCGGAGAATAAGGAGGCGTATCGCAACCTGACGATAAAATAAAATTACGGTATCCCGATGTTTTTTGTAATAAATCCAGTGTATTTTCTCTCATCTCCTCCACGGATGCTTGTTTGAACATACCGACAGGATCAATATTTCCCCATACCAACCTATCCGACGGACATTGAGCCAAAACCTGCACCATATCGGCTTTATTCCCGAAATGAAGTGATTTCGCACCCGTGGCAAGCATGGCTTCCGTACAATGACCCGTATTTCCGCAATTATGGAGTACGATCATGAAATTATCGTCCTGCAAAGCATCTACTATTTGTTTGACATAATGCGAAGAAAACTTGTCGCAGCCATCATTGGAAAGCAACCCGGCCGCAGGTTCAGCTATCACGACACCGTCTACTCCTATTCTTTTCAATTCCGAACAATATGCCATGAGAAAATCCGCGCACTTTTGGAGTAATTTTGCCGCAGGTTCAGGCTCCGAGTAGCATAACATCATGAATTCAGACATATCATATAACCTCCCAGCTAAAGAAAACGGGCCGATACATCCCGCAAAAACAGGCTTATCCTTGAAATATCCGGCAGACAATCGGTTTGCTAACAGATATTGGGAAACGCGACCTTTAGTTAAATCCGGAATTTGCAACTTTTCTATCGCCTCTTCATCCTCAAGTAATCGTCCTGTTACAGACGGTATTTCATCTTCCGGAAATATAACCGTTGCTCCGAATGCTTCAGCCTCTACGGTCAGATCCATAATAACTGTCGTCGCGGCAGGAGAATAACGTTCGTTTAGGGCTTTTATAGCTTCAAAATGGACTTGGCCATCACTAACAGCCTGCCTGACTGTAGCCCCGATAATTTCGATGCCCGGATGAGTCATGATCGGAATCGTGATTCTCTCTTTTCTGTCGAGCACTTGTTCTGTCCATAATTTTAGATTTTCCATGATCTGTTTCTTTATTTATTTTCCAACTAATTTCTTTGCAAATTCGGCTGCGGAAGGGGCATTATCTGTATAAGCATCGGCGCCTATTTGTTTAGCAAATTGCTCTGTAACAGGAGCTCCTCCAACCATAATCCTGACATTATTCCTGATCCCGGCTTCTTCACAAGCTTTTATAACTAACTCCATCTGTGTCATTGTTGTCGTGAGTAATGCCGAGAGACATAAGATGTCGGCTTTATTCTCGATAACAGCTTGTACAAATTTTTCAACAGGAATATCAATTCCAAGGTTGATGACATCGAATCCGGCGCCTTCCAACATGGATGCAACAAGGTTTTTACCAATGTCATGCAAATCTCCCTTTACGGTTCCGATAACAACTTTGCCGGCGCTATAGTTATTGCCCGGAGCCAGATGTGGTTTTATTTTTTCCAATGAACTTTTCATCGCCTTAGCCGACAGAAGCATTTCAGGAATATATGCTTTTCCGGCTTCGAAAAGACTTCCGATTTCAGACATGGCCGGAATCAGGTCATTATTGATAATACTTTGAGGATCGGCACCTTCAGCCAACAAATTATCAGTTTCGACAATCGCGTCTTTAAATTTGCCTTTCAATACCGCTTCATATAGCTTTGAATTCTCCATAATTTTTATTCTATTTATTATTTAGACTGTACACATTTAACTAATTCCATGAAATTTTCAACGGGTGTGTCTTGTTGCACGTGGTGAGTAGGGGCGCATATCCAGCCTCCGTTCTTCCCAAGACTACCCTTCAGCCATTCGAATTCCTTTCTGATATCGGCAGCGCTTCCCATCGGCAAAGTCGACTGAACAGCCATACCACCGAAAAATGACAGATTTTGTCCATATTTTTCCTTCAATAATACAGGATCCATGCATTCGGTTTGTATCGGGTTCAGAACATCAACTCCGGCTTCCATCAATTCCGGAATAATATCGTATACGCAACCATCGGAATGAAATGCTATTTTTATATCCTTATTTATTTCTTTTACTTCTTTGCATAAACGGGCATAGCGCGGTTTAAAAAACTCATTCCAGGTATCCGGATTCAGTAACAAGCCGGTTTGGGAGCCATAGTCATCGCCGAGCCAAATCATATCCACTCCTCTCCGGGCCAAATTCTTAGAAACCTCCAAATGATATAAAAAAGTAATGTCTAATATTTTATTAGACCTGTCCGGATCTACATACAAATCCATCAACAAATCCTCAAAGCCACGCAAAGCCCAAGCTGATTCAAAAATGGTACAATGTACACGGCCGATAATATAATATTCATCCTTGTATTCACGGATCAGCCTGTCCACGTGAGTGTACAGTTCCGGAATGTTCGGATCCGGCGCTCTGTAATTATCCACATCAGGTTCGTCTCCAAATAATGGGCCGCCATCCAGATTCGTATACTTTCCTTTTCCGAAAGGTGTTTCATAATCATCGATCTTCCACTTGACTCCCCAATTATCAATATAAGGCTCATCCTTCAAATAGTAATTGGTAGACCAGCCAACACTTGCTTGCAAAGCATCCTGTCCTGTAAGCATTTCAAGGTCGTATCCGTACCATTCGCGATGGTGTGGCTCGGAAAAACAAGGCTCTATACCAAAATGCTGTCTTAATCGGTTAGCAAACTCAGGTGTAAAAGTTGCCTGAAAAGGTACCCTGTCTGTTATTTCGTGATTCAGGGCAGCTATAACTCTATCTCTGTGCTTCATATATAAATAATTGAAAGTTTAAATCGAATATATATCTATTTTTAATTGTCAATCGAACTTACCACCAGATTGTATAAAATAATATTAATATGGCAATAATTATCATCGAAATTACATTGAATGACCTGGATGTCCGGAATAACCCCGGGGTTATTTCAATGGCTTTTTCACTGACTCCCTTCTTTTCAATTAATGCTGTCACTACAATCGTCAGAAGACAAATAAAAAAGACGATCAACATCCTGTCCATCCATGGTAAATCAGGAAAAACAAACTTCATTATCACGGAAAACACGAACGTTCCGATGGCTGCCAGCAAAGCTCCGTTTGCAGTCGCTTTTTTGTAGAAAAATCCGGCTAAGAAGATAGCCAAAGCTCCCGGACTGATAAATCCGGTGAATTCCTGAATATACTGGAATGCCTGGTCGAGCGTAGTCAGCATAGGAGTAATTATGATGGCGATAAGTAAGGCAACAAAACTACTCATACGCCCTACATTCACCAATTTAGTTTCATTGGCCCCTTTTTCGATATACGGTTTATAAATATCCATTGTAAAAATAGTCGAAATGCTATTCATCATTGACGCGAGCGAACTGACAATGGCAGCGATCAGAGCGGCAAAAGTAAGCCCTTTCACTCCTTGAGGAATGAGGTTAGCCAGCAACCAGGGATAAGCCTCATCCGACTTTCCAAGCTCAACGCCGAGAGCATAAACCGCAATACCCGGAATGACGACAATCAAAGGCACCAAGAGTTTCAACAATCCCGCAAACTGCATTCCTTTTTGTGCTTCGCCAAGCGACTTCGCAGCTAAAGCCCGTTGGATAATATATTGGTTGCATCCCCAATAATAGAGGTTCGCAACCCATAAACCACCAATGATGACCGACAACCCGGGCAAATCCTTATAGCCGGGATGTGAAGGATCAAGTATCAGGTGAAATTTATCGCTTGAACTCTCATACAGGTTACTGAACCCTTTCAACAACCCCTCACCGCCTCCAAGGGCATTTACTGCGACAAAAGTGGTAATCAGCCCGCCACCTACAAGAAATATGACCTGTACGACATCAGTAATCGCGACTGCTTTCAATCCTCCGTAAATAGAATAAACACCTGCAAAAAAAGCCAAAAACAGCACCCCATATATCAACGGGATACCTATCACATTTTGAATGGTTAAAGCTCCGAGGTACATGATTGATGTGAGATTGATAAAGATAAAAACAGCTAACCAGAAAATAGTCATTACTGTTTTTACCCGTGAATCAAATCGTTGTTCTAAAAATTGAGGCATTGTGTATATCTGCTTTTTCAGGAATATAGGTAGAAACCATTTTGCAACAATGATAAGTCCCAAAGCGGCAATCCACTCGTAAGTGGCCATGCCCAAACCGATCGCATAGCCGGAACCGGACATCCCGATAAATTGTTCGGCCGAAATATTGGAAGCGATGATAGATGCTCCGATAGCCCACCATGCCAATCCTCTTCCTGCCAGAAAATAGTCGCTGCTATCTTTTTTTGCTCCTTTCTTATTTCGGGATACAAAAAGGCCAATTGCCAGAATCAACAGGCAATATCCTATGAAAATACAAATATCGACGATTGAAAGTGTCATTGATATTTATTTCAATTTAAATGTTACTTTACCTTTTAGTATATCTCCTTTTTTCACTTTGATCCGGTCGGAAGTAAATGGAGAACCGTAGAATGGTTCGGAACCGCTATTACTATAATCGCCCATAAGTAATTGGATACATCCATCCTGCAACCAAGCCCTTAATGCTTGTTTACCGTAGCCCACTACGTCAATGCCGTTGCCTGAATCATCCGTTAAAGAAGCGTTTTCAATTTGAGTTTTTGTAGACCGGAAATCGACCGAACCACAAATATTCGCATCATCTTTCCAGGCCCCTTGCGGAACTTTTCTCCAGGCCTCCACTTCGTATAGGTCATTCGCATTCAACCGGGCAGTCCCCTTGGTACGGGCAATATCATATTCCGGATATACTGTGAATTCCCCTTTACGCTCCCAACTTAATGTCTGGTATGACGCCGGCAATTGCATCAACATGCCATATTGACGGGGCCTTCCTTCTTCTTCCAAATCCAATGTCACTTCGTAAGATACCTCCACTTCATTGTTATATCCGAAATGATAGGTTATATGTCCGGATGATCCGCCATAGAACGATAATTCAGTTTGAATGACAATACCACCATCCGATTTCTTTTCCGTCTGCATATTTTTGGCAAACAATGTATACTCCGGATAATTCTTCACCGGATAAATATTATTCTGATAAGTTTCGCCGGCGACATTCGGCTTTCCTCCGTCATCGAAATTCATTGGTATCAGGCAAAACACAGGGCCTTGCTGTAAAACGGTTTTATTTTTAATTGTGGCACGTGTTATCAGTCCGGTCACTTTACTAATTACATAATTTTGAGTTTTATTCTTATTGCTGACAATGTAAGCTTCATCGTTTTCTTCCAACTCGAACGACCCGGAAGCCATGTGTTCATCAAGTGGAGATTCGCCGATCGACAATAATTCTTCCGCACAAATAAAGCCACGCGGGTCGGTCACTTTCAAATATAATTCAGCAGTAGAAGGATCTGCCGAAATGGTTATTTTCCCTTTAGATCGTGGTTGCAGATTAGCTTTCAGAGGATTCATCTTTCCGCCTCTGGCTCCATATTCAATGATTACTTTAGAAAAATCAGTAAAATCATAACGATTCTCGACATTCAACTCGATAATTTTATTTTTTTTCTTTTGGTCGTACTTCCAAGTGTAATTTAATAAACGGAAAGGTGTATAAGCCTGCTTCATTCCTATATACTCAGGTTTTTCGCGCCTCCATCCGTCTACCGGCCCCCAAGGGCCATAGCCGAGAATCCGTCCGTCCGCTAAATGAAAAATATCGTCGATACCGCTCCATAATGCACCGCCTAAACAAGCGCTATGATAGTATATCGAATCATACATTTCTACTAATGGCTTACCAAAAGCCGCGCGAACGCCGGGATCCGTTGCTAATTCCGGACGATTGTAACAGGATAAGTGAGCGTATTCACCGAATAAAACCGGACGCGACATTGTGTCGCAGGCTGCAGGTCCATTTTTTCCCGGATAGTGGTAGTTTGCAATATCCGCTTTACTGCCCGCGTTATTGAATCCACCCCAACATTGATCATGAAAACTGGTTGGACGGGAAAGATCGGCTTGTTTGACTTTGACCAAGACCTGCTCCCATAATGCAGACCAGCGGGATTCGTTGCCCAACGACCAGATAATAATGGATGGATGCCGACGATTTCCTGCGATATTATCCAGATTGGCTTGTATCATATAAGGCAGAAATTTTTCATCTTCATAGTTCCATAACTTCCAGATTGGCGAAGCATGGTGTTGGATCCAGGTGATGGCAGCTTCACATTCCACAAACAAGCCTAACTCATCGCAAGCATCCAAAAATTCTTCCGAGGGAGGATAATGAGACGTTCGGATATAATTACAATTTCCGGCACGAAAAATTTCAGCATCTTTCCGGCATAATTCAGGAGTAAGGCTTCGTCCGCGTAACGGATGTGCCTCATGGCGGTTGACTCCATGCAACTTTATCTTTTTACCATTCACTAATAGCGTATTGTCCTTGACCTCAACCTGTCTCAATCCCACCCGTTGAGTATTTGTTTGCACATTTTTTCCATCTACGAGCAAATTTGTTACCAGCGTATATAAATAAGGTTGTTCGGGGTTCCACAAACGGGCGTTCCCGACTTTTAAGTTCGTACTTACAGCATTTTGTTTGTTCGGATTGGCCCGTACGGATGCGACTTTCTTACCGGAAGCATCATTTAATATATATTCTACAATGACGGTCCCGCCGGCATTTGTTTCGTTCGCAATTTGGGCAGACAGTTGTAGTGTCGCATTTTTGTATGAAGAATCAAATGTAGTAACAGCATCTAATGCGGCGATGTTGATTTCCGGTAAAGCATACAAGCTAACTTTTCGTATTAAACCTCCGACAGTATGTACGGCATATTGGGAAACACATCCAAGGCGATCGCTGATCGTATTGGCTTTTACATCCACACGCAATTCATTATCTCCCGGTTTTATAGCAGTGGAGACATCTAATTCGAAGGAAACCATCCCTCCTTCATGTTCTCCCACAATCTTTCCATTTACCATTACCTGCCCAAATGAACTGACTCCATCGAAGCGTATCTTCACCCGTTGTTTTTCCCAGCCGACAGGAAGAGTAAAATTACGGATATAAACAGCGGTTTCTCCTTCAGGAACATCAAACCCTTGCATTGTCCATTCTCCGGGAACTTCAATTCCGGTTTCCTTAATGGATGGAGTTTGAAACGTCCAATTGCCATCGAGAGATATGTAACATTCCGTGATATTCGCAACTGATAAAGGGCGTGGCGAAAGGCGCGGCAGATCATTTTGAGCTAAGATGGTTTGTATCTGTAATAAACAGAGAACCGAAAATAAAATTAATTGTTTCATGCGTATCATTTACTTTTGTATTAAAATTTCACTTTTATCTATCGTTTTTATCCACAATTCCGCCATGCGGCTATGTCCGGCAGGAGAAGGATGAATACCATCCCAAACCCAATATGTACTTTGCGAAGTCGGAGTTGTTTCTAAGATCTGATCAAACATCTCCTGAAAAGGCAGGTATATTGCATTGTAATCGGAAGCGATGTTTTTTACGATCGTTACGCAACAACGCACCATCTTATCATATTGTTCGAAATCAGCATCTTCACCTATTTTTCCGGTGGGAGTCACGAAAGGAGAGCCCAATACTATTTTCAACTTAGGGTTTGCCTGTCTGGCGCTTTCGAGTAGTTCGCGGTATTTTTTTTCCCAGGCTTCAAAATCAAATGGAACGGTCTTATCCCCACGCATGTAAAAATATATATCATTGATACCTACAAGAACCGATAACACATCCGGATTTATATCCAACACATCCGCTTCCCATCGTTCCGCCAAATCATACACGGTGTTCCCACTTATTCCTCTATTGTAAAATGCATACTCGTATTCAGGATATTTTCCCAAATAATGAGCAGCGCATAGATACATAAATCCACTGCCGAATATATGATTCATATCCTTTTGATTACGTCCGGAAGAAGGCCTCCCACCACCGCCACCCCAGTTGCCATCGGTAACTGAGTCGCCGATATACAATATTTTCAATCCGGCGCCCAATGCGGGGCAAGCTATATTTGCTACAAGGATTGATAAGAATAAGAGTGAGATTATTTTTTTCATATTTCACTTAGCGTATTAAATTTAATCAATTACAATACCTGCAACTTCAACTTCCGATATTTTGGGCACAGGCGATATATCTGTAGATAAAAAACGGATTCTGACGAAACGTCCGATTGTATTTTTGGGCGCTTTAATCAATCTATCTGTCTCTTTTTGAGCACTTTGACTGTTGTCAAATATCACGATCCAATTTTCCCAATCGCTCGAAACGTCTATTGTATACTGATAAACAGCTTCTTGGGCGAACAATAGTTTTACGGTTACTATGTCTAATCCTTTTTCCGTATCCAAAATCCAGAAAGGCGCTTTATCATCGGACTTCGGTTGCCACCAGGTGTTGGGGTTTCCATCTCCTGCAAGTCCGGTAGCATGTTCCCCGTCAACACTACTGGCAAACGACGGAGTGGTTTGCGCCAAAGCTGTTATTGTGCTAAAAGACAATAAAAAGAATGTCCAGGTTAATACTTTCACATTCATGCCAATAGTAATTTAAATTAATAGAGAAATTGTGCCAAAGCAAATCTAACACAATTTCTCTATTGTTACTAATTAATAACCCTTTTCCTTTTGAAAAGAGCCTAAATTCGGATTATGATCCAATGCTGATTGAGGATAAGGCATTCTTACAAATTTACTTTCCCAATAGCGCTCCTGTACGATATCATTATTCAGGTCATATATAGATTTCATTGAATCTCCCGCGATTCCCCAACGACGAATGTCATCATACCGTTGTCCTTCGCCGGCTAATTCGATACGGCGTTCGTTACGGATCAGATCACGCAATTTTTCTTTTGTATTGTAAACCGCAGGATCAACATCAGGCATACCCGCGCGGTTACGAATGTCGTTCAACACATCGAAAATATCGGAACTCGGCCCGGAAACTTCATTTTTAGCCTCTGCGAATATCAACAAAATTTCGGCATAACGGATAATCGGATAATCTTGCGCGGCATCCGCCTCAGTCGTATAGGTTAAATCAATCAGTTTGCGGAAGATATATCCTGTCTTGCAATAAGCGTCTTCAAACCACTTATATTCGAAAATTCCCGATGGCGACACGGTCTTCGCGTAAGTATAGAATATAGACGCGTATAAGCGTGTATCACGGTTCTTGAATTCGTTGATATATTCACTATCCGGCTTCCCTTTATTGTAGTGTTTCGCTCTTTCTTCCGGAGTGGGAGGAGTGGATTGAGATCCGTCGCGATTCCAATAAGCATTGACGATCTCCTGAGTAGGCGTGATAGAAGCCCAGCCCGAAAGTTGAGAAGGCAATAACAATGTATTGATAGCGCTTCCCTGATCCCATGGAGAGTTATTGATGTATTGACGAACTAATATGAATTCAGCATTATTTTCATTGGCTTGCCAGAATTGTTGTTCATAGCTGCACAATCCTTTGTAAAAGGCTTCTTCATCTGCTTCATCTTTGAAAGTTACAACATTAGAATAGTCTATCGCAATATCATCGGCAGTCAGCGCCGTTTTACGGAAAAGAGAATAATCTCCCATTTGCATTACCGCCTGTGCTGTTGAAACAGCATCGGCATACCTGCCATAATAAAGCTCCGCGCGGGCTTTCATGGCAAGCGCCGCACCACGGGTAATTCGTCCTTTTTCGGTTCCGGTACCTCCCGGATAACTTGTCGGCAGGGAACCATCTTCTGAAATCTGCTTCAACTCAGAAATCACAAAATCAATCACCTCTTTTTCAGCTGTAGGAGCAACTGCCGCATCTCCCGGATCAGCATATGATTCTTTTAATAAAGGAACGGGGCCAAAAAGTAAAGCCATTCTGAAATACGTAAACGCTCTTAAAAAACGAACTTCCGAAATATAACGTTTTTTCAAATCCGCATTCATATTTGGAACTTTATCCACATTATCTAAAAAATAATTAAAACGCCTGATTCCCTCGTATCTTACCTTATAGCCGGCATCAACAGTCGCGTCAATATCTCCGGCACTGAGCGAAGTCGACACACTTTCCCACGGATACTGGCAATAAGCATTATCAGCTGC
Organism: Tannerella sp.; assembly: GCA_031551825.1. Taxonomy (GTDB): domain Bacteria; phylum Bacteroidota; class Bacteroidia; order Bacteroidales; family Tannerellaceae; genus Tannerella. The sequence goes on along the minus strand of JAVBNB010000021.1, from coordinate 66,654 downwards.
TCCATCCCAATACGAATTGCCGTAATCTCCATCAAGATAACCATAACATCCGTTTACTTCCAACAAAGCATCATTAGGAGAAGTCCAAAACGTAGCACTGGAGATCTGATCCTGAGGAGTCAGATCAAGCTCATCCTGACAAGAGCCAAGAGAAAATGACAACGCTACAATCAACGATATATATATATTCTTTTTCATATTTTGCAAAAATTAAATTTTAATTGATTAGAATGTAATTGACGCACCGACAGAAACAGTTTTTACCTGAGGATAAGAAGATCTGTATGAAGCAGATTCCGGATCAAAATCTTTCAGTCGCTTATCTGCGCGTATCGTAAATAGATTGTTCGAAGTAACATAAACTCTCGCTCGCTGTATGCCAACCGTATTCAATATGGAAGCAGGCAAATTGTATCCAAGACTCAATGACTTGATACGAAAATAAGAAGCGTCAAACAACCAAAAATCCGATTGTTTCAGGTTATGTGTACTATTAGCCGAAAGAAGTGTTCTGGGCATATTCGCATTCGAATTCGGATTGTCGGTCGTCCATCTGTCTAAGTGAAATTTATGAACTCCGGCGCTGTTGAAAAATGCCTGTGAAGCTTCATTATCCAGATAGACCTGAACATTAGGGACTCCTTGTCCGATCATTGAAAAATCAAAACCTTTATACGACAAATTGATATTAATGGCATAAGTGAGATAAGGTACGTCATTACCTACAATGACACGGTCGTCTCCATCAATTACCCCATCGTCATTTTGATCTATATATTTGATATCTCCCGCTTTTGTAGCGGCGCTTTGAAACGCATGATCCTTGACATCAGCATCCGTAGCAAACAAACCATCGGATTCCCACATGTAGAAAGCGCCGATCGACTCGCCTTCTTTCATTATATAATAAGTGCCTGTAGTGTAATAATCTGAGATTCCATCCAATTTTATAATTTTATTCCATATTTTCGACAAATTACCACCTATCGAATAAGAAAAATCATTACCAAGTTTTCCATTATAAGAGATTGCCAACTCAAGCCCGTTGTTCTGGACTTTACCTAAGTTGCGGCTTGGTGTTTGCTTATCTGTCAAACCGGCTTCATCAGGAACTCCCGGATCCGGCAAAAGAATATTGTCGGTCATTTTATGATAAACATCAAGTTGCACGAATAATTTATTTTTAAAAAAACTACCATCCAAGCCCCCGTTGGTCATCGTTACATTTTCCCAGGTCAGATTAGGATTAGCAACCTTGTTCGGATACACGCCGCTGATTTTCTTTTGGTCTAAAACAGCTGTTGTTCCGGACGCTAAACCATCGTAGAAGTCATAGTATCCCACGTTATTAATATTTCCTAATTGCCCCCAGGATCCGCGTAATTTCAATTCATTCAGCCAATTTGTTTCAGGCACAAAAGACTCCTGTGTGATTCTCCAGGCTCCGGAAACCGAAGGAAAGTATCCCCAGCGCTCTTCCGATGCGAACTGGGAAGAACCATCTATACGCATATTTGCTTCAAATAAATAACGATCTTTAAATGAGTAATTGAAACGTCCGAAATATGATTGAAATTTTTTCTGATACTTGTTTCCGGTTGTAGTTGTATTATCAGGAATGGTTGATCCTCCATCAATAGCGCCCAGGCTATTATTCACAAAATCTTTACGAATGGCTTTCAATGGAGACTCATTGTAATCTTCGTACGAGGTTCCCAGAAAAACTTTAGCGTAATGAATCACATTAAAATAGCGTTCATAAGACGTTGTTAATTCCGCTAAAAAATTCGATGAGTTCAACCAGCTTTCTTCCAACTGATTCGGAGTTACCGCCGTGCTGGCTATAACCTGACCGGTCAGAAAGTTGACTAAAGGATCAAGCGTATTCGTAAAGGTAGATGTTGCTCCATTGTACGACTTATAAGATAACAATCCATTGATGTTCCATCCATTGATGGGAGTTAATGTACCTGACAAGTTTCCAAGAAAACGGTTTTGATAATATTCCTGACGTCCGCCTTCTTGCAAAATGCGGATGGGGTTAATAGCCGAGTTTGCCGCATCGACCCGTCCTCCGTTTATAGTTCCCCAATCTCCGTTAGATTGTTTATTTACCTGCAACGGAACCATGCGTTGGAGAGATACAAAATTCATTGTTCCGTTTTCATTGTCCATTTCGTCCCGAGTAAAAGATACGTTAGTACTCAGGCTAAAATAATCCGATATTTTTGAATTGATATTCGTCCGGAAGGTGTAGCGGCTTAAATCTTTTCCGGGAACCAAGGAGCCTTGATCCATGATTCCGGCGCTTACGAAATAACGTGCGAGATCAGTCCCTCCGTTCACACTGAGCTGACTGTCCCACAAAGGAGCCGTTGACCGCAGGCCTAATTTATACCAATCCGTATTGGGGTATAGGTCCAAGTTGGAACCATCCGCTATGATTTTTAATTCTTCATCCGTAAATCTCAACGTTGTTTTTCCGGCATTTTTTTCGGCTTCGTTATATAGCATGGCATAATCGCTTGACCCCAATAAATCTGGAAGATTTGTCGGAGATTGCCATCCATAGCTACCATTGTATTGAACCTGCACTTTTCCTGAATTTCCTCTTTTTGTTGTCACTAAGATAACCCCGTAAGCAGCGCGGGATCCATAAATCGCGGATGCAGCAGCATCTTTTAATATCGAAATACTTTCAATATCGGAAGTACTGATTCTGGCAAAATCATTCGCAGACACGGGAACCCCATCTACAACATAAAAAGGAGACGACGTTCCAAGGTTTCCGCGCCCACGCACGTTAATGCTACCGATGTCTCCGCCCACGTCACCGGGACGAGTGATAACAGTCATACCCGGAACCGTTCCCTGAAGCGCGTTGGTCAGAGAAGTTACAGGTCTGCTTGTAATTTCCTTAGTACTAACAGTATTGACAGCTCCCGACAGATTTACACGTTTCTGGGTGGCATATCCTACCACAACAACCTCATCAATCAATTGAACATCTTCTTTAAGAACTATTGTAACGTTATTTTTATTATCTACAATATAAGTCGTAGAGATATAACCCAAATAACTGACAACAATAGAAGCGCCGATGTTAGTCGATATTTCAAAGCTTCCGTCATCTTTAGCTATTGTTCCAACAGTAGTGCCCTTGATTGAGATTGCCGCTCCCGGAACCGCATCACCCTGTTGATCTACAATCGTTCCATTCAATATTTTTTTAGTTTGTTGCTGAGCAACGCCACTTTCCGGTATTGCTGCAACTTCCGCGCGCAAGCAATGAATTCCGCAAGCGCAAAACAAAAGAGAATATAAAACAATTCTCCTAATCTTCATAAAATAGAGATTTTTTACTTCTGTTTTTCTGGGGGGTTTCATAAATTTAATTTTTAAAAAATGAATACTTATTAGTTAAATATAGTTTAGCTTATCGGTCAAATCTCTTTACAAAGTGCTTATCATGGAAACATTGCAAATATAGACTTACATTTCTTAAAAAATATTACAAGAAAACGCCCTATTATTAAACAAAACGGAACTATAAAAACAGATAATTAGACAAAACGGAGGCATTAAAAAAATTGGGACTTAATTTCCCACTACTTACCTGAATATTCAAAAAAAATATGTAAGTTTGTCTTTTTATTGAAATAATATGCGCCACAGATCCGAAATTCCATTAAAAAGCGTATTACAACTTATTTTTCACTATACTATTTAATTCAAATTTACTATGAAAGCAAAATCCTTATTTTTTTCATTATTAATGACTTGCTTCCTGATTATTTGTGGAGAAGCAACAGGTCAGATGATTAAAACGCCGGCTCCACCACGCCCTGCCGGTCAGAAAGACGTTTTAAAATTGACTGCCGATCCGATTCCTACCGTACGTGTAGCCTTTATCGGTTTGGGTATGCGTGGCCCGGGTGCGGTGAACCGTATGGCACAGATTGACGGTGTTGAAATTGTAGCGCTTTGCGATCTTCGTCAGGAACGTGTGGAAGCTGCAAACAAAAACCTGACAGAACGTTTTGGGAAACCTCAAGCGAAAGAGTTCTACGGAGACTCAGAAAGCTGGCGTCAGGTGACGGCATTGCCCGATGTAGACCTGATTTACATTGCTACAGACTGGAAAAATCACGCGCGCATAGCTATTCAGGCAATGAAAGATGGCAAACATGTAGCTATCGAAGTTCCTTCCGCAATGACAATGGAAGAGATATGGGAGCTGATCAACACCTCCGAACAAACCCGCAAGCATTGTATGCAATTGGAAAATTGCGTGTATGACTTTTTTGAACTTACCTGCCTGAATATGGCTCAACAAGGAGTATTTGGCGAACTTCTGCATGGCGAAGGAGCTTATATTCATGGTTTACAACAGTTCTGGAAAGCCTATTGGAATAACTGGCGTATGGATTTTAATCATGAACATCGTGGTGATGTTTATCCGACTCATGGCCTTGGCCCGGTTTGCTTGGCAATGAACATCCACCGGGGAGATAAGATGAACTATTTAGTTTCTATGGATACAAAAGCGGTAGGTAATCCAGCCTATATCAAAGAAACAACTGGTGAAGACGTAACTGATTTCCGCAATGGCGACCACACTATGACAATGATCCGCACGGAAAAAGAAAAGACAATCATGATTCAACATGATGTGACTTCTCCGCGTCCTTACAGCCGTATGTTCCAATTGTCCGGAACCAAAGGATTCGCAAATAAATATCCGGTACAAGGTTTTGCCGTAGAAGCCAGCGCTGTAGATTCGGAAGGCATACCTAATCATGAAGATCTGAACGCTCACCGTTTTGTATCGGATGAAACCCGTAGTGCGCTGATGGAAAAATACAAACACCCGATCGCGAAAGAGATTGAAGAAAAAGCAAAAACAGTAGGCGGTCATGGCGGAATGGACTATATCATGGATTATCGCTTGATTTATTGCCTGCAGAAAGGCTTGCCTTTGGATATGGACGTATACGACCTTGCGGAATGGTGCTGCCTGATTCCTCTGACTGAAATATCATTAGATAAAGGTTCCGCTCCGGTAGAAATACCTGATTTTACCCGTGGAGCATGGAATAAGTTAGAGAAGGTTGAGTTTGCAAAATGACACAACAACGCATCTTATCGCTTGATTTTTTCAGGAGGATAACTATGCTTCTGTTGGTAACGGAAACGACTGGATTATACAATATCTTAGGATGGAGTCAATTTCATCACCATACATGGAATGGACTGCGCTTCTGGGATTTAATCCAGCCGTTTTTCATGTTTATCGTAGGAGTAGTGATGCTATTGTCGTTCTATTTTTAGAGTGGGCCTTTTGTTGGTATTTATATAAAAAATCAATCTTCTTGAAAATTTGATTACCTTTGCACACTAAATATGTAAATACAAATCATATAAAAATTATGAAGAAGAAAGCGCTTTTAATCATTTGTGACGGTTGGGGAATCGGCAACAAAAAAATAAACGATGTCATCCATAACACTCCTACTCCCTACTGGGATTATCTGATAGAAACCTATCCAAACTCACAACTTCAGGCTTCAGGAGAAGATGTAGGTTTACCCGACGGACAAATGGGAAATTCCGAAGTAGGGCATCTCAATATCGGCGCCGGACGTGTCGTATATCAGGACCTTGTAAAAATCAATAAAGCATGTCGTGACAATTCCATTCTGGAAAATCCGGAGATCAAACGTGCTTACGAATATGCCAAAAACAATGATAAACAAATACACTTTTTAGGGTTAGTTTCCGACGGTGGCGTACATAGCTCTATGGATCATCTGTTTAAATTAACAGAAATATCCAAAGTGTACGGTATCACAAAATCTTATGTACACTGCTTTATGGACGGACGTGATACGGACCCCAAAAGCGGAAAAGGTTTTATTGAACAACTCGAAAATCATCTGAAAACGACAGGTGGCAAGATCGCTTCTATTATCGGACGCTATTACGCCATGGATCGTGACAAACGCTGGGAACGCGTGAAAGAAGCGTATGACTTGTTGGTTAAGGGTATCGGCAAACAATCGGAAGACATGGTAAAAGCGATAGAAGAATCGTACGCTGACAATGTAACGGATGAGTTTGTAAAACCGATCGTACATACAGAAAACGGAAAACCGGTTTCTGTTATCGAGGAAGGTGATGTTGTGATATTCTTCAACTTCCGTAACGACCGGGCCAAAGAACTTACGATTGTTTTGACACAACAGGATATGCCGGAAGCCGGAATGAAAACAATTCCAAACCTGCAATATTTCACAATGACCCCTTACGATGCAAAATTTGATGGTTTGCATATATTATATGACAAAGATAACGTAAACAATACGTTGGGAGAATACTTAGCGTCCCAATCGCTGGAACAGCTTCATATTGCGGAAACTGAAAAATACGCACATGTTACGTTTTTCTTTAATGGAGGCCGCGAAGCGCCGTTTGAAGGCGAAGACCGAATCCTTGTTCCCTCTCCGAAAGTGGCAACTTACGACCTGAAACCGGAAATGAGCGCCTACGAAGTAAAAGACAAATTAGTTGAAGCTATTAATACGCAGAAATACGACTTTATCGTTTGCAACTATGCAAATGGGGATATGGTAGGACATACCGGTATATACAATGCGATTGAGAAAGCGGTAGTCGCGGTTGACGCATGCCTTAAGGATACCGTAGAGGCGGCAAAAGCCAATGACTATGAAATCATTATCATTGCGGATCACGGAAACGCGGATCACGCGCTTAATGAAGATGGTTCTCCGAATACTGCCCATTCATTAAATCCTGTCCCATTCGTCTATGTAACAACTAATACATCGGCAAAGGTTTCAGACGGAATCCTGGCAGACGTTGCCCCATCCCTGTTACACATCATGGGACTTGAGCAGCCTAAAGAAATGACAGGCAAAAATCTGATTGACTAATCTCTGATAAAGAGATTAGTTTAGTCCCGTTTGTATGATACAAATTGAAGACACCCTTATAAGTCTCGACCTGATAGAGCGTTTTTTTCATTGCGACCTTGCACAATGCAAAGGGGAATGTTGTATTGAGGGAGACGCCGGAGCTCCGCTTGAAAAAGAAGAGTTTAAAATTCTGCGCGAAATACTACCCGCCGTATGGGAAGACCTTTCGCCTGAAGCTCAAGAGGTTATAAACAAACAGGGTGTCGGATATATTGACGCGGAAAATGATGTTGTTACCTCTATCGTAAACGGGAAAAATTGTATTTTTACCTATCATGATGCGAACGGCATTTGCAAATGTGCTATAGAAAAAGCATATTACGAAGGCCGTATCAAATTCATGAAACCGATATCATGCCATCTTTATCCTGTGCGTGTAACGCGCTATAGAGACTATCAGGCGGTAAACTATCACAGATGGAAAGTCTGCCGCGCGGCAGAAATTTTAGGCGAGCAGAAACGCCTGCCGGCATACCAATTTCTTCGTGAACCACTCATCCGTAAATTCGGTGAAGAATGGTATAATGCCTTAGATACTTGCGCCAAAGAATACTTTAAAAAGTAAGTCCATTTCCTATAATACCAGGCATTCAATTGCTTCATTATATCAATCTCACTGATCCTTCTGTTAAGGCATTACCTGATCAATACATGTCGTTCTATCTCTACCATTTTCAACCGGGTTTCATATTTTGATCTGTTTATAAACTCAAATATAATATGCTCTTGTTCCTCGAACCGGAATTTTGCCGCCGAATTCTTTCAGATTTTAATACACTTCATTTGTCTAACAGAAATTAGCGCCTGTTAAAGTGCATTTTTCAAATCTACTGATGAAAATAGGGTTTACAGAATAATTCGAATGCCCGTAATTCATCAACAAGCAAGAAAATATCAATACAAGCAGATTTTTTATCCAATTATCATTTCAATGAAATGGCATATTTATCATTCAAATATACGAATGCAATAATTTAGATCAAAAATAAAACTGTTTCATAATTAATATATATAGCAAATTATAATTTCAGCCTAACAACACTTTCAAAAAAAAACATTTATAATCAACAGATTAAGCTCAAAATTAATATTCCAACCTTATCCACCAACTGATACTTAACATTGTTTAACTATAATTGAGATTGTATTTTATTTTTTAATATTATATTTATTCAATAAATTTATATAAATAATATTGATCAATATAAAATAGTTATTCATTTAAAAAAACAAGGAAAGGAGTTGAAACATCAAATGAGATACGATTTAGTTTTATTTTTTAGTGGACACTAATACTTACATTGATTATTCCGGTTGATTAATTTTTTTTAATAAATTCTAACCACACTATGAAAACAAAATTATTATTTGCAATATTTTGCATCGCTGCATATTCAAATGCACAGATAACAACCAAGGAACAGCCCTATGGTATGTTGATGAAAAAAAATTCTCTTGTTAAGGATATTCAGGTTCAAAAAGAGATGAAAACAGTTACAGCTGCACAAAAAGCTCGGATTGCACAGGAGGATTTGATCTATGACGCTCAACCAGGACCGGAACGCTACGCATTTGACATTCCTGTAAATTATAACCTCGAAAATTCAGGAACATGGCAGAATATGCCGGATGGCGGGCGATTGTGGCGATTGAAAGTCGAAATGAAAGATGCATTGTCCACCAATGCATATTATGATCAATTCTGGTTACCAGAAGGTGCAAAATTTTTTGTCTACAGTGAAGAAACAGGGCAATCTATCGGTGCAATTACTTCCGAGTTTATTGAAGGAAGCTGGGAGAAGCCAATACAATTTGCAACAGCATTGATTTATGGTGAAAATGTAGTCTTCGAGTATTATCAACCTTCTTTCGTAAAGCTGCCGGCAGTCATTTCCATATCCCATATTGGTTATGGTTATAGGTTTGTAAATAATCCATATCAAATGTCATTGAGAAATTTCGGAGATGCCTTCTCTTGTCACATAAACATCAATAGCCCTACAGGAAGCAATTGGCAACAATACGAAAAGCACGCAGTGGCAAGAGTTTCCGTACGTGGCCCAAATGGCTCTAGTTGGTGTTCTTGTGTATTGGTAAATAACACTATGAACGATTATACTCCTTATGTATTGACAGCGGATCATTGTTTGGAAGGAACTGGATTGGACGCTATAAGCAACAACAATGCAAGCCAGTGTATATTTTATTGGGAGTACGAACATTCCGGAAGTGAAAATCTTGCGGGAGAGCCTTTGTTGACTTCAACAACAGGTGCTATAGTCAAAGCTAATAATCCATATACAGATTTTGCCCTATTACAGTTGACACAGGATCCGCGTAACAATTCATTAGTGTTTCCATACTATTTAGGATGGGAACGTGCTAGCGCTGTGTCAGGAGGGGCTGTTGGGATACACCATCCAAAGGGTGATGTAAAAAAAATCAGCCAAATGAATCAAATATACAGTAATAACAATACATTAGATATAGGTGGCGCACCTCAAAGTCATTGGGTCGCTCATATTTACAACGGATCCACAGAAAAAGGTTCTTCCGGTTCCCCCCTGATCAATAGTTCCCGCAGAGTTGTAGGGCAATTACATGGTCACGAAGTTTCTGACGACTGTACTCCTAAATGGTGCTTCTATGGTAGATTTGATATTTCATGGACAGGCAATAATGCGACAGACAGTCGTCGCAGATTAAAAGATTGGCTGGATCCAAGAGATACCAATCCTCAAAGCCTTAATGGCGTCGCGTACAACACCAATAATATATTTTTTACCGGTTCTGTAAGTAAGAGTTATTATGAACTTTGGTTTAATCAATTTCAGAATGGACCGCTATTCGTTTGCCCCGAACCTTTTGTATTGAATTTTAAATCAAATAAAACAAATTTAACCTTTAGCTATTCTGGTTCAGGCTCTTATTCCTTTAGTAATTTAGGTGGTGGTAATTATAGAATAAATGGAACATTCGGTGATGTTGGTAGTATGAGCGTTTTAACATTTAAAAGTGGAACAGCCAGTGCCAGTTTGACTTTTTATGTTGACTGTAATTATGTTTACAACGGAAGTCCACTAACATCTGCTATTGATTTTAGAGAGCTAAACAACTCACAAGTAGCTGAATATAATAGCGTTGACAATATCCTAAAATTATCCGGCACCCGGGTTACCGGAATTTCCGGAGCTATTTCTATATACGCAGAAACCAATACACAGGTATGTGTTTATAATACAAGTGGACAAATTATAGTAAAACAGCCAGTGAATGCAGGAACTATGCGAATAAACTTGCCATCGGGATTGTATTTTGTTACATTGGAAAACAGTTCACATAAAGTATTTGTTAAATAATACCATTGCGTAATTATTGATATTGATCCCAAAAGCAAAATAAAAGTCAACAAGTTTAGTTATTCTACTGATTTTTAGCTCTCCAAACTTAAAATTAAGGGGTTACCTTGGTATAGGTAGCCCCTTTTAGGTGTGCATCGTACTTGATTGATAATTTGGCGAATAATCTTACCAAACACAAACTTCACCAAATCCCCACACCAAAGTATGCCTAAAAACAGCGGGATTGTACTCTCTACAGAATACAACCCCGCCACATAGGTTAAATAAAAGTGTGTATAAAACTAATAACAATCACAACGCTATAGATAAATCTATCAAAAAAATACGCGCGTTATCAGTATTTGTTGTTGCCTGAAAAATCATCATCACATGGAACTACGGTTTTAAATAAAAAGATCAAAAATGCTTCTGCTAAAACGTTATTCAAAAAATATAAACCACCCTAAATAAATCAAACTCAATACACCCTACCTGTTCCAATCCTCTTCATTATTTATATTAATTACAATATTGAACTTATTACAACAACAATCTACTAAAGACAAAATACGTGCCAAAAATCGCACTGATCTAAAACAGAGCTGAAATTTAGATTAAAACAACTAATTATCAGAAATATAAATAATGACAGCTCATTAAATAAGCCATCGAATGCGGGAGGCTGTTAGACAAACTTCTCTCTTTTCTGGAGATTCAGGAGACCTATCATCAGAAAGACAATTCCACCAATCGATAAAAAGAGGCGGCTTTTAATGATCGTATTCTGCCAGATCATGGGGTGGATATCACTTGGTATAGAAAACGGATTAAGGAAGGCATTCCAATAAGTGCTGCTGACGGAACTATTGGCATTCATAAAGATAAAAAATACCAGGCCAAGTATAATCATAATAACTGCCGTACCATTGCCACTCCGTGTAATTGTGGAAAACATAAATGCCAGATTACCAAAAAACAGCATGGGAAAGATAAGTTGCGCCGCCATTTCGAATATATTGACAGGGTACAGCAATATATGGGCAATATAAGCAAACACAACGAGGATAAAATAATCCGCTACATAGACCATCAGCATACGAAGCCCCCATACCTTGTAGCGATAATTCGGAATACCGAAAATGATTTCAAGGATCCGGTTATCCTCATCATTCTGAATACCGAAAACAACCGGATAGAATATCAGCAACAGACAGGGAAACAATAACAGATTGTAGATTGAGCCTTCGTTTGTTTCTGCTCTGTTCCATGCCTGTTGAAACATGAAAAAAGCGAAAAAGGCAAAGGCTGCCAACAAAAACCAGAAGAATTTGCCGGCGAATATAATCTTCAGGTTATATCGTACAACTTTAGTTATCAACGTTATGTATTTCTTCATATTCTACATATTTTTCAACAAACATAAATAGGCGTCTTCTAAGTTCGCTTCGACCTGCACGGCGCCAGGGTAAGGTTGCTCTTTCGAAAGATAACGTACCTGTATCATATCGCCTTCCTGAATGTTGTGTACAACAAGCGACTTATCCAGCTTTCCTTCAAACGACTCTTTGTCTATCAGGAACTGCCATACTTTACCAACTGCCATCCCCACCATACCGACCGGTTCGCCGAAATATTTCAATTCACCTTTATTAATCACAACAACCTGATTACAAGAGCTTGAAATATCTTCGATGATATGTGTGGAGAAGATCACCACACGGTCTTTACTCAACTCAACCAATAAATTCCGGAAACGGATACGTTCACGCGGGTCAAGGCCGGCTGTCGGTTCATCCACCACTAAAATACGCGGTAAATGCAACAATATCAGCGCGATTCCAATACGTTGCTTCATACCTCCGGAGAAGGATCCGATTTTATCATCCCTCCGTTCATACATGTGAACAGCTTTCAGCACATATTCCAAACGCTCATTTCGAACCTTTCCGTCTGTTAAACCCTTCATGATCGCCTGATAATCTAAAAACTCCCAGGATGACATATTCTCATAAGTACCGAATTCCTGCGGAAGAAAACCGATAAGACTCTGCAATTCTTCACGGTAGACGCGTGTATCCAATCCATTAATCCATATACTACCGTAACTTTGCTCAAAAATACCTGTAACAATACGCATCAGCGTGGATTTTCCGGCTCCGTTAGGGCCGAGCAAACCGAACATTCCCGTTTTTATCTCGAAAGAAACGCCGCGCAACGCCTTAAACGGACGACGGCGCTTCCCTATAAGCGGAATGCTTTTCGCCATGCGGAAATAAGAACGACGAAGACCGGCAAAACGACCGCTGATTCGCTCAATATTTATTTCCTTCTCATACAAATACTGGGATGTAATGTATATCGCTATACCTACAGCCCACAACACACCGATGATCGCTGTCATGGCGGCATTGTCTAACTTTTTGTACAGCCCGAATAAAATCAGTGGAGGTATGCTCCAGAATATGACGCGATTGATATATTTCACTGCTTTACTTCCCGAAAAACGATAAAACAGATAGGTTCTGATTTTCCGCCATAAGTATAAAGTAGAAGCATAAATGCCAAAAGACAGGAAGAAACTCCACAGCTTACTATCAACATAGAAATAGGTGAAATAAATGCTAAAGCCCCATAGCGCAAACTGCCAACTGACGTTGATAAAGTCTTTCAGCGAATGATATTCGCTGCTTAAGCCCAAACGCTTACGCAACTCCAACCCACTGTTCCACTGACGTGAAAAACGTCCCGCACGGTCATAGACCTTCACCAAGTTTCTTACGACGATATTTATTTCCTGTTCCTGATCAACCACATCGGACTTAGCGCGCCGCAGACTTGTTTGCGCGAAATATGTCACTCCGGGAACAAGAATGATAAGCGCGACAAAATATAAGGATTGCCACAACAGTTCGTCTACATAAAAATAGATACAAGCTATTCCGACAACAATAAGAACAAGGTGTAACGCTTTCATCTTGCGTGATAAAGTACGATACCATACCAATGTATTTTCTAATCCCATCGCAACCGTAGGAATAATAACCAATGTCAATAATGTCGAAAAGGCAAGTCCGCCGATAACAGTAATGGCAAAAGGCGCGCCGATAGCTCCGGCATATTCAGAATCACCCATCGCCAATGGAAACATAGCTATGATAGTCGTAATACTCGTGATCAATATCGGACGGATACGGGACAGTCCCGCCGTCATCAATGCCCGTTCACGGCGGAAGCCACGCTTTCGCAGTATATTGGCGTAATCGATCAGTATGATACCATTATTCACTACAACACCCAATAATATCAGAAAACCGGTTAGCGTATTGGCGCTCAACAGGCTGTTTCCCGTCATAACCAAAGCCAGCAACGAGCCGATTGCCGCCAATGGTATGGAAAATAATAACACTAATGGGGTTGATATAGACTCGAATACACAAGCTAATATCATGAATATCAAAATAAAGGCAGCAATGATAAGAAATTTAAAATCCGCGAACTGATCTTCTTCGTGTATCACCTCAATCGCCACACCCGCCGGCAGGTTATAATTCGCGACCAACTGGTCGATATCGGCGCGATAACCTTCCAACAGTGACTTTGACTGTTCGACGCTACGGATAAAATTATACCGTACTTCAAGCTGTTTATCCTGATTGACACGTGTTATGCGTGAACGACCGAATGCTCTATTCACCGTCGCAATGTCTTTCAGACTATGCAAACCGCCGTTCGCGTTCACTATTTGTATCGCTTCGAGGTCATCTATTGTCTTTTGCTTCTTTTGTTCTTCTTCCTCTTCCTCCGGTGTCTTATCACGAATAATAATATCATAAGACTCCTCGCCGACTTTGAATGTTGTGCCCGACGAATATTCCGTATTCAGATTCGCTAATCCCGAAGTTATATTGGCGCGCGTTATCCCGTAAGAGGTCAGTAATATCTGGTCGAAGTTCAATCGGACCTCCGGCTGGCGGCGCGTGTAAGATACCCGCGAATTACGGATAAAATCCTGTTCGTCCAAATAGTAACGCACATCTTCGGCAACAAGCTGCATCATATCATAATCGGAACCTTTAATAATAACACGCTCCTGATTATCTCCTATGCCTAACATGCTCATAAACGCAATTGTTCCTCCCATATCTCCACCTCTGTCCTGTCCACCTGTCGCATCTGATACGGATATTTCCGCTCCTTCCACATCCGGCATTTTCGATTGTACGTCGGACTTAATTTCGGAAATACTCCGCTTACCTATCTTCTGATAATTTTCCTGCAAAACAAAGGTTAATACTGCTTCTTCTTCATTAATGCGGCTGATAACATCTTTTTTCTCCGGTATCTCATTTAGACGTTCTTCCAATACCTTCACCACTTTATCCGTACTTTCCAGCGTACTTCCCGTACGCATCGTCACATATACATTAAAACGGTCGGATTCCACTTCCTGATTCTGCTGGACGGTTGTTGTCAATGAGAATATAAGCGTTACGAAAAGCAGGATAACCGCACCAAAAATCGTCACTCCCGGATTACGCATGCAGGTCTTAAGAAGGACGAGATAAACCTGCACGGGACGTTGCGACAAAGAAACTTTTTCATAGAAAACACTGCGACTCTTCTTATTACGCAGTATAGTATATGCTGCCATGGGGATGAACAATAGCGCAACCGCCATAGAAACTAAAAGCGTGGATATGATAGAAACACCAATGTGATTACCGATCAGTTTTATCATAAAATTATCGGTAAATACGAAAGGAAGAAAGACGGTGACAGTCGTAAGGGTAGCTGCGACAATCGAACGCCAGACCTCCGAGGTGCCCTGCGTAACGGAACGCTCGGGCGAAGAACCGGCGCCGGAAAGCCGGTAAATATTTTCAAGCACGACGACACTGTTATCGAGCAACATCCCGACGGCAAGCGCCATTCCGACAAGTGTAAGGCTGTTTATGGAGATTCCCGCCGCATAAAAGAAATTAAACGCCGTATAGACAGATATAGGAATAGATAATGCGATAAAGAATACCAATCGTATATTTTTAAGGAAAAACCATAGCACAAGGATAGCCAGCAAGCCGCCAACCAAAGCCAGATCGATAATCTGATTGATATTATTTTCCATTATCTCGGCAGTATTGGAGTCAATAACAACCTCGACATCCAAGCTTTCCAAACGTTCATTTAACCTGTCGATAACCTCTGTCGTACGATGTGACAAATCAATCAGGTTTACCTGTGCATCGTTCACTAACGAAATCGAAATCGCTTCTTTCCCGTTCACACGGCTAAATGAAGTTTCTTCCTTCAAGTCAAAAAATACGGTTGCTATATCTTTCAGCAACACGGGGCCTGGGGCTACCACAAGATTTTCAAGGTCGGAGACTTTTGTATATGACGAATTGACATGAACAAAATACTGGCTATCGGACTCTTTCACACTACCGACAAACATTTTCTCCTGCGTATTACTGCTCAACAGGCCACTTATTCTCGAAGTGGTAAGGTTCAAAGCCTTACATGCTTCCTTATCCAAACGAATTTCAATCGCTTTTTCCCGTCCGCCGTAAACATTCACAGCCGCTACGCCATCAATATTTTCCAGTTCCGAGGTGATTTTTTCATCAACAACATTGCGTACCCGGTCAACACCTCCCGAACCACGCACCTGAAGCGTCATGAAATTGTTATTCATCATGGCCACATCCACTTTCTGAACACGCACAACAAAACCGTCCGGAAGCGACGCGGATACCTCCTTCATCTTTTCCTCCAATTTCAGTGATGTGGCTTTGAAGTTGACGTTGCTCTTAAAATCAATCCGTATGGAGGACTGGCGAGTGCTTATCTCCGATTGTATTTTATCAACACCCCCGATCGAGCTTATCGCACCCTCAAGAGGAATGATAACCTCCGACTCTACGTATGAAGGATCCATCTCCTGCTGTGAATTGACGGAGACAAATAACATCGGCAGTTCTGCGTTAGGCAATAACTCTACAGGCAATTGCTTATATGACACATACCCAAGCAGGGTAAGCGCTATAAACAACATTGTTATTGTTATTCTTCTATTTAATAGAAAATTCATTCTTTTTCAATTCATAATTTTATTGTTCAGGCTTCAATATTCCAGGCTTTAGGTTTCCGCATTCTGATACTCCATTTCCGGAGATCTTGTTCCCAGTGATTCCGCATCCGATTTGGTCACGCGACGTTTCATCTGCTCGAAAACATAGTACACACAAGGAATAACCACCAAACTCATCAACGTTGAGGTAACCAATCCGCCGATAACGGCTATCGCCATAGACGAACGTAAAGCAGCCCCTTCTCCGATATTAAATGACATCGGCAACAGCGCCAGAATTGTCGTTAAACTTGTCATAATAATCGGACGGATACGCTGTTGTCCTGCCTGAACAATCGCGTCCGTAAGACTCATATCCGCTTTCAACTGATTAATACGCCCGACCAGAATAATTGAGTTATTCACAGCAATACCGGCCAGCATGATAATGCCGATAACACCCATGATGTTGATCGTCGTACCTGTAATCAAAAACATCAGGATAGCGCCGACAAGAGCAAGCGGTATGGTCAACAGGATTGTAAACGGATGCAACAGCGACTCAAACTGCGACGCCAGTACCATATAAACGAGAATGATCGACAATAGTAATGCAAACATAAGACTGTTCATCGATTCCTGGCGCATTTCTTCTTCACCTGTAACATTAATAGAATAATTGGTCGGGAGATTGATTTCACTGACAGTTTGGCGTATCTGTTGCGCCACTTTGTCTAACGATTTACCAGCATCTTTATCGGCTAATATTTTATTAATACGGCTCTGATTGCGGCGGAAAATTTCTTTCGGAGCCAGCGAACTTTCGATTGTCGCTATCTCACGCAAGCGGAACTCCTGATTTCCGTTTTTGATAACAAGGTCTTGCAAATCTTTGACGGTAACATCCGGAACTTTGATGACAATATCGCGCATCTCTCCCTTATAATCCATTTTACCGACATCACGCCCCTGTAACTGCTGTTTTAGCTGTTCAATAACCGTCGAAACGGTAATGTTATTAATTCCTGCCATCGTACGGTCAATTGAAACAGTCAGTTCGGGAGCTCCATCCGCCATTGACGATTTGATATTGTAGATACCGTCTATGATCTCCATTTTTATCAGCACTTCGTCCGTGATAGAAGCAATTTCATCCAAGTCTTCGCCCTTCACTTCAACAATGATTGGCGCATCTTCATCTCCAAACAATGATCCCAAAGAGTTATCTTCCTGTTTAAATGTAAGTTCCAGCCCTTCTATATTATTTGTCGCTTCAACGAAACGCTCCATAACCATTTCCGGAGGTAATGGCGATGATTTCGACAGGATAACTTTCATCATCGCCGTATGCTCGCCTTCAAAAACTTCATTTTCAGACGAACCCTGGCCGACATGACTATACACCGTGCATAAACTATCTCCGCTTATCGTATGGATTAAATACTCCAAATTGTTCACCACTGCATCCGTACGCTCAATACGTGTACCTTCCGGTAGCTTTACCGATATCGAAAACGCACGGCTTTCGGAACGGGGAAGAAACTCTGTTCCCACAAACGGAAGAAGCAATGTTGTACCAATCAATAACAATACGGAAATTATAATAACCACCCAGCGACGTTTCAACAAAGAAGAGAGCGCACCACTATACCATTTAAACTGAATAGAAGTGGTTTCCGTCTTGGCATTTTTCCGTCCGGATAATTTATCATACAACATCGGTATCACAAGCAAGGCGACAAACAAAGATGACAACAGCGAAAATGCAACCGTCCATGCCTGATCTTTAAACAATTCTCCCGAAACGCCGTGAATATATACAATCGGCAGGAAAACAACGATTGTAGTCAGTGTGGAAGCGATAACAGCACCCGAAACTTCCGATGTACCCGTAATAATCGACTCCCTCCGGCTAAGTCCGCGCTCATGATTCCGGAAAATACTTTCTATCACGACAATCGCGTTGTCGATAAGCATACCACCACCTAACGCCAAGCCGCTTAACGTCATCACATTCAGTGTCAAGCCGTTAAAATACATCAGATTAAATGTAGCGATAATAGATATCGGAATAGATAAACTGACGATCAGCGTCGTTCCGATGCGGCGAAGGAATACAAACAACACTAATACCGCAAGAACCATACCTAAAAGCGCACTGTTTTTAACCTCATCGATCGCTTGTTTTATAAATGTACCCTGATTACTGATTACCTGAAATTTATAACCCGGCAATGCCTGCTCGATAAAACCCAGCTGATTAGTGATATGCTCTACCACCCGCACCGTATTGTATTGCATTTCTTTGTAAACAGACAATCCGATGCAACGCTCCCCGTTGATACGAACAATATTTTCAGGACGTGCATTTTCAAATTTTATAGTAGCCACTTCCCGCAGATATAAAGGAGCCTTGTTATCACTTCCTGACGAAGCGGACGAGGAAGATGTTCCTGTTCCCGCAGCATTTGTTCCCGTTGCAGACGCTTCCGTCGATTTGTAACTGACAATCAGGTTTTCAAAATCGGCCTCGGATGTAAACAACGATGAACTTTTCACTAAGTACTGTAAACCTAATTCACTCACACGTCCACCCGAAATACTCTGATTATTAGCCTCTATCCGAGAAGATATATCTTCCATTGTCAATCCGAACGCACTCAACTTATAGGGGTCTGTCTTTATGGTCAGCACAGAAAGTTCCTGTCCGGAAAGCGACACTTCAGCAACACCTTCAAGGCGTATCAGTTCGTTCCGGATATAACTCTCCGCCATTTTACGTAATTCCGCCATATCCGTTATGGAACGGTGAGACATGGCAACAAGCACTACCGGTGCGGTATTAGGGTCATGTTGTGTAATATTAATCGACTCAATATCCGCGTTCTGGGAAAAGGGATTCATCGCTTTTTGAAGGTCGAGAAAGGCTTCATCCATATCTTTGTTCTGGACATACTCAACCGTGATGCGCGCGGTACCGGCTTTAATAACTGACGACACTTGCGTCACATCACTCTGGCGTATGGCCATCGATTCCATGTTTTCCACAAACATTTTCTCGATCTCTTCCGGCGGACGTTCTCCCGCTTCAATCTCAACAAAGAGACGCGGAGAATTCATATTGGGCAATAAATCCACATTCAGCCGGTCGTACGAAATCTTTCCCAACAACAGGATTGCTAATACAACCATGCTTATGGTAACAGGATTTTTTACCGCAAAGGATATTATTTTTTTCATTTAATACACAAGCTTAAGATGTAAGTAAAATTATCATTATCAGCTTATTTAAGCACTTTAACCCGACTATTTTCACGCAATGTTTCGTATCCCCTGATTACAAGGTTATCATTTTCGTTCAGGCCTTCCGTTACCTGGATATTATCTTCGTCTTCAAGCCCGGTTTTTATATTACGCACAATCGCCGTATTTTTCTCCACAACATAAACATACTTCCGATTCCTGTTGGAAAGAATAACATCCTTCGGTATGATAATCACGCTATCAGCCTTATCAACGACCACATCCGCTTTTACAAACATTCCGGGGCGTAATTTCAAGCCCGTATTATCAATGGTAATCATCCCTTTGAACGTACGTGTTTCGATACTTATCGCGGGCGATAATTCGCTGATAACTCCCGTTAGTGTATCCTCAGGCATTGTATAATGGGTAATATATACCGGTTGATTCGGTTTGATATATTCAATTGTACTTTCCGGAAGATTGATATCCATATACATACGCGCATAATCCATTATCCCAACCATCGGTTGCCCTTGTGCAACTTTTCCGCCTGTCGTATAATGAGGCAAGGAGACAATTACTCCGTCAAAAGGCGCCGGAATATTCATTTTCTCAAGATTAAGATACGCATTATCAAGGTCATAACGCGCGTTGGTCACCCTCACTTCGGTATTACGCATCTCACTAAGCGTTACCCCTCCTTTCTCATACAGCGCTTTTTGCTTGCTCTGCTCCTGCTCCGCAATCTCAAGTGTTAGTTTTTTGGATTCCAGAGCGATACCATTCTCATATTCCTTGTCTTCGAGTCGGATGATAAGCTGGCCTTTCTTAACCGCATCGCCCAACTTATATGGCTTACCGGTTCTGGAATTCGTCTGAAGTTTATACATACCACTCATCTCGGAGTTCAGTTCTACACTATATGTAGCCTGCGCCGTCCCGGTAGTATTAATCAACTTGCTGATAGAGCCTTTTTTCAGTTCCAGTACAGACACAGGCGTTTCAATATCGTTCTGATTACTTTGTGGCTGATTGTTACATGCTGTCAGTAGAACAATCATCGCCGCGGATAATAAGCTTCTGTATTTCATTTCATTCATATTTTAATTTTCAATCTGCGTAAACTTTAATTCTTGTTATACAACTCTTTGATCGGAACGATCGGTGTTTCTTTTTCAAAATCATAGAGAGAGAGAATCTTCAGATTCAATAATTCTATTTTATAATTGATCTGTGTCTGCGAGTATGTAATCTTTTTATTTGAAAGCTGTGTCTGAAACTGGCTGATTTCCATACCTGTAAGATCACCTTCACGATATCTTGTCAGATTCAGGTCGTAGGTAAGCTGCGCATTACGAACATTCTTCTCTGCGATATTTATCTGTGTACGAAGATTCTCTAACCTGCGCCATACCTGACGAATATTCAATTCTATATCCACTTTTTCATTTTCATTTTGCAGGTTGGCAATTGTCTGGGCTGTCTTTTGCGCTCTCACACGCGCTTTTTTCTCACCCCAGTCAAATATCGGAACCGTAAAGCTAACGGCAACCCTTGGATTTTGGGTCGGGTTATCATATATATTCGCAAACTTCTCATGATCGCCGATAATACCAACTGACAAAGAGATATCGCCCTTGAATTCGCTCAAGCCTTTCGTCTGAATCATCTGCAATTCAGCCAGCTCTATATCTATCTCACGTTGACGCAACTCCATTCGCGAATGCAACCCGCTTTGAACAGCTTGGTCCAGATTAACAGATACCGGGCTCACTTCGATATCCGCCTTTACATTCACGTTTTCACTAAGTGGCATACCCAAAGTTTGTTTCAGTTCATCTTTAGCATTCTCAAGTGTAACAATACGCTCTTCCACGGAAGACTGCGCGGTTGCCAAATTCACTTCCGCCTGATAAAGTTCTTCTTTTGCCGATAAATCCGCCTCCACTTTATTTTTGATTATCTCATAACTCTGCTTCGCATTTTCATACTCTTCATGACTTATTTCAAGATTACTTTGAGCCATATAAACAGCATAGAACTGATTGGTAATACTTCTCTCCATATTAAGGCGTTGCAAGGCATAACTTATTCCTGCGTTCTCATAGTCATATTCTATCTGTTTAAGTTCTAATTTACGACGGTTATATGTAAAAATCGGTTGATTAAGGCGAAGATAAAGGTCATTACTAAAAGCTTTATTACTGTTGTCCGTACCTTCAACCGTAGATTTATTATCCTGCCATCCGAAAGTATTGATAAGAGAGATCTCTCCGTCTGTAAACAAGATAGGCTGCGTGACCTGAAACGTTCCGCTTGTATTTAATCTTTCATTCGTATACCATTGCGACAGGCGGTTATCGAAACTACGCGTTTTGGTATAGCTGAGAGGATTAAGATTGAGCGAAAATTGAGATTTCAGAGATGCCCGCTGCGCGACAAGATTCTGCTGATACCTTTCTAAATTCAGCTTTGAAATTATCAGCGAAGGATTATTCTCTTCCGCTATATCCAACGCCTGGTCTATTGTTATCAGTTCCTGCGCGAACGAAAACAAGGGTCGCCCTGCAAGAAGAATGATCACGCAGGCTAATTTTACCCATAACTGTCTGTTTTTCATAATCTTTTATTTTAAAAATATGTTGTACTTTTTTCTTGCTAAAAAAGTACCAAAAAAGCAAGACTTCGTGCGCTTCGCATCGTTAAGCTTAACGCTCGGTCGGCTAAAATCTATGTAACTCGCTTTTCGCTTTGCTACAAGCTCAAACAGCATAGATTTTTAACGCCTCCGTCGCTACTTAACGGCTCACCGCACGAGGTCGGTTTATTTCTGTCGCTTCGCTCCTCTCCTTTTGCGACCTTCGGTCGCACATTGTCAATTGTCAATTCTCCATTGTCAATTTGCGCTGCGCATAGCGAAGCGCACTATCTTTTCACGATCTTAACGGCATCAGCTGTTACGGTGCGTAGTTTGCAATCATTTGTTAAAACTACCCTTACGGTATCCTGATTGAAGTAATAAGTTCCCAAAATACTCCAACCTTCGTCCGAACGTCTGAGGTCTACATACGCGTGTTCTTCATCTTCGTCATATTTTATCTTGAAATGATATTCCGCATCTCCGCTTCCGCCACGATCACCGCCGCCTCCGCCGCCACGACGTCCCCTGCGGACATCATCCGGCTTATAAACATAGTAATACAAGTCATATTGTCCTGCTGTGGGAACGGGTATTTTCCAAGTTGCACTCTGGCTTCCGCTACCGCTCTTGATAACATAAGCGGAACGAACATGTGTACCATAATACTTATCGTTTGTCGTCAACGTCCATTGTAACGGCGGACGCCAATTTGAAACGCCGGCATAACGGAACGAGTTATCGTCGACCTGATCCAACAATCGTGGCAAAAGTCCGACAACATCCGGTGCTGACAATACAAATAACAGGGAATCTTCATTATCAACAATCACCTCTCCCGGTATATTGTATGAAACATGCTGAACAATAAAATCTCCCTCCGCGTCAATCGGTTTGTTTCGTTCGCGTATGATATTACTTACAGGCAGATTGATCAGATTCGGCAGATTGGCCGATATCAATGTATTTACATTTATATTACGCGGAGCTTCATCCCATACAGAAACAAGACGTTTTGTTTCATGGGCGGCAAAAGAAATTTTTCGCTTTGCCTGTGGATCGTACACATCATTACGCCCCCCGACATTTGTTTCGACATTGATAATACCGTCATTGTCGGAATCATTCGTAATCTGTAATTTCACCACATAAACTTCCTTATCACGGTTAGAGATCTGTGTTACTTCAGGCGCTCCTACAATATAGACAGGAAGAGGAGTCGGATAATTCCATGCTTCAAGAGACGTAATTAAATCCTCTCCGGCAATCTTCCCCATCGTGTCAAGCAGATCTTCAAACCGAAGATTTGTAAATATATTTTGTTGTAAAACAGCCCGTAACGAATCACGGTATTCTTTGTAGCCAATATTTCGCTCCGCCGGAGCAAACAAGAAATTAGCCTTCTGTGCTATCACATTATCCAACAAATCACGCTGTTCCGTATCGGCCAACAACTCTTTGAACGGACGCTGTTTCATTAACAGATTGGCTTTTTCATTATTACTTATCCCATTCATCTGTCTTATCCAGGTATTATTATCGGATTTATCCTGCAAATAAAGCTCTACTAGTCGATTAGCGATAGGCCATTCCGACGAAAAGATATTGTATCTGAAATTATATAACTGCGGAAAAACAAAGTAAGGATTGGCCGTTACTGCGACATTGACAGAGCCGCGTTCCTGCGACCAGTTAAAGTCACTTTCCGTACGCTGAAACGTCCACATAAAATTGTTCAACGTACGTATGGCCGCCTCCTCATCGTTGATATCCTGTCCGTTCCATTTGGCCCACTTCTTTTCATCCTTCACCCTTTTAACGACATCCGCATTGTCAAAAAGGCAACCTTTTTCAGGAAACAGTACCATTTCCGGTTGCATTTTTTCCTGTGCCTGCGTCCATGTCCGGACATAACTATAAAACTGTACGGGCGTTTCGACTAAAGAAAAACGCTTGAACGAATAATCCAAAGAATAGGTACTCTCCAACGAGCGCCTGCGCTCCCTGATCTGTGAGGGTATCGTATCCATAATAGAATCAAAAGTGGATGTAAAAAAGTCATGTCCTTTCAGATGCCAGATACTAAATAAGGTGCTATCAACATCAATGCATTTTTGCTCATAATCACCAATAATTAGCGTTATCGAAGGCGATGGAAAGTCTGTTTCAAAAATAAAAAGACTGTCTTTTGTTTCCGGAACAACCGGCATTCCTTCATCATCTCTTTCATGGTTTCTGATGTCATCACCGCCCTCTCCCGGAGCTCTGTGTAAAGGTCTATCCTGATCTTCGGCAACGGCATGTTCTGCTTTTCCGCCCTTTCCATCTTCCATATTCGCAGGACGTTCTCTTCTTCCGGCTTCGCTCCCTTCCGTATCTATAGGGCGCGCTCTTCTTTCTCCTCTATCGGAGGTAGTTTCGGCGTTCTCTCTCGGAGTCCGTCCTTCTCCTCTTCGCGCACCTCCTTCAGGACGCCCTTCACGAGATGCGCCGCCGCTTCTTTCTCCACCACGTCTACGCGCTCTGCCTTCGCCGCTTTCCGGATCGCGGCCGACTTCTCCATCCGGTCTCCGTCGATCCGAAACCGCCAGATCTCTCCCACCAGGGATCGTATCAAGCGTTCCAATAGAATCCTGCCCGTCTTCCCCCGGAAGGATTTCCGGAGTTCTCCTTGGGCGGCGGTCAACGGGTTTCTTTACCGGAGGCCATTTCTGTGTACCCTGCGACAATGCTTTAAGACCGTTTATCGTCTTCACTGTCAAGCGAAAATGACTGAAATAAGCCTGCTGCCAATCCGGACTATCACTGCTGTACGAAGTGCCAGGGCGAGGATACCAATATGTTTCAGGTGTAAATAGCAGATAATTATCACTTTGAAAACTATACTTTTTATCAATTCGAAACATCTGACTCGAATATTCCTGTTGCAATATTTCAGCAGGAATATCCAAATAACAGAAGATATCGTCTATACGTCCGTCATATTTCATTGTAAACGACACCGTATCACCTTTTACCAGATTACGCCCGAAATCAATCAGGATAATCTGATGTTCGCGATTAAACGACAATTCTTTTTGATTATCCGTTATTTCACGCAATTGCAATGAGGGGTTCAGGCAAAAAGTAAAAACCGGCGAAGTATCCAAAGCCACTCCTTTCATTACGACTTCCGCCGAAATTATTTCAGGATGCTGTTTTACTGTTATATCATAATGGTCAATAATCATCTTCGGCGAATTCACATACTTATTATTAACTCCCGTATACAAAGTCCGCATTTTAGCTTCTTCCAGGATGGAACTGACGTGATTATAAGCTGCTGCGCATCCTGCCAGAATAAAACAAAACGACAAAGCAAGCCAGCGATAACGACCGTATTTCGTATTTGGCAACCTTCTGAATAAAAAGATAGAGATACAAAGAAACCCCAAACCAAGCAAAAGATAAATTAAACGATGGTTTATTAATGCCGCCCAGTTTGTAAAACCAACAACGGAAGATTTCACCAACGGCAGGTTATAGACCATATAATCAAAAAGATAATAAAAATTATCTCCTATATAAAACAAGGTTAAGGCGATATAGCCCAATAGAATAACAAATGTAATAGCCTGATTTTTAAGAATGAGCATCAGGCTCACGGACAATCCGAAAATGTAGATCAAAGTAGGAACGCATATTAAGAAAAAATAGGTGATATAAGCCGCCCAATCAACAGATATTCCCGAAGCAAGATTAAAAACAACAACGATTGCTATAATAATCAGGTCAAGACGGAAAAACACATTCATATTTCCCCATATCTTTCCGATTACATACTCGGAATTGCTAAGCGGGTGAACATAAAAGACTTCGGATGTATCGAGTTTTTTATCGGACTTCAGAAATTCCGAAGACAAAAAAACCGCGATAATCGCCTGTCCGGTATTCAAAAATAACAGGTTTACGTATGGAATATTCGAAGGTAAAGCTTTCATCAACCAAAAACCGCCGCTATCTTCGGATATTAATGCCGCGAAGTTAAAAAGACACAAGAACAATACGGCCAGTATCAGAAATACACGATAGAACCAACTTCTCATCAGGAGTTTGCTCTCATACTTCGCAACAGAGCGTATATTAGTTAATACCGACATCTTTTTAGCTTATTAATCATTCGTCCAACGATCCAACTTCTTTTCCATATAATAGACATACGCGTGTTCCAGATTGGGAGGATAGGATTCCGCGTCATAGCCTTTTATTTCATCTGCTACGACCTGCACTTCCCAGCCCGTACCGGAAGGTATCGTTGATATAACCGGATATTGTTTGTCTATGAGAGGCAAATCGTCTCCGCTTACTTTCATTCTCCACACTTTGCCTTCCGCTTCTTTCAACATGTCCTGTGGTGAACCGAAAAAAGCAACTTCACCTTTATTCATCAGCGCCATACAATTACATGTACTGGATATATCGCCGACAATATGGGTCGAGAGGATAATGGTTACTTCTTTCTCACTGACTTCGGCGAGAAGGTTCCGGAAACGAATACGCTCTTCCGGATCAAGCCCGGTCGTCGGCTCATCGACAATGATAAGTTTAGGCTGATGAATCAATGCCTGGGCAATTCCCAAACGACGCTTCATTCCACCCGATAGCTTATTCGCATAACGCTCCCTGACATCAAACAACCCTACACTTTCTAACATCGTGTCTACAGCCTGACGACGCTGTTTTCCGTTATTCATACCAGAAAGACGCGCCGCGTAATCAAGAAATTCATACGTTTTATATTTGGCAAAAAACCGAAAATCCTGAGGCAGGTATCCGAGTATCTTACGAACCTCTTTGCGTTCTTTCAGCAAATTATACCCGAACACATCGACCTCACCTGATGTCGGCTCCATTAAAGCAACTAATATGCGCATAAGCGTGGACTTACCGGCTCCGTTAGGACCCAGCAAACCAAACATACCCGTTGGTATTTCCATGTTGACATTTTTCAGGGCATGGTTACCATTCGGATATTTTTTATTCAATGAACGTATTGATATGCTCATACAATTTCAAGTAAGGTTATTTCTTTGACGCATTTTCATGGCAAAGGTTACAAATATAATGTAAATTGATAGAATGCCAAAAGAAAATCTATATTCTCCCGGGCAACTCACCATTTGTCATAATGAATCCTCGATTCGTCAAATTTATCTTTTGCTTCACTTTCTTCTAACGGATAACCAAGCGGAATAATTGTGAAAGGACGAATATTTTTCTTTAAATTAAATGTATTATTGACAATCTCAGCGCGGTCATTATATGGATAAACAGCTGTCCACACCGCGCCAAGCCCCAAAGCTTCGGCAGCAATCAAAATATTCTGCGTAGCAGCCGAACAATCAAGAAACCAACAGTTATCAGACAATTCATCGTCGCCACATACCACAATTGCTTTATTCGCATCCTTCAGACAAGAAGCATTTTTTAACTGCGAACCAAGGCTCTCCAGAAGGTTTTTATCCGAAATAACAATAAAATGCCACGGACGACGATCCTTCGACGAGGGCGCCGCCATCCCGGCTCGCAACAATTGCTCCATTATGCCGGGAGCTATTTCTTTATCCGTATATACCCTGACACTTTTACGATTCAGAATCGTCTGCAAAGTCTGATTTTCCGTAATGGAAGAGTTTGCGTTATCTTTTTGTAAGACCAATTTTAAATTATCACCGTTAGCCGAAAAATCCCTAGATTGTGAAGCTCCACTATCTTTGTCCTGACAGGCAAATAAGCAAATACAACAAAAAATGATCAACAACTTAATTATAGACTGCATATCTTTGATTTTTGAAAAAATAAACTTCACAAAGATCACATTATCTCCATAAATTTCAAAATTTCTCACAAAAAACAGGCTACCTAAAAAAGACAGCCTGCAAGTCTAAATTTTCAAAATAAACAGATATCACACATTTTCTTATTTAAACTCAGCCACTTCCGGACCTTTTATATTAGTAAGATTCACATCATATATAAAATTACGCCGAACCAAAACTTTATTTTGGAGAGAAGGCTCTGATTCATCCGTTATATATTTTTTATAGACACATTGGCCTCTATAATACGACTTCACTAACTCACCCTGTTCATCTTGGTACACCTTATTAGATATCAATGTATTTGCCAACAGTTGCTTTTCTTCGCATGACACATCAATGCCTTTTTCATAGGCATAATAGGCATACAAATTCCGCTTTCCATGAATGAAGACTTTTAAGTCAGATAAATAATAAATCATTTCATCATCGTTCCACAATGGCTCGGAATAAGTAGATCCATAAACATTCTGCACTCCTATATTTGCGCTTAACCCATTCCATCCCAAATATGGTTTATTGCCAACCGTTTGATTTCTTTTCACATCACTTATCCAATTTTCCGGACGATATTCGCCACCTATCATTACAAAAGTGGCCTTATCCTGCAACTGTGGATGTTCTGTCCCATTTTCCGTACAGAACACATAGACTTGAGCGTGATCACTTCCGCTGGCATCACTTATTAGCGTATAATTTCCGGCAGACAACATTGCATTTTTCATATCTGATATACCAAATGAACTTGTTCCATATTTCTTTCCGGTTCCGAAAACACGGGTATTATCATAACTCGCATACCAATTGCTACTGGATGAAGGATTTCCCCAATTCACAGTATCTCCAGATGTTAGAGAATAATTAGGACTTGCAATATCCCCTCCGAGATTCGTTTGAAATGGATACATGTGTTTATTAATATTTCCCAATGCCCAAACAGATTTCCCATCCATCTTCCATGGAGTAAAACGTCCTTTAGAGCCATCGGAAACCGAAGAATAATAAGGCCCGGCATATCCTGCTGATTCATTTGTTGATGTCCCATCTGCTGTAATACGGAATGATACTTTAGCCACTCCGCGCTGTAATCCGATTTTAATATGATTATTTGTTCCAATTGGTGAATTTTTCGAATCTTCCAATGATATATCCGGAACTATAGTAAATAAACAATCACTGGTCAACTTTTCTGTCGGTGAGACCTCGATATTGGCTCCGTCCCAGTTCGACATAAAAAAGCACGTGTTATTTGTGTATGATGTCATTGTATTAAGCAATCCGTTTGATACAGAGAATGCACCTCCGGCCATTGTTTTAATAAGCCCAGCTCCTCCACCTTCAGTTCCGGAAGATAGCGTCAAAGAAGACTGCAATTCAAAACCGGAAGATGTGGATGCTAAAATATTATTTAAATTATTATATGTTTTATCCAAATCGCGAATGGTATATGTTACCGATGCTAATGCATCCTGATTATAAATAATAGAATTATTACCGCCAGTGTTTGCCGCAACAAAAAACTTTTTGTTTCCACTCCAAATTCTAAATGATACTGTTGCAGTATTACTATTGACAGAAGGGACATAGTAGATTCCCTGAGGAACCATGCCACTTCCATCAAACTGATATACGTAGACAACCACGTCTCTCATTATCATTTCTTCATTAGCGGCACTAATCAATTCCCTACCATTAGCACCTACTTTCACAAAAGACAATGGTTCTATTTCTAACGTCGTATAATGCAAATCATGTCCAACGGAAGCACAATTACGTTGGAGCAATTCAATCTTTTTCTCTAAACCACCACCAACTATCGTAATGGTTGCACAACGATCGAGTCCTGTAGTATTTTGCTCCAGTTCATAATTTACTGGTCCATTATTTATGCCCGAAGTCGTCAACAATTGACACCAGGATTGATCCACACTTACTGTCCAACTAATATTACTCAAAATAGTAAACCCTCTAATTTCCGGATTACAAATATGAGAAATAGTATCTTTATATATATATTCCAAAATAGACAAACTCGGAACAACCGGATTTATGGATTGAGGCTCTTTCACACAACGCACCGGATGCGTTCCGCTTTTAAGCACTGCATCGGAATAAGCTGCATGCATAGACACGGCAAATGCTTTTGTAGAAGAGGATTTATATTCTGTTGCTGTCCAATAACCTTTTTCGGAACTGCTGAATGATTCAAAACCGGAAAGATTTTCCAATTCATCTTTCCATAGCCAGATTGATTGCATTTCGCGCTGGGTCGGTAAACGCCAACTTCCTTTATCCGAAGCATCGCTTTCTTCATAATATGCAGCACATCCGGTTCCTGAAGCAGTACTTTCATTAATAGCGGTGCTATTATTAAAGGAGGCAGATAGACCAACCGCCTTATTCCATGACATTTCTTCATAACCACCGGTTCCGTCCTGCTTGCTGTCTTTTTTTGCAACACGTAATTCTTTATAAACGGTTTTATTGACTTCGGACTGCTCGTCTCCCATTGCTATTCCTTTTGTTTCCGCTGTTACAATTTCAGAAGGGAGAACCGACAGGTCTATCGTCGGATTACCGCTCATATTCAAAGAAACAACTGTTGTATTGGTCACATCTTCACCATCGCGGACACATCGAACGCCATAGTTTTCGGTTTCCGAAACCCCTGCATCCGAATAGATTCCTGAAATATAATTGATATGATAAATTCCTGAACCTTTGGTTGTTGTCCAATAAGACTGCGACGCATTCCATGAATAAACACCCATATTGCTATATACATCTGTTACCCACATACTTATGGACTGATTAATCGCAGGCATATACCATTTGATTTCATCTTCATCCAATATTCCATTACCATTTACATCCCGATTCTTGCTCGCGCAATAATCAATTGCCGGATATGCAGATGATTGATACAACAAACTTCCGAATGTAGAATACTTCGTCTTATCGTAAGATGCTTTTACTGAGGTCAATCCTAAATATTTATTACTTTCGCCATAGGACGATATGGACGAAGAAGCAAATGGAACTCCAGAAGACACATATTCCGGCATCGCCTCCACATACATTTTCTTCGTATATCCTTTTCCTCCGCTGCGAAGTTGCATCGAAAACGGCGTAGCCTGTCCACTATCATCCAGACTGCCTTCCGAAGGACTGCCCATTGATGCTCCACCATAATTTCCGAAAGGACCGGCATAAATTGCGGACTGTTGATTTACCAGGACCTTCATCACCGTACCGTTACTTCGCGTGGCAACAATCAAAGCAGAGCGTTCACTTCCCGTCAGATTTTCGTCTAAATGAATATATAACGAAGAATTTCCCGCATAAGTTTGTGTTTGCTCCGATGATTTGTATGCTGCATTTTCAGACAAGGTTAACCAGCTTCCACCCCCTGTTATGGCAGCACTCAAAAATGTTGTACCGGATTCCAATGAATCTCCTACAATGAAATGAGCGTCATACTCTTTCTGCATATCATGATCGCCATAAAACAGACTACGGGCATTTATCCGGTTCGACTCAGCAGCTATTGCCTGAGACGCGGTATAAACTTTACGGCCATAAGAACCTTCTATACCAATTTCTGTTGTTGATCCGGGATATATAGTATCCGCCACGATTATATAAAAGGAAACCGGGGTAGATGACAGGACTACCGAAGGGCAAGATAATACAACCGAATCACAAGCATTACTTGTTGTAAAACTCAGTTTTGATCCTGCTGTATAAAATAACGGATCAATCCAATCAGAACCTCCGGAC
Organism: Tannerella sp.; assembly: GCA_031551825.1. Taxonomy (GTDB): domain Bacteria; phylum Bacteroidota; class Bacteroidia; order Bacteroidales; family Tannerellaceae; genus Tannerella. Next base: position 34,726 of record JAVBNB010000021.1, on the reverse strand, counting down.
ATTTTTACACCTGTACTACGGAATACAATTTTATTAACAGTGGTTCCGATTTCCCCAGTCAGTTCGAAACGAAGTACACCGGCCACTCCCTTGAATTTCAAAGGAGATACAGCACCGACAGCGATCATCGGATACGCATTCTTTGGCATTCCGTCAGCAACATAGGTTTGTTGAGTTGGAATAGACAAATTGACTTGTCTGTTATAAGAACCTATTCCGGATGAAAAATTCGCAGCCGGATAAAGGGCAACATAGTGATCTAACAAAATAGGAGGAGTAACGACAAAATTTGCATTGACTCCATTAATGTCTTCCGCAACAACACTTCCCAAGTCTTCTACTCTTGCACTGTCTACTACAGCTAAAAAATAAACCTCATCACCGGTATTCCAATTTATAGCACGGGATGCATCGCCGGTATTTCCACCCAAGGAGGCATAGGTCTCTAAACCGTTATCTATTATAGCACTTAATTTTCCCTCCGGATTATTTGGAATTCTATCCTCTACAATCTGATCTTTACAGGAATAAACAGAAAATACACCCAATGCTACTGAAAGGTAAGACAATAGTCTTTTTCTAAAAATGCGGAACACCATAATTATAAAACTTTTTGTTGGTAATTGCCAACAAACTTAAAAAAATATATTATAAAACCACAAAATTACAACAGTGAAAATTTAATTTTAATGAAAATTAATAAAACCCACTTTTACAAAAGTCACATCACTTAAGTTTTTTTCTTTTCCAAATGAAAAAATAGATAACCAATAAGGCTGTAATGATCGTTCCAATAGCAATGGATACTGAATATGATAAACCCAAACCTTCCGGTCGGGGAGCGACCAAAATATATGTTGAACAAACCATTGTCATAAAAATGGCCGGTATCAAAGCGACCATGTAAAGTTTTTTCCTTCGGCACAGATAAACGGTGATGGTCCAAAGTGTAAAAACAGCCAATGTCTGATTACACCAGGCAAAGTAGCGCCATAAAATATCGAAATTCATTTGCAGGATAACAAATGTGAGAATAAAGATCGGAATGGAAATCATCAGCCGCTTACTTATCGGCTTTTGATCAATACGCAAAAAATCAGCGGCAATAAGCCGTGCCGAACGAAGAGCTGTATCACCGGACGTAATCGGAGCAGCTACCACCCCCAGTAAAGCAAGAAATCCGCCAACGGCTCCCAACCAGTCTTTGGAAATAAGATTAACGACTTCCGCAGCTTTATTGGCGGTAGCCGGTAATTCCGCTACATATACCTGGAGGCCCTCCAGAGATCCGAAAAATGAAGAAGCTGCAGCTGCCCATATAAGAGCCACGATACCTTCCGCTACCATCGCCCCATAAAAACAGCGGCGACCGTATTTTTCATTTTTAATACAACGCGCCATTATCGGCGATTGAGTCGCATGAAAACCCGAGATGGCGCCACAGGCTATACTCACAAACATCATCGGAAAAAGATGCAGGCTTTTATTCGGATGCCGGTTGGTAAAACCATCCGTAAATTCAGGAATAGGAGCATAGTGGATAAATAACGCACAAAGAATTCCTACCGCCATAAACAACAATGCAAATCCGAAGACCGGATAAAGCCGGCCTATCAACTTATCAATCGGCAACAATGTTGCCAACATATAATATAAGAAGATAATTCCTGTCCAGACAAGTACATTTATGCCGGGCGTCATACCCGCAAGCAGGCCTGCAGGTCCCGAAACAAATACAGCGCCAACCAATATCATCAATAATAATGAAAACAGGCGCATGAAAAGCTTGATATACTTACCCAATTCTGTCCCAACCAGCTCCGGAAGACTTACTCCCCCCTCACGAATAGACATCATCCCGGAAAAATAATCATGTACAGCCCCACCGAATATTGTCCCGAGAACAATCCATAAAAAAGCAGCCGGTCCAAACATCACACCCATAATAGCTCCGAAAATAGGGCCAAGTCCGGCAATATTCAGAAATTGGATGAGAAATACACGCCACCAGGGCATAGGGACATAATCTACACCATCCTGTTGTGCAAATGCAGGGGTCGGACGATTGGAATCCACACCAAAAATACGCTCCATCAGACTACCATAAATAAAATAGCCTGCGATTAAGAACAGAAGGCACCCGATAAAGGAGATCATGTTAATTCATTGATTGAATTTTCTGTGTCAGCACATGCATGGTTTAGAAGAATTAAGGATAGAAATTTCTGCCTCCGATGAAACAGGAGGCAGAAATATTCAAACAGATAATATTTAAGCGAGTAAGCGCTTCACTGTTTCCGAAATAATACGTCCTTCCGCTTTTCCGGACAACGCTTTTGTCGCCGCACCCATCACCTTACCCATATCCTGTGGTCCGGATGCACCTACTTCTGCAATTATTTTTTTCAATTCAGCTTCAAGTTCTTCAACAGATAATTGTTTTGGCAAATAAACCTCTAATACGCTAACCTGTTCAAGCTCCGTTTGCGCAAGATCCAGACGATTCTGTTCGGTATATATCTGAGCGGAATCTTTACCTTGCTTTACCAATTTCTGAATAATTTTCAGCGCCGCATCATCCGTCAATACATCATTTGCACCCGGTGCGGTTTTAGCTTCTAAAAAGAATTTCTTTACATTGCGGAGCGCATCTAATCTCACTTTTTCTTTCGCTAACATAGCAGATTTTATATCCGCGCTTATCTGATCAAATAAGTCCATACCGTATCTTTTAGTTTAATAATTAGGATTACAAAGATAGTGCAAGCCGAGAGAAATGCAAAACAAATTTATTTGTTTTCATTACCGAGGCGCAGCCTATCTTCATTTTATGAATAAAGAAGTGAAAGCTGAAAGAAATGCAAAATGAACAGCTGTTTTTATTTTGTTTTTCATTTGGTCTACAGATTCATTTTTTAAGTGTATCAGAAACAATATTAGCACAACTTACACACACCACATAAACCTAATTTTCACCCTATTATTAAAAAGCAGATAAAATTAATCCATTTTTCACGAGCTTTATATAATAATTATTTATCTTTACAGCACGATTTTAACACATCCAAAATATCTTTATCATGAAACTAAAATTACTCATTTGTACCGTAGCTCTTTTAGGCACAACGGTATTCGCTCAGAAAAACGAATGGAAAGATCCGAAAATCAACCAGGTAAACCGCGCTCCGATGCATACGAATTACTTCGCGTACGAATCGGAAGAATCAGCAAAAGAAAACATCAGAGAAAAATCTAATAATTTCTTAAGTCTGAACGGAGCATGGCGTTTCTTTTGGGTAAAAGACGCTGATACACGCCCTACTGATTTTTACAAAACGAATTATGATGACAAAGGCTGGGCTACAATGAATGTTCCGGGAATCTGGGAACTTAACGGATACGGAGTTCCCCTTTATGTGAATAGCGGATACGCATGGTGCAACCAATTTAAGAGCAACCCGCCGGAAATCCCTGTTGAGAACAATCATGTCGGTTCTTACCGCCGCGAAATAACCATTCCGGCAAACTGGAATAATAAACAGATCTTCGCACACTTTGGCTCCGTCACTTCAAATATGTACCTCTGGGTAAACGGACAATATGTAGGCTATAGTGAAGACAGTAAATTAGAAGCAGAATTTAATATTACTAAATACGTAAAACCGGGGAAAAATCTGATTGCTTTCCAGGTTTTCCGCTGGTGTGACGGTACCTACCTCGAAGATCAGGACTTCTTCCGTTTTTCCGGAGTAGGACGCGATTGTTATCTGTATGCACGTAATTCAAAATATATCAAAGATATTCGTATTACTCCTGATTTAGATGCGCAATATAAAGACGGCTCTCTCGCCATTGAGACAACCCTTTCCACCTCCGGAACCGTTCAATTGGATTTAAGCGATCCAAAAGGAATTGTTGTTGCTACGCAAACATTGAATGGCAGTGGAAAATTAACGGCTAATCTGAATGTGACAAATCCGGAAAAATGGACTGCGGAAACACCTAATCTATACACATTAACCGCCACATTGAAAGAAGGTGAAAAAACGATTGAAGTGATACCTCAGAAAACAGGATTCCGCAAGGTTGAAATAAAAAACGGACAACTATTGGTTAATGGACAACCGATCTTAATCAAAGGCGTAAACCGTCATGAGTTAGATCCTAAAACAGGATATTACGTATCTCCGGAAAGGATGATTCAGGATATAAAAATTATGAAAGAGAATAATATAAATGCTGTTCGCACCTGCCATTATCCTGATAACAACCTGTGGTATGACCTCTGCGACAAATACGGTATTTATGTTGTTGCCGAAGCAAATGTGGAGTCGCACGGAATGGGATATGGCGAACATACATTGGCAAAAAATCCCCTTTACACGATCGCTCATTTAGAAAGAAATCAGCGTAACGTACAACGTAGCTATAACCATATTTCCGTTATCACATGGTCATTAGGCAATGAAGCCGGTTTCGGCCCTAATTTCGAGCAATGTTATAAATGGGTTAAAAACGAAGACAAAAGCCGTCCCGTACAATATGAGCAGGCGCACGGAAATGAATACACCGACATCTATTGCCCAATGTACCTGAATTATGAAAGAAGTGAAAAATATCTTCAGGGGGATGCAAACAAACCTCTGATACAGTGCGAATATGCTCATGCTATGGGCAATTCGGAGGGAGGATTCAAAGAGTACTGGGACATCTTCCGTAAATACCCGAAAGCACAGGGAGGTTTTATCTGGGATTTCGTAGACCAGTCGGTACACTGGAAAAACAAAGATGGCATTGATATTTACGGATATGGAGGCGACTTCAATCGTTATGACGGTTCTGATCAGAATTTCTGTGATAACGGATTGATAAGTCCCGACCGCGTACCAAACCCACACATGGACGAAGTAGGTTTTTTCTATCAATCGATATGGGCAACACCGGCAGATCTTAAAAACGGAGAAATAAACGTTTTCAATGAAAACTTCTTTCGCGATCTTTCCGCTTATTATGCGGAATGGGCAATCCTGTCTAAGGCCGAAATCGTACAAACCGGAACCATACAGGAACTCAATATTGCTCCGCAACAAACCGGAAAGATCAAATTAAACTATAATTTATCGGACATTCCGGCAGGAAAGGAAGTTTTGTTGAACGTATGTTTCAAATTGAAAAAAGCAGAGACATTGTTGCCTGCGGGATATAAAGTGTCACGCAATCAAATGGAGATACAGCCTTATGTTGCTCCTAAACTTGAAGTGACAAACAACGCTCCATGCAAAAACTGTCCGGACAAACAAATAACAATAAAAGACAACGATTACCATTTCCTGATTATAGATGGCCAACATTTAAGAATTGAATTCAATAAAGAAACCGGCTTCCTATGCAAATATGATGTCAACGGAAACGAATTTTTAAAAGATGGCGGCACTCTTACGCCAAACTTCTGGCGCGCACCCACCGACAATGATTTCGGAGCAAAACTGCAAACAAAATACAGGGTGTGGAATCAGCCGGAAATAAAGCTTACATCGCTGGAAAACAATACAAAAAACGGAGTAATCGAAGTCACTGCCCAATATGAGATGAAGGATGTATCCGCCACTTTACAACTTACCTATCTGATCAATCAGGACGGAACGATTAAAGTAACACAAAAATTCAACGCTGATAAAAACGCGGAGATATCCGATATGTTCCGTTTCGGTATGCAAATGCAGCTCTCTGAAGTTTACAACAAAGTGCAATACTACGGACGCGGCCCGATTGAAAACTACAGCGACCGCAATCATTCCACATTTATCGGAAAATATAGCCAGACTGTCAGCGAACAGTTCTACCCTTATATCCGTCCGCAGGAAACAGGAACCAAAACAGATATTCGTTGGTGGCGCCTGACGGCAATGAACGGTGATGGACTTGAATTTACAGGCGACGCGCCATTCTCGGCTTCGGCGCTAAATTATACAATTGAATCATTAGACGATGGTTTAAGTAAAAGGCAAAGCCATGCGCCGGAAGTAAAGAAAGCGGATTTCACAAACTTTTGCATCGACAAAAAGCAAATGGGATTAGGTTGTGTCAACAGTTGGGGAGCGCTTCCTTTGGAACAATATAGAATTCCTTACGGAGACTATGAATTCTCATTTATTATGCGGCCGATTCAATCAAGCTATTAATTTGGTTTGTAAACAACTCTGATATAGACAAAACAACCTATGAAAAAAATATTATTTTCAATCCTTACGGCTTTGTGTACTGTTATGTTCACAACAAGCCACCTTCAGGCGCAAGCAAAAAATCCGGTTCAATGGTTTGATGACAAAGACCTGACACTGACCGGCGTTTATTATTATCCGGAACACTGGGACGAAAGTCAGTGGGAACGCGATTTCAAAAAAATGAAGGAATTAGGTTTCGAATTTACCCACTTTGCCGAATTTGCATGGGCGCAATTAGAACCGGAAGAAGGCAAATATGACTTCGCATGGCTTGACCGTGCCGTAGCTCTTGCGGCAAAGTATGACCTGAAAGTCATTATGTGTACCTCAACGGCCACTCCTCCCGTATGGTTGAGCCGCAAATATCCCGAAATACTGATTCGTTTGGAAGACGGTATGGTGCTTGACCATGGTGCGCGTCAGCATGCCTCATTCGCCTCACCTCTTTACCGGGAACTTTCGTTTAAAATGATTGAGAAATTAGCGGAACATTACGGCAGTGATTCGCGGATTATGGGCTGGCAACTTGATAACGAACCGGCTGTTCAGTTCGACTACAACCCGGCTGCGGAAAAAGAGTTCCGTAAATTCCTCCGCGAAAAATACAACAATAACATCCAAGCGCTAAATAAGGCATGGGGAACCGCTTTCTGGAGCGAGGTTTACACTTCCTTCGAAGAAATCACACCGCCTAAAACACGCCAGATGTTTATGAATCATCACCAGATACTTGACTATCGCCGTTTTGCCGCAAAGGAAACAAACGACTTCTTAGATGAACAATGTCTCCTCATCCGAAAATACGCAAAAAATCAGTGGGTTACAACGAACTATATTCCAAACTACGACGAAGGACATATCGGAGGCAGTAAGACGCTTGATTTTCAGGTATACACCCGTTATATGGTATATGGTGACAATGAAGGCGTCGGGCGTCGCGGATACCGTGTAGGTAATCCATTGCGTATCGCATGGGCGAATGATTTTTTCCGTCCGATTCAGGGAACATACGGAGTATTAGAATTACAACCTGGCCAAGTAAACTGGGGAAGCATCAACCCGCAGCCTCTTCCGGGGGCTGTACATTTATGGTTATGGAGCGTGTTTGCCGGAGGAAGTGATTTTGTATGCACTTACCGATATCGCCAGCCTCTTTATGGAACGGAACAATATCATTACGGAATTGTCGGAACAGACGGGGTGACCGTTACGCCCGGAGGATATGAATTCAAACAATTCATCGATGAGATAAAACAAGTCAGGAAAGTAGCCTCCGCCCGCGAAACGAAACCGGAAGCTTATTTGAAACGCAAAACGGCTATTCTGTTCAATCATGAAAACGCATGGAGCATCTCACGCCAGAAACAGAATTCGACATGGAACACACTTGACCATGTGGAGAAATACTACCGGCCATTGAAAAGCTTTGGCGCTCCTGTTGATTTTATCACGGAAGATAAAAATTTCAATGATTATCCGGTCATTATCGCTCCCGCCTATCAGTTGGTCGACGAAGAACTTGTAAAACGCTGGACAGATTATGTGAAACAAGGAGGCAATCTTGTTCTTACCTGCCGTACCGGACATAAAGACCGTTACGGACGCTTATTTGAAGCGCCGTTTCGTTACATCATTGATGACCTTGCAGGCAACAAGTTAGAATTCTATGACCTGTTATTGCCCGCCGATCCGGGTACTTTCGAAATGAATGGAAAAAAATATACGTGGAACACATGGGGAGAGATTTTGATTCCACAGGCCGGAGCCGAAACATGGGCGACCTACAAAGACGAATTTTATGAAGGCAAGCCGGCCGTTACCTTTTACAAACTCGGCAAAGGAACCGTCACTTATGTAGGCGTCGATTCTTCGGACGGCACATTCGAAAAGGATATCTTGAAACAGCTTTACGAACGGTTGAATATTCCGGTTATGGATTTGCCTTATGGAGTAACGCTTGAATACCGTAACGGATTGGGTATAGTGCTTAATTACTCCGACAAGCCCTATCATTTTGACCTGCCTTTAGGAGCAAAAACAATTATTGGAGAACAAAAAATCCCAACGGCCGGGGTATTGGCCTTTTCTATACAATGAAAAAGAATAAAGAGATACAACGTTGCTCGTGGTGCGGAGACGATCCGCTTTACATGGATTATCATGACAATGAATGGGGGCAGGAAGTAACCGACGACAAGACGATGTTTGAATTTCTGACACTCGAAAGCGCGCAGGCGGGGCTTAGCTGGATCACCATCTTACGCCGCCGCGAAGGATATCGTAAAGCTTTTGCAAACTTTGATGCAAAAAAAGTAGCCAAATTTACAAATGACGACGTGGAGCGCCTTATGCAAAACACAGATATCATACGAAATAGAAAAAAAATAGAATCGGCTATTTCCAATGCCCGGCTATTTCTCGAAGTGCAAAAAGAATTCGGCAGTTTCTGCGCTTATCTGAAATCATTTTTGCCGGAAGGCAAACCAATCGTCAACCGCTGGAAAGACATAAAAGAAGCCCCCGCCTCCACCCCTCTATCCGACGCGATCAGTAAAGATATGAAAAAACGGGGATTCAAATTTTTCGGCACCACCATTTGTTACGCTCATTTGCAAGCCATCGGATATATAAACGACCACGTAACAATATGCTACTGCCATCCGGACAACATAACAACTGATTAATAAGTCATTACTATTGTATATAATCCGGAAGGTATATTTCCCAAAGATAGAAAAGGGGCGTTTTTCACACGTACTGTTTTTTGTATAATACCATTCGTCTTCACCTCATATTTATTTGACAACAAAGGCAAATAGACTTCGCTTTCCATATTAGCCGGTATTGTCACCTGCATGTGGTACTCCCCTTTTTTATTTTCAATCGCTAAGCTTATTTCTCCTTTTATCGTAGGAATAACTGCTTTAGCCCATGAAAGAGAGGCTAACTGTGGTTTTATGAGCACTTTCTCAAATCCGGGAAGCAATGGTTCGACACCCATCAATTTTCTCGGAATGATATTAGCCGGAGCAGCTCCCCATGCATGATTCCAATCCTGATTGGGTTTGTACTTATTATCCCATGCTTCCAACGAAATAGTTGAGCCTACACGTATCATGTTATACCACCCTCTGTCGTCTGTCTTTGTCAGCATAGAGAGTGCATATTCCGCATCTGATGCGGAATATAAAGCATCCATCAAAAACTGCGAGCCATATACACTGCATGCCATTTTGCGTGTATGTATGAAGTCAACCACGCCACTCATTTTGTTTTGCGGAACCATCCCAAATGCAACGGGAAACATATTCGCATGTAAAGACGAGTGATCTGTCGTATCACCATCTACATAATATCCTTTTTTATTATCAAAAAAGAATTTATTATACCTCCCAAGAAACAGGTTAGCCTCTTTATTGTAAAAAGATGATTCATCCTGAAAGCCGAGTACATCGGCGATTTTCCCCATTAACTTCAACGCTTCATAATGATAAGCGTTTGTTACCGCATTATAATTGGTAAAAACAAAACCATCGGCTTCGCCTCCTTCCTGTTTGTTTAAACCGAGAATCCCCGTATGAGGCCAGTCCACAATGTCTCTTACCTGTCCGTTAAAACGGATAGACGATAGAAATTCAGGTGTCAGCAACCCTGTCGTGGTACTTATCAACCCGTTCTTTTCCCGCAATCGCATCAGACTTCTGGCTTTCAGAATGTCATAATTGGCTTTCAGCGAACGGCTGTCGCCTGTGTACATATAATCGTACCATGCGATCAACACGGCTTGCAATATCCACTCCGTCGGCCATGTAGGATGTTCCAACAGATACTCATGCGAACGACGAGCCATCGAATATTCCCGGTCTACACCATAATGGCAAAGCTGATTAATCAACGCGTCCGCCTCATAAGGGATTCGTTCACGATCACCATCCACATAAATTCCCAAAAAAGAGGTCGCTTTTATTGAATACTTACATAAATCCCATATCTGATTCAATGTATCATCACTACATTCAAAAAAAGAAGCCTTCTCATCAAACGGGTAGTAAACAGATACCCGGATTACGTCAGTAGTCGTTACCGGTTTTTCATAACCTTCGATTTCACAATATCGGAAAGGCATGACCTCGCCGATATAATCAGGGATCAACACTGCTGCAGAACCTGTATTCCGTTTATCTTTGGCTATCTTTATATGATATGTATGCGTTCCTTTTAATAATCCGATCGTATACTGCTGATAACGAATCGTTCCCCCCGGATTCCGGTCTACCTTTCCGTTTACCTGATGTTCTCCCAAATGCACGACAATACTGTCATTATTATCGGAAGTGAGATTCAGAGCCAATTGTCCAAATGCCGCTTTCCCAAAATCCACAAATATACCCGAGCCTTCGTCAGTTTTAATGGAAACCGGATACTCTATCGACTTCACTTGTGGATAAAAACTAACTGCATATTCTGACAGCTTTGCAGCTGTACGGAAGGCCTTCACATCCGACCATTCATTCTCGCCGGCCGTATTCGTCACTGTTTTCACACACCAGAAATAATTCTTTTTTGGTTGCAGTGCGTTTCCTTCATATAACACAGCTGTCGACTTACGGCTTCCAACCATGCCGCTGTCCCAGATATTTCCTTTTCCGGAGCGCGCGTCCTCCATGTTATCAGCAACGATAATCCTGTAAGACACCTGATAAGTTCCGTTCAATTCACCCGGAACAATCCAACTGAACGAAGGATAGACCGATTTTATTTCAGCATATTGAAGAGGTTTTATCATATCTTTCACCTGCCAGACAGGCACACTCGACACATACCCGTTTTGCCATGTATAATCCGTATGTTCAACCAAGTCCGTCAATAAGCCATACGGCTTATTATCAGCCGCATGCAAAGCTGAACAACAAAAAAATAAGATCGTAACCGTAAATAATCTAAATTGCTTCATATCATGCTATATTTTTGATTCTTGAATTTCAAAACAAATCCCTCTTTCTATCTTTCAGCCCGAAAGATAAAAAAAGGGAATTGCTTAACCAATTTATTGATGTTTTGTTATCACCATCCTGGGTTTTGCGCCATTACAACATCCTTATTCGTATCAATCACAACCTGTGGAATCGGCCACAGATTAAAGTTCTTTGTCAATGTGGTACGCGGGTCGTCCCAATAAGCATATTTCTTTATGCGGTCAACCGCTACGGTTCCGCCCATTCGAAGCAATGTATTCCAGCGCGTTTCTTCGTAAACCAATTCGCGGGCGCGTTCGTCCAAAATCAGGTCAACATTCACATCGCCGGCCGTTACCATATAGCTGCATTGCGCACGAGTGCGCAACAAATTAATGTCCGCCGCAGCGCCCGCATTATTTCCCGCACGCATTTTAGCCTCTGCACGCAACAGAATTGTTTCCGCCAAACGGATAATATATTCGTCACGGAATAAATTGCTACGGTTCTCGCCATCTGAAACGCCCCTGTATTTATCAGTCGCAATCTTACATGAAACAGGATATACCTGGGTTTTTGCCGTATTTACGGCATCCACATTTTGGCCTTCACGATAGAGGACACTCCATGGAACCACTTTTCCGAAGTATTCCGAAGCGGCAACGTTTCCAAGAAAAGTCCTGCGGAATGCAGCGTCAGAATTACGCAAATCATTCGCCCATTTACCTTCATAAACAATATCGCGCGTGTACATGGTCGGCATAACCTGCACAATACCACGTCCGCCTACATCTTCCAACTGCCCGGCACAGACTGCCGACATCGGATCACGGAACACAGGGCCAAACACACGTGAATACTGCAATTTAGCCGCTCCATCCTCTGCTTTATAGGCTGCATAATCAATCTGAGCGACCCAAATAGCCTCCCTATTTCCTTCTTGATAATTCTGGTTTCCTTCCTGAAACATATCCCAAATCACATTACCTTCCATAACAACACCCGCTGCCGAATACAAACGGCTCGGTATTTGTTCGGCTTCCGAATTCGCATAATAAAAATCAGGATTCTCATTTTTGCGGGAACCAAAACGTTCCGTCATCAGGTCGTATTTCGAACCGTCAATCAGTGCATTTCCATAATCAACAGACTTATTGTAAGACGCTTGCGCATCACCGCTTTTTCCTTCCCCTTCCAGTGCGAGGCCTTTATCAAGATACAGCTGACACAAAGAATGCTGTGCCGCACCACGAACAATACGTCCCGGAGAAGATATTGACTCGGGTAAATCATTCAAAACCGCTTCAAGTTCGTCTATCGCAAACTGATACGTTTCGATGCGTGAAGTTCGTACAAAATCATAACGCGGAGTCGTCGTAATTTCAGTAACAATAGGCACCCCGCCGTATAGTTCTCCCAGATTGCGATAACACCACGCCCTAAAGAAACGAGCCTGCGCTATTGCATAAGCCTTATCCTGTTGAGACGCCCATGTGATCTGAGGCAACTCCGCCGCATATAATGCCAGGTTTGCTTTGGCGATTAGCTGATACCAATGCGAATAGTTTGTATTAAATACATCATGCTCGGTTGTAATAATACCATAGTCATTAAAGCGATTGCCTCTCCGGATCGTGGCGACATCATACATATCCGTACCATTGCCACCACGAAAAGCAAACGATGGCATATTTTCTTCAGTCATACAGTACATTGTCCGAATATGGGAATAACAGGCGATTAAAGCCTGGTCAACCTGTTCTGAAGTAGAGAAAGCATTATCCGTCGTATAAAAAGTTTTCGGCTTTTCCGCCAAAAAACCGGAATCGTCACATCCTGATAGTAGAAACAGAGAAAGGCTGAACCCTATGCTTAGTTTTAATATATTTCGTCTCATATTTATCATTTATAAAAGGTTAAAAACTAATGTTTAATCCGAGAGAATAGGAGGTTAAAGCTGACGGCGTATTATCACGAACAGAGACACCAACCTCCGGATCGCCACCTTCCCAATTAGTAAATGTCGCCAGATTCTTAGCCGTCAGAAAAAGTTTCAATCGATCGATCTTCGCACTCTTCATCCATTCTCCACGGAATGTATATGATAATGTAATATCCTGGATGCGGACAAATGCCCGGTTTTGAAGTCCCTGAAATCGGTTATCTCCGGAAAATGTTGCCGAAGGATACTTATTGCTTTTATTTTCAGGTGTCCACCATGGTATATAGATACCGTTCGAATTAAACAATCCTGAACCATTCGTCATATAAGCTGCCGTATTAGACTTCAAGTAATAACCTCCACCACCGAAAGTACTGCCAAGCATCACATATAAATCCCAGTTTTTATAACTTACCGTATTACTCATATTCAACCGGAAATTAGGAGATTCATATCCCAGAATATCACGATCTTCCGAAGTTATCACGCCGTCTTCATCCAGGTCTTTATATTTGGGACTTCCGGCCGTTACTCCGTTTTTCGACATATATTCCGTATCGCTTTCCTGTACGATTCCATCCTGAACATATCCGTAGATAGCACCCAAAGGCTTGCCAATAAACCGTTTGTTGGAAACATCATTGTCTTCTTTTCCGTCGCCATCCAAATCATCTCCGTACAGGTGAACCAGCTTGTTCCGGTTCAGCCAAAAAGTAACCCCCGTTATCCATTGAAGATCCTGTTTGGAAATATTTACAGAGCGGACATTTATCTCTATCCCATGATTATCTATCTGTCCCATCGACGACTTCATTTCCTTGAAGCCGGTCATAACCGGTATATTCCGGGTGAAAATCTGATCAGTCGTTTTCGAAAAATATGCATCCAAGTCCACAAAGAGCCTATTATTTAACCAGGCAGATTCAATTCCAAGATTCCAAGATTCCGTTGATTCCCATCCCAAATTCGCATTACCTAATGCACTTGTATTCAATCCATATAACACTGTACTGTTACCAAATTCATAACGAATGCCGCTTGATGAGCCGTTTATTACCGTTGATAACGTTCCATAAGGATCTAATCCCTGATTCCCGTTCTTTCCCCAGGATAATTTTACTTTCAAATTATTCAGTATACCACCGGACATATCTTTCATAAACGATTCACGGGTTACATTCCATGCGCCACCAAAGGCAAAGTAATCTCCCCATTTATTATTTACGCCAAATACGGAAGCGCCGTCACGGCGATAGGAACCCGTAAAGAAATAACGGTCATCGAACGAATAATTGATGCGTCCCAGATAACCGATATTTGAACGTTGATAATTATACATTTGAACATTATTATCATAATTATTCGACATATCAATTTTCTGCACAGTCGCATAATGAAGCCCATCAATACCAAGCGTAGTATTACCGTTTGCGGCAAAATTTGTCCCGGATATTTTCTTTGACACCCAAGTCAGGCGGTCACGCGTAGCTACGGCAGTCAAATCAACCGAATGTCTTCCAAACGTACGCTTATAATTCAATATATTATCAACCAGCCAACTGGTTCTCTTTCTTTCCCGAAGATTTCCGTTCGCACTACTCAACAAGCTCTGATAGGCAGCCGGAGAATAACGCGTTTCATCATTATAGGCACCCTCTTTTACAAAATAAGATTCATAGTAAAAATCGCCGTATTCGTCATTTGTCTGGTTTGCCGTATAATTAAAACGGTAACTCAGCCCTTCTATCCATGGTAATTTCACAACAGCATAGGCATTCAGGCGGAAATTATCACTTTTATCCACATTATCTCTTACACCGGCTTCTTCTGTATCCCACAACGGATGATTAAGTCCCTGCGTATGAGGATATCTTTCCAACAATTTATTTGCTTCATCCCGATAATTAACAGCATAGGGATTAACAACTACCGCCCGGTATAACTCCGCTCTCACCCCGGACTGATCTTTTTTTGTAAAAGAAGCATCCGCTCCGATTTGCAACCAGCTTGTTATATCCGTATTTATTTTCCCCAATATAGTAACACGATTCCAGTCATCACCAACAACAACACCTTCGTTTTCCGAATATGCCGTCGACAAATAATAATTCATTTTTTCTCCGGCTCCGGATACTGACAATTGATAGTCCTGCACCCAACCAGTACGGGTAACAGCATCTAACCAGTCTGTCGTTCTTCCGGCGTCCTTATTGGCAACCTCCTGCGGAGTCATCCAGCTCAGGTCGGTCGAATTATTACGCGCCATTACTGACTCCAACCATTGATCCGCATTCATCAGCTTCGGCTTTGTCTGCCATGATTGCATACTACCGCCTGCATTCAAATTTATTACAGGTTTACCCGTACGCCCTTTTTTAGTCGTAATCATAATCACCCCGTTTGCCGAGCGCGAACCGTAAGCTGCAGCCGATGTAGCATCTTTCAGGATATCAAAAGAGGCGATATCGTTCGGATTAATATCGCCGATACTACCCATATAAATAACTCCATCCAATACAATCAGAGGGTCATTGGAACCGTTTATTGATTTCTGTCCACGAATTTGCATGGAAGGCGTTCCTCCGGCAGTATTGGTTGCGCCGATATCAAGCCCAGGCACATTACCCTTTATCGCCTCCAGTATACTTAGGTTTGACTGTAAAGCAATCGGAGAATCTTCCATTTTAACGGAAGATACGGAGCCCGTGAAATCCCGTCTTTTGGTCGTACCATATCCGATCACGATCACTTCATCCAGCGCCTGCGTATCTTCATGCAAAGTGATTATCAGATTATTTTGACTTCCGACAGCGAGCTCCTGAGTAATATAACCAATATACGATATTTTCAGGACAGCATGATCGCCAACTGCAAGAGAAAAATGTCCATCGACATCCGTTATGATGCCGTTTGTAGTGCCTCTTTCGGCGACATTGGCTCCGATAATAGGTTCTCCGCTATCATCCGTAACCGTTCCGGTAATGGTTCGCTTTTGTTGTGTCACTAATACATCGGCAGATTCCTTTTTTCCCATTAAAAAGATACTGGTCCCTTCTACGGCATACACGATATCCGTATTTTTAAAAAGGGTTGTTAAAACCTCCGCTACTGTTTGTTTTTTTACATTAATGGATGTTTTTGTATTCAGATTAACTTCCTCCCAATTATACAAAAATAGATAATCAGTCTGGTTTTCTATCTCTTCGAGAATCTTACCGGCATTCACATTTTTCATGGAAATAGTTACCTGGGCAGTCTGCGATTTTGTTTCTGCCGCGAACAAGCCAGTAACGCAAATTATTGATGCAATCAGGCTTAACTTCATGATTCGGACACAATGTTTATTAGATTTAAAAAAAGGTAAATACCCCCTTTTACAAAATTTATTCATACTTTTGTAATGATTTGAATTGTTAGTACTATTTGGATTCGTGGTCCAGTTATTTTGCTGACTTTTCAATGGGGAAGCGTTAGCAGCGCTTCCCCATTTTTATTGTTCTGTGTTTATTTCATAGGCATTGCTTTTATGATTTATTATTCGATTGTTATCACATTTGTATCATCATTTTTTGTGTATTCGAATTGATGTTTTAATTGTAACACTCTTAATACATGCTCTATTCCATCTCGAATACGGAATTTGCCGGTATAAGCACCTATCTGCAGAGATTTGTTTTTATTAATAATCCTGGTATCATAATACAGTTCTAACTTAGCAAATAATGACACCAGATTCTCTTTTTCAAAACAGATTAATCCTTCTCTCCATTTGAAATAATTAAAATCGTTGATCCTGCCTTTGATAGGCTGTCCGTCTTTAACGGAAAGAGTTTCGTTTTTACTTAATAAGTATGTATTGTTATCATCATTGAATATAATCTTTACACTTCCTTCCAAGAGAGCTGTTTCTATGAAATTTTTTCCATGATAGGCTATTACATTGAATTCCGTACCAAGTACCTGAACTTTATGAAACTCGGTGTGTACAATGAATGGTTTTTTTTCGTCTTTTGCTACTATAAAATAAGCTTCGCCATTTAAAGTAACTTCTCTTGAATACCGGGAAAACTGTACCGGAAAAGTAACTGTTGTGCCTGAATTCAGCCACACTTTTGTTCCGTCATTCAAAATAAGTTCGGTACGTTGTCCAGACGGAACGTGGATGGTTTGTAACTGATCGGATAACGAATTCTTATCAAGTAAAAAGTAAGTGAGTAAAGCGCCTATTAATAAAACCGAAGCAATTTTCAGGAATTCAATTGAAATTTTATGAAAGGAGCGTTTGTTCTTCTTACCGGATAATCTGGTTTGTGCGTTTTCTGTATTCCATGTCTCCAGGTCGTGCAGCTTTCTTAAAGATTGATATTCCTGGATGTGAGCATTGTCTTCTTCTAACCAAAGCAACACCTTTTTTCTGTCTTCTTTTGTAATATTTCCTTTAATGTAACGATATAGGGTTGTGTATATTTCCATAATCGATTATAAGTAACTTTTAGTCTGTAAAAATATCTTCTGCTAATAGTATAAACGAATGGCAGATTGAAATCCCTAAGATTTAAAATGTTAATTTCATCGTTCACGCAGACAATTAGTCACAAACAACCTGATATTTAATTTCTTACATTAAATAAAAACATAAACAAAGGCAAATAATCTTTCAGGTTTTCTTTTAATACTTTCAAGGAACGTGTAATGTGATATTCTACGGCTTTTGGCGTAAGCTCTACACGTCGAGCTATTTCTTTAACAGGCAATTCTTCGTAGCGGCTCATTTCAAATATGAGGCGTGTTTGTTCTGGTAATGAGCGCAACGTCTGTTCAATAATTTCTTTTACTTCAGTAAAAAATATGGTTTCGGGATTACAAGCTTCGAGTGTGGAAATACGCATAGATAATTCCCGTTGATAAGCATCAACTAATTCTTCCTCAATAGCCTGACGCATGGTATCTCTACGTAAGTAATCCAATGCTTTGTTTTTTATGAGGGTGAGTAGGAGGGCATGAGGATACTCTATTTCCTTTTCTTTCATCATACTCCATAATTGTACGATAGAATCGGATACCAAATCTTCAGCAATCATTCCGTCTTGCACATATGATTTGGCAAAAACGAATGACTTCCTATACCACTTGTTATAGAGTTCGTGAAAACCTATGTTCATAATTCAAAATAAATGGATTGCAAATGTACATGATAAATTTTAGATTCTCACATGAGCAAATAAAAATATGGAAAATGCTTTACATTTATCCATTTTCAATAGAAGATACAAATCTTCCGGAATTCCAAAAAAATTCGGCCAACAATTATTTGATATTAAATGGATTACACGAGTATAACATTCCAGAATAAGGTATACTAAATTGAGTCAGATTCAAATATGAGCTGATATATTTAATAAAATTGGAAAATTAAGAAGCTGTTTCATAATATATTTTGATTCTTGAATTTCAAAACAAATCCCTCTTTCCATCTTTCAGCCCGAAAGATAAAAAAAGGGACTTGTTTTACCAATTTATTAGTGTTTTGTTATCACCATCTTGGGTTTTGCGCCATTACAACATTTTTGTTCGTATCAATTTCTACTTGTATAGAACTACCAGCTTCCACTGCAATTACAGGCCAATCCAGAAAAGCAGTGACGCCTAATGTCTGTTTACTTTTCGTACCATCTTCCGCCAATATTTTAATGTTAGCTTTTGCTTTAGTAGGATTATATATTTCCAACAAAACCAGATTGTTTTCTCTTTTTAATACATTGGCTTCTACATGATCGAACACAAAGATTCGATTTGTGTCCGTACGAAGATAAATACCCGGTATCTCGGCTGCCATCATTGCTCCATTCGTTTCGTTCCAACCTGTCTTTCCTCCATCGCCTCGCGAACCACGGCTATCTGCATCGCAATAGGTAAGCCTTTCCGTAATCTGTCCATTGGGCTGTATACCTTCAGCATACGCATGAATAATATCGTATAATAACTTTGCATATCGAATATCTCCGGTTTCCCTGTAAATTTTAAACAGGGATTCTCCGGCCTGGGTACAAAATCCGGGAGCCCCATGCTTATTCTGTGTACTAGCCCATACAGCTCCGGTAAGTTTGGCTCCAAGCTTAGCCAAAGGTGTATCTTCCGGTAGCCAATAGTCATAAGAAACAGTCCAGGTTGCGCATAAATTAGCCAGAGACTGGCTTCTGATAAGCCATTTGCTTTCTTTTGTATACTCATACAGGGTCATCAATGAAGTCATAAAAGCAACTGCCGTTTCAGAATCCGCATTTTGAAGTATATCCGCACATCCACCTGTAGTCATTCCTTTTTTCAGAAAATCTTCCTGATAATAATATTCGGCTGCTTCCTTCGCAATTTCCAGATATTCCGGATTGTTATAATATTCTGCTGCAAGCGCCAGGCCTCCCACGGCGAGCGCTCCGCTTGTTGTATTATATACCGCAACATCGCCTGTTTCATTATTCAAGAAATTACCCCATTGCCCATGATGCTTCCAGGTATAAACAAAAGCATCTGCCAATATTCTGAGACTTTCTTTCCATTGCGGATTAATTATATTTTCCAGTTCTTGCGCTTTTAATACCATCAATTGCTTAATCATCCAAAACAATAAATCTGCATTTTTACGCGTCAATACAATCTCCGGAAATTCATCATATCCTTCCCTTCCAAAAACTTTTCCATCATCATTTAACGCGCCGTAGAAATAACCTGATTTACCTTGTGCGCGAGGTATTGCAAAATCGAAAGTCGACGCTACCCGACGGTGATGTATTTCATCATTTAACAGTAACATCGGAAACGTATTCATCAATCCGCCTATCCAGCCAAAAGAGATCCAATTCGCATTTTCCGGACAATAAAAATTTGCCGAATCACTTTCATAAAAACGTTTATCAATGTTTTTAGTCATTATGTTGAATATTTCACTTAGCGGCACAAGATGACGAGGTTCATTCTCTCCTGTCATCGATTTCCGTAATGTCATAAAACGATCCAAAAAGAATGGGATATCAGGACAATTAAATGCATAGACTTTTAATCTTATTGTTAATTCATCGCCTGTATTCCAATTTATTCCACGATCAGGACTTTCACCAAACCCTATGAACTCAGGTTTTCTTTCACGAACTCCCGGAGCACTAATTACAAGTGTAGCAACAGAGCGATCACTATTCTCTTCTATAATAAAACCATGATCCAGTATTTCATTACCGATCTGGATACCTTGCTCCGAAAAGATGAAAAATGCTTTATTTTTTCGTTTATCAAAAAAGCAAATAGCCGGAGTTGTTGTATTACTGGAATTCACTTCGATTCTGGAAAACATTCCGGATACAGGAGATAATTGAGGCACAGCACAAGTTGTAAGCGGTAAATCTTTATTATAAAGTTCCGAGCGGTCTAACCCTTGCGCATATTCCCTGTCTACAATCCGGTTTCTGTTCCCATTGTAAACCGCAGCCGGAATCATCACATAATGATCCGTACTCCAATCGTATATATCAAATGCCAGTGCGATTCCGGCGGAAGCGACTTTTTCATTCTTATTTTTACAAGTTAATAAAAGCTCTATACCGTCTTCTTCTCCATTTATATGATCTGAAATCAATTCATAGCTCCATGAATCATTCTTGGCATTTGATATAATTTCTGCTTTCTGCAATGATGCTTTATCATAGACGCAACTGAGTACACGAAACTTACCACTTAGTCCGTCGAGCAAATGCTCCAATTTCAAATCCCTGGAATATTCGTGATCAGTCTTCGGCAACCAGGAGGCTGTTTCATGTTTTTGCCCATCAGCATACACATTCATCTTTCCGAGTAACCCAAACAGGAGTATTAGTAATAACCTGAATCTAAATACTATTTTTCTCATTTCTTGTCCCAAACTTTTAATTTTGTTATTAAATCATCTAAAACACAGAATAAGTATCTCCTTCTATTTTTAGAGAGACATAGTTACCTACTGACATTTCCGGTTGTCCGCCACCAATATAAATCTGAATGTTTCCTGTTGTTTCGTTCCAATTCCCATTTGAATCTGTTAAAGCTAATTCTTCCGGAGTCAACGTAAATGAAATTTCCTGGCTCTCTCCTTTCAACAAACGAATACGCTTAAACCCTTTTAATGAACAATTCGGAACGGGTCTGTTCCCATCTTTCTGATGAATAATATATAGCTGTACTACTTCATCTCCGTCATACAGACCTTCATTTTTGACAGTCGTCTTGACTACGATACTTTCTCCTGTCTTTACTGTCATCGGGGCAGAAATAGATGAATAAGAAAATTGAGTATAACTTAATCCATAGCCAAAAGGATAGCGCACTTTTCCTTTAAAATAGCGATAGGTTCTGTTTGACATTGAATAGTCTTCAAACGGCGGCAGATCGTTATCTCTCAGATAAGTAGTTAAGGGCATACGTCCTGCCGGATTATATGCTCCGAAAAGGATATCTGTGATTGCATTACCTGCGGCTTCTCCTCCATACCATGCCTGCAAAATAGCGTCGGCATGTTCACTTTCCCATTCAAAATTCATGACTGAGCCTGACATATTTACAACGATTATGGGCTTTCCTGCTTTTTTCAATTCTTTCATCAGTTGTATTTGAACCTCAGGTAAGTGAATTGTAGTACGGTCGCCACTGACAAATGCTCCATACCCTGCAGCTCCGGCATCTCCGGCTTCTCCCTCATAATCAGCTGTTATACCCCCTACAAAAATAATGATATCCGCTTTCCCTGCCTCTTTTGCTATTTCCCCGAATGAGGGCCCTCCCGGAATAGTATCCATTATACCAACCCCTTTCATATAGCTGATTTTCATCTGCTTACCATAACGCTTGGTTAGACTCGAATAGGGCGTACTGATTTCACTGGGAGTACCAAAATAGTTCGCCAACTGGGCCTGTCCGTTATCAGCATTCGGACCAATCAATACAACGTGTTTAATATGCTCCGCACGAAGAGGCAATATATTATCTTTATTTTTCAGAAGCACCATTGATTTTTGAGCCATGCTGTAAGCATGCTCTTTATGTTCTTTGCATTCAATGACTTCTCTTCCTATCGAAGCATAAGGAACACGTTCCGATGGATCAAACATCCCGATTTTAAACAATATTGTAAATAACCGGACCAATGAGACGTTGATATCCCGTTCCGAAATAAGCCCCCGGTGCACACTTTGTTCGAGTAAATGATACAGGTCTCCGCACTCCAGATCTGTTCCGGCAAGCAGAGATGTTGCGACAGCTTCATCATCATGCTGATGTGTCTTGTGGGTAGCCTTAAAATCACGGATTCCCCAACAATCAGAAGTCACATAACCATCAAATTGCCATTGATTTCGTAGAATATCTGCCAGTAGTTTATCATTTCCACAGCACGGTTGTCCATCCAGCCGGTTATAAGCGCACATCACGCCATGTACTTTCGCTTTTGTAACCAATTGCCTGAATGCGGGAAGATATGTATCCCAAAGGTCAAAGGCACTGACTCTTGCATCGTACGAGTGTCTGTTATACTCCGGACCACTGTGCACCGCAAAATGCTTTGCACATGCAACGGCTTTCAGATAATAAGGATCATCTCCTTCCAATCCTTTAACCATCGCCTTGCCTAATTCTCCGGTCAAATAAGGATCCTCTCCATACGTTTCCTGACCGCGCCCCCAACGGGGATCACGGAAAATATTGATATTAGGCGTCCAGTAGGTCAATCCACGATACCGTTCTCCTGTCTTTCCGTTTTTAAGATCTTCATTAAAAAGCGCCCTGCCTTCGGAAGCTGTGAAATCGCCCATTTTTCTTATTGCTTCCACATCGAAAGTGGCCGCCATCCCTATAGCCTGCGGATAGACCGTTACTTTTTCCTGCGTACGGGCAACTCCATGAAGCGCCTCATTCCACCAGTCATAAGCCGGAATACCCAAGCGGGGAATGGCCGGTGACTGGTGTTTCATTAACTGAACTTTCTCACTTAATGTCAGTCTTGAAATTAAATCATTCACCCTTAATTCAACATCCAGTTCAGGATTGAGAAAAGGATATTTGTATTCTTCAGCTTGTAAACAGGTCGCTATTACAAAGAAAAAAAGAATATTTCTAACGTTTTTCATCTGATATATTATTTTATACTGATTCTTTCGGGCAGTTCAAATGCTTTACATTCCATTTCAATAAAAGGAGCTTTAGCGCTTGAAAATATGCAGCGCAAAGTTACATGATTCTCTCCTTTTTTCCACATAAAGTCCGGTTTAAGCGACACTTCGCTTCTCGGATTCCAATAAGAGTCACATATATACACTTTTTTTCCATCAGTATATAGCTTGTCTCCAGCCTGAAGGCTTTCTTTGATCAGTACCGGTTCATTATTACCTATTGCAATCTCAAGATGATCAATTTTTCCGCCTATATCTTCTCCATTATGAATGTACATATAAAATTGAACCGGCTGATCTTCACCGGTATTTGTAAAGGAAAATTTACTCTGCAAGGGCTCTCCTGCCTGAACAAGCCTGTATTTATGCATATTGCCACCCTGTAATATAACATTATAAAGATACCATTCATTCTCAGCTATTTTCTCCAGATGAAATTCTTTTTTTGGATCTTTCATTCTAGCAAGCTGTTCATGGCTGAACACATGATTATTCCGCGCCTTCTGCCATTCACGAATCGCCTCAAACAGTTTACTTTTAAATCCGTTTAATTCAATTCCTTCATCGACACGTAATAAATATCCGGCATCAAAAGCTGCGCTTCTGGCCTGTATCCACTCAATATCGTCCGGACGGTATGTTTGCTCAAGCTTGAACCAGCCTAACATACCTGGCATCAGATTTCGTTCAAAGTACCGTTGGTTTTCTAATCTGTAATTTACCTGACTTTGCCGAAGATTATCGTACCAGGGTTCTCCCCAATTCATAAAAGTATAAATATGCCAATAATAATGAAATGTGCCGGCTCCACAGGTTAATCTGTACTGATCGAGATTTTTATACCATCTGTCAATGAATAAAGCAGATCCATACGAACCATGTCCTGTCGGAGAACCACCCGCATACCCATCAAAATCCATCAGATCAATCCCTGTTTCCTTACAAACCTGTGCCAGCCTGTCTGCGTATGCATCCTGTAAATGAATATCAGGAAAGAATCCATGATAGTCATCATTAACGAGTTTATCTATTATAGCTCCCTTTTTATGAGCAGAAACCCGGGTTCCGAATTGTCCGCGGGTACAACCTTGCAGACGGTAAGGTTGATCTGATGAGATTTCTCTGTACGCGATCAGTTCTTTTCCTATTTTTACCGTGCGGGTCAGACCTGTATTAACGAAAAAAGTCGGATCTTCTATATAAATAACATCGTCTGTTTCTGATATATCTTGCGTAAGTAAACTACTTCCCGCTTTACATAAGCTGTCACTCGGAACCGGTGACACATAAGGATCGTGTTGTGATGTAAACATGGTCAGTGTATGAACACCCAGCGAGATACCTCTCTCACGTGCTTTATCCGTCAATGCTTTTATTTGTGATGCTCCACCCGGAAAACGACCGGTTGTCAGATCAAAATGGCCCCAGCTTTTAAAAAAATCACCGATATGAATCAACTTAAAATTACACGAATCAGCATAGTTGAAAGCATCTTCTACATGCGCTCCCTCATAAAGCATATATGCCTGATTCGCTTTATTCCAACGCTTTATCCAAACGCCATCAATCATCGGATGAGGAAGCCCCTCATTTAACTCAATTTGTTCTATAACATTCAGTGTCTCAACAGCCGGACATGCAAATAAAGCAATACTACTCCCGATAAAATCCTGATCGACAGCTTCCAACAGTTGTTTCCTGCCGTAGAGATCGATGACCCGTCCGGTTCGCCAATCTTTCGCGAATAGGTGCAAATCGCTTCCATACGGTTTCTTCTCTGCAGCAAAGCCTCTCCATTGCCTCACATAATCCGGCATATCACCTTCTTCATTGACATTGATAAAACTGATTTCCTGTCCTATTTTACCTTTCAATTCATCCGGGATTTTTTGTGCCGGAAGCGGATCGATTATAAACCTTCCCAAAGCATCATCGCCCAAATGCGGGAGACCTTCTATCGTATTTATTTCAAGCGCCTGCAAACCTATGGCAAAAACAGTATCACGCACAACTCCCACTGTTTCTCCGATATATTGAGATAAAGAAGTTGCGTAAGGGCCCCAGACAACTGCTATAATGCTG
The DNA here is from genome assembly GCA_031551825.1 of Tannerella sp. GTDB lineage: Bacteria > Bacteroidota > Bacteroidia > Bacteroidales > Tannerellaceae > Tannerella. Next base: position 9,336 of record JAVBNB010000021.1, on the reverse strand, counting down.
TCGCGATTCGTTAAGGATTGAAGCGAAAGCTTTATATAATTACCTTTTATTTCTTTTTTAATCGTTGCTTCCGATTGATTACCGAAGCTTATGACCCAGTTGTTTTCTTTTATTTGTAAAGAAACAGGCAATATATAACCGGAACCGTCATATAAACTCAATACGGGAGATTTCTCTCCTGTCGGTACATAGTTTAATTTACTCTTTTTATCAATAACGGTTGTAATATAACCTTGATTATCAAGATTCATTATACAATATTCGGTCTCAATCCGGTCCGCATACTTTTCATCACAGTTTGAAAGAGATAAGGTGATGATCAAGGTCAGCATTCCATATAATATGTTTTTTATAAGTCGAAATTTATACATAATTGTTAATTAAAAGTTTTCTATCATATTGTGAAGTAGTTCCTATTTGAAAATATACCATGCGCGGCCTTTTGCAGGAATCTCTATTTCCATGGTTATTTTGTAATCCCTGCTTACCGGGTATAAAGACGTTTTTCCCTCCAGATCAGTAACTGCTACATTTTCGAACAATCCTGTATAGTAAACCGGAATTTCTATTTTTCGTTTTACCGGCTCCTGCAATGGATTATACACCATTAAAAAACCTTTTTCTTCGATAAACGGGTTTACATGAAGAATCCCATCCCAATCCGTACCATCCGGCCTTCTTAAATGGATGATATCGGAATCAAGGATTGCCCGGTGTTTTTTATAAATATCCACCCACTTTTTTACGATGGCTTTTGTCTCTTGCGTATCATATAATTGGGGACCTCTGTAGCAGGCTATCACGCCGGCGCCAAAATTATTGGCCAACCGTGTTTCATAGTGAGGCAAATGATCTTTCAAAGGTTCGATGGTAGCGGCTTTTCCTCCTCCGTGATATTCCACTAAGGGAACCATCATCCATCCCATAGAAGGCGCTTTATTCCAGGTTCCGTCATAAATGTTCTGGCGCTCGATCACTTCCTGTTGCTCACGTGGAAGCGACCAGTTGGTTTCCCGGTATCCCATACCGGTCTTATTCTGTCCGTTCATGAAATACCAATCCGGGATATTCAGAAAAATACCCTGTGATTTACACCAATGGTAAAATTCCTGAATGGATTTGAATTGCTCCCATTGAGAATCTTCCAGACCTTTGTGTCCGGGATGATCAGTCGATACACATTCATCGCCCGGATAACTTCCGTCATGCTCCAGTATATCCTGTCCGGTGGTGCTGTAGTATGTACGGAGATTCTTCATGTATTGTTCTCCCCACTCACCGCCTAAACAAGGGGAATTACCAAACATCGGTTCTTTACCGGAAGGCATAACAACATCATTCCCCTTATTGATACTTCTGCTGGCTAATAAGGAATAACCACCCAAAGCCACCCCTTTTTGGTGTGCGTAATCAGCCAGATGCTTCATCCTCTCCAGATTTGCCGGAGAGGCGTCTTCGATATTCACCCCACTGCCGAATGTCATGATAACCATTTCAAAACCGACTTCGGCACATTGGTCTATCGCTTTCTTTACCGACTCGTTATCCGCATTCCGGACATGCATGAAGATCGGATTTTCGGCAACCCACGGGGCTGCAATCCGGTACATCTGGCGCGTTTGTAATGATTTGCGTTCCCGCTCCCATGAATCATGTATTAATTCCCAGGTGCGATGCGACTCGAACTTATTTCCGGGTAAGATATCGTATTCCGGACCATATTCCGGATAGCTTTCAAGCAAACAAGGTGTTTTAAGTAACCAGTCTATTTGAGTCGTATACAATTTATCCCGGTTCCAGTGAACGTGCCGTTGTATTGCTTTATTAAAATCCGGATTGACATAATCGTGCTTGTGACAATGTGCGAAATCTGTTTCGACCGTCATGTTAGGCGTAAGCATCATACGGTCAAAAACAGAGGATGTTTCCGGTTCAACAACTGCCAATATTTCACTCTTATATGCGTTCAGTAAAACGGTCTCTTTCGAACGATTTACAACAGATATCCATTTGCAAAACAAAGGAATATCATCATATATTTCATAATTTACGCGAACTTCTATATCACGCAAATACTCGAATTGTTGTTTTCCTTTTGAATCGGATTGTATTTTTCCATACACTTTCAACATTTCGATACGGCAACGCCCTTGTTCTCCTTTATCATTTGATTCGGTCGCCAAAGCGCGTCCATCCATCTTGCCTAAACGCACTTTTTCAGACCTGGCATCCGCCGGGATTTCTATTTCGGTCAGATCCTGCCATTTCTCTCCGTCATAAGAATAACTGCATAATAGTTTATTTTTATGACGAGCCATTTTCAGGAAAACACTTTCGCCGTCTTTCAGTCCGGGAAAACCCATTTCATATTCTAATCCGGCTCCCGTTATTCCGAATTTATTTTCCGCTGTACGGAGATAATACTTTACTGTTTTGTTATGGAATATCCAGGCAATACCGGGTCCCCAACCCGCCGACTTATCCGTACCCGGATTTATACGGGTAACCAATACCTCAGCTTCGGGCGAGAGCAGACTTTCGGCAAATGAAGCGGTATTGGCATATACAAGAATTTCTCCTGTTTTACCCTCATTCGTAAACGAATTTAGTTTGTTGGAAGCAGAGACCTGTACTTTCCAAGGATCTGATAAACGGTCAAATGATTCATCTATGAGTAGTTCTCTCGTATTTCCATACGCATAACGATTAGCAAGCGCTGCCAGTAACTGTTCATCTGCCTGATATTTCAATGTCAGCATCTTTCCTTTAGGCGGCCATACGGGATCGGCTGAAATCCATTCCTCACGAGGCTTCCAGTCAAACCTTTTTTGAATAACAGATTCTTCATAACCTGTATAATGAAAAGCAAGCTCTTCCGGGTTCATCTGCTCCAGCCATTCCGGTAAAAAATAATTCTGTATGGGCTGGCCTTTCAATCCTCCTACGGGAATCAGCATATTATTAAGCATTATTTCTGCTTCCGGCCGTATAGAGCGAAGTAAACCTTCTCCGGAAGTAAGATTATTCAAACCAACAGTTACGCCATCACGAAAAATCCGGTTTACTAACCCATTGGTAAGAATAATATCATTGTCTTTTTTCTCAATGATAGCTTTATATTTACCTCTGCTCAACATCCAGTCTGTCGATGCTACTTGAGCCTTTGTCCCCTGAACAAAAAAGAACAGGAGAATAATATAGAAAAAGAAACGCGGTTTAAGGTTGTTTTTTTTCATCTGTATAAAAATTATTTTTTAAACATTAAAGATATTTAGAGACTGTTTAGATTTAAACAGTCTCTAAATAAATAGGCTTGATTTCTTACGATTTATTCCAACGTGGGATTAAAGGTTCCTCCCCAATCTTTATTTTGCTCAAGATTGCCATTTTGTTCGATGGATGATTGTTTTATCGGGAAGAAATAATAGGTCTCGGGCATCGACATTACTTTTTCTCCTCCGGAATATGTTTCCTGTACATGATAAGTGAAATCTTCCGGCATCAATTCATAACGGTTTGCTTTTTGCTGCACTTCCTGTGTTATCGTGCCTTTATAAGTGCCTTCCAGGCCATATTTCCGGATGCCATTAATCACATTAAACATACGGTTTCTCCGTAAATCCCAGAATCGTTGTCCTTCAAAAGCAAACTCGATTCTCTTTTCATCCAAAAGGGCATTTCTCATTTCTGTTGAACTCATATTGCTCTTAAGACCATACATATTGTCTTCGCCCGGTTCAATACCGGCTCGTTTACGGATTTGTTTCAATACATCATATCCTATATCGGTGATGTTTTTAGCGCAAGCGATCTCTGCATAATTGAACATCACCTCGGCAAACCGCATCTCTAACCAGTCATAATCATTATTCCTCACTTCCGCCTGCGGATTACTTTCCATAATTCCTTTCCGGGGATAAAAACCTGTACGATTATAACCGGCCGTTTCCATACAGAAAGCATCATCAATGGAAGCAACCTGGAACACGGTATATTGTCTTCTTCCGGCTTTTCCACTCAATTCAAAAAGACTTCCATTCCACACCTGAGATGCTTCAAAACGAGGATCACGATCTTTCCAGTATGTTTGCAAATCATAAGGATATTTAGTTGATTCGCCGATTTTCTTGCCGTCTTTCATCGGATAAGCTTCGATCAGCGACCAGATGGCCTGATCTCCCCCCGTATCATCTTTTGATTCGGATAACGGACGACAGGTTAGCTCGTTTCTTCCATCCAGTTTATTCGGATTATTATATATCACAGCAATCACAGCTTCCATGTGTCCTTTTGTCTCAAAAACATTCGTATAGTCATTCAATAACGTATAACCTCTGCCTGCCAATGTTTCATAAGCCTGTTTATTCGCATTGTATGCTTCATCCACATATTTATTACTATACGGATTAGCCGGATTAAACTGAGGGCTTGCTTTATACAACAAAACTTTGGCTTTAAAAGCCAATGCCGCCGAAGCATCTATTCTTCCGTAAGTAGCATTCCTGTTAATTTCCGGCAGATTCGAAATCGCATAATCAAGATCTTTCAGAATAAGATCAAAACACTCGGCCGAAGAATTCCGTTTTACATTCAGGTCATCCACTCCTTGTGTTTGTACATATGTTATATAAGGTATACCTCCATGATATACAAGCGCCTTGAAATAATGGTAAGCCCGAAGAAATACGGCCTCCGCTTTAAGTCTTGTTTTCAGTCCGTCATTCAACGTTCCGCTTTCTATACCCTCTATCATCAAATTGATTTTATAAATTTTATCATATGGCCAGTACTTGAAGTTACCATTATTAGGCTGAACATGTTCATTTCCTATAATTCTACTGGTTTCATCCGCATTTTCTCCACTATTAACCGGCCAGCCTCCAAATGTAATTCCATATAAATTAGACAAGTATGCGGTCGAAAGTTTTTCATCGTTCCACACATTATCCGGGCTATAACTTCCTAAATCTTTAATATCAAGCACATCATTACAGGAAGACAATCCTGCAAATACCAATATAAATATTATCTGATAAAATATAGTTTTCATTACTGTCTGATTTAAAAATTAATATTTAATCCGAATGTAAACGTACGCATAATAGGATATGAATCCAGTTTATCCTGCTCCGGATCGTGCTCGTCCATACCCGAAATACAGAACAAATTAGTTCCGTTGGCAAAGACCTGCACTTTATTCACACCTAAGGACGAATACCATTTCTGTGGCAACGCATAAGATAAGTTTATATTCTTCAAACGGAGATAAGCGCCATTCCTCACCCAGAAACTGGAACCGGCGCCTCCATACTCAGGATACATCCACTCACCACTTATTGCCGGATATTTCGCGTTTATATTCTCCGGTGTCCATACATCTCCGGCCCACAATTCGAAATAAGGCCTGTCCTGTTGAAAAACGCCATCACTATTGGTTGTTTTAATCATCCGGTCATATCCTCCCACTCCCTGAAATAATGTTTCCAATACGATTCCTTTCCATTCAACATTAAAACCAAAACCATAGTTGATACGAGGATCCGCTTTCCGGGATAAATAATCCGAGTCATTGGAATCAATCTTACCATCAGCTCCTTCAGACTCATTGGCGCCACGAATATCTTTAAATAAAATTTGTCCTAAACGCGGCTTTCTGCCGAATTGCGTAAAACCTTCCGGCAAAGCATCCAATTGTTCCTGCGTACGGATAATGCCTTCTGAGATATACCCTTTTATATAACCATTCGGATGACCGATCCGGCTTTTCCATCCCGGAAGATTGATAGCTTCATCATATTTTTCCCATTTATCTTTGGCATATCCGAGATTACCAAAAACAGAGTAATTCACTTCGTCTACTTTTCCGCTATAGCGAACAGAGAATTCGAATCCCGTCCATGATTGTTCTGCATAATTTTCAGCTGCTTTTGCACGACCATACGTATCCGGAACTGAAGATACTCTTTGCTGTAAAATATCTGTTTTCCGTTTATGGAAAAAGTCAAACTCTCCTACCAATTGATTATTAAAAAAACCATAATCAATGCCCGCGTCATATACTTTAAGCGTAGCCCAGGTTAAGAAAGGATTAGCGCTCGCCCCTATTTGGATACCCTGATAATAAGTATCTCCATACATATATCCACTACCTGTCTGATACTTATTTCTCCAGCCAAAAGCAGCTATCGTTTCACCTGCAGTTGCATCCGTATCGTCCCCTGTTGTACCATACGATCCTCTGATTTTCAGATTACTGATCCAGTCTACATTGAAGAAGTTTTCATTTGATAATCTCCAGGCTAATGATGCCGAAGGAAAGAATCCCCACCGTTTTCCCGGTCCGAATTTCGCATTCCCATCTTCGCGGAAAGAAAATTCAGCGATATACCGGTCATCATAATTGTAGTTAAAACGGCCGATCCAGGATAACCGGGCATTCTCTGACTCATTTCCATTAAAATACCGGCGTAAAGCATCGTTCGATGCCACAAAAATCTGATCAATAGATGACGTCAACAAATTTTCCGCAGTGCCGGTCAAATATTTTTCCTTTGACTCCGATACTTCGTATGCACCCATCGCATTAACATGATGCCGGCCAAAGGAGCGGTTATAATTGATCAGCCAGTTAAACTGATACGAATTATTCAGCCATACATTTTCCTGAATATTCTCATAAGTGTGACTCAAATTATGTAGATTCATCTGGCTCGGATCGACAGGACCGGGTACAAATATATTACTGACGGAACCACTCTGAAATACATAACTTTTATTATGCATAGCAAAACGTTTTCTGTTTTTATCCGTAAAATTATATTGAGCAACAACCGATGTACTTAATCCTTTGATATATTGATCCAGACTAAGGTTAAATGTTAAGATCGCTTCCACATCTCTGGCTTTGGTCTTTTCATAATTATCTCCAAGTACCAATTCACCAAAATGAGAACCTCCTGTTGCAACCGGATAAGGGGTTCGTTTATTCGAAGGATTGCCCTGTTCGTCTACATACCAGGGACGAAGACGGGATTGATTAAATGTCGTACGATAGAAATCAGAAAGCGTCATACTTTCCGAATTCCAGTCATAAGGCCAGTAAAAACGTTTATAGTCACGCTGGTTTCCACTGATATTCAGGTTCACATTAAAGGCTTCCGTTATCTTTGCCGTAATATCTGATCTCAGGTTAAACCGGTTGTAATTCACATTCTGATAAGAACCATCCTCTCCGTAATAACCGGCCATCATATAATAGGTAATTTTATCATTACCACCGTTTACACTGATATTATGATCCTGATTGCTGGGATTTCTCCAGATCAGATCATTCAGATTGTAATTTTTATCTTTAAAATAGTCAAAATATTCTTGCCCGTATGGCACCTGAAAATTCGGATCCGGAGTTTCCAGCAGGCTATTCTGATATTCAGCCAACCGATTTTTAAAGATCAGTTCATCAGTAGCTGAAAAATTCTGTATCGGACGTGTAGGCTGGGCCGCAGTATAGGATCCTTTATATTGAAACATAGGCTTTTGTATTGAGCCTTTTTTAGTAGTAACCAATACAACGCCATTACCGGCTTTCGAGCCGTAAATAGATGCGCTGGCCGCATCTTTCAATATATTAATGGATTCTACTTCATTCGGGTTTAACGCGTCAAAAGCTGTTTTATCGCGAATAACGTTATTAATCACATACAACGGTTCACCAAAACTACCCCGGATACGAATAGAAGAAGATGCACCGGCAAACCCGGAGTTATTAACAACAGTCACTCCTGATGCTCGTCCGGCCAATGTGTTGGAGAGATTGGCTACCGGAATATTTTCCAGTTCCGCAGTTTTGACAGCAGCGATAGAACCGGTAAGATTCACTTTCTTTTGCGTTCCGTACCCCACAACTACCACTTCTTCCAATGCCTGCGTATCATCGTGCAAAGTGATTCTCAGACTCTTCTGACTTCCGACAGCTACTTCCTGAGTTATATAACCGATATACGATATTTTCAGGACAGCATGATCGCCAACCGTAAGAGAAAAATTACCGTCGACATCCGTTATGATTCCGTTTGTAGTGCCTTTTTCACTTACATTGGCTCCGATAATAGGTTCTCCGCTATCATCCGTAATCGTTCCGGTAATAGTCCGCTTTTGTTGGGCGACAGATTCACTCCCGTGCGAAGCTTTTTTGGAAAGAATAATATTGATTCCCTCCATCGTATAAGATAAATCCGTATTTCCTAGAATATGGTCTAAAACTTCCCGTACGGATTTATTTTTTGCACGCACGGATACTTTCTGAGCCAGGTTAATATCCCGGTTCGAAACAAAAAGGTAGTCCGTCTGGCTTTCAATCTCTTCCAGCACATCTTTAAGTATGGCGCTTTGTTTATTCAAATTTACCCTGGCATTTTGCGAATTTGCATCATTTGCAAAGGCAAAACAGGTAAATATAAGTAATAGAAATAATGTTAACTTCATGACTCTAAATATTTGTTCAGATTGATTATTTTTGGACAATATAACCCCTGATAAAAAGATTTTTTTCATATCTTTGTATTTGATTTGTAAGTAATAAGTATATTTTCACATGTACTTGTTCGGAATCGGTAAGTGTTCCACCATTTACCGATTCATTTTTTTTGACTGTTTTTCCTCATAGGCATTCTGTTTTTTCAGTTAATAATAGTTTTATATAAAGGTTCAACTTTTCCGTAAATCACTCATTCCTAAGAACAAAGTTAACGTTTTCAATAAATATAAATGATATTCGAATCTTCTTCCCGCTTGTATGTAAAACGAAAATCCTTCTGCAAAACTCTCAAGGCATGGTCGATCCCATCCGCCATTCGGAATTTTCCCCAGTAACCCAGTTCTTTCACATTATCCGCCTGCACAATTATTTTCAAATCGAAATACTTTTCAAACAAAGCCATGATATCTTCAAAGGATTCGTTTTCAATAACAATAATACCATCCTTCCACCTGTACAGATTATAGTTTGTCGGAGAAATAACAAGTTCATTTCCCATCAATGTAGCCGTCTCTCCTGCACTCAAAAAAACAGTATCGCTATTTTCGTGATTCTTAAATAGTTTTACCTTTCCGGTAAATAATGCAGTCTCAAAATGGGAGCCACCATTATATGATTCCAAATTAAAACTCGTCCCCAGTACTTCTAAACTATATTTATCAGTATGTATAATAAAAGGCTTTCCGGTATCTTTTGCTATTTCAAAAAAACCTTCCCCATCTAATTCCACAATTCGTTCATCATTAAAAAGACCGGGATATTTTAATGTCGTATTCGAATTCAGCCATACGGTAGATCCT
>JAVBNB010000048.1:0-68475 GCA_031551825.1 Tannerella sp. | reverse complement strand
GGTATGGTAACTCCGACAGTTGGAACGATCATCAATGAGTCGGTTACCGGTTATGGCCTGTTGCTGAAATCGCGTCATGAAGGTGTTCAGCCGGAGGCACGTAGAGTGACATGTTACAATTGTACAGATGACGAATGGCCTTCTGTGACATTCCATGATGATGCCCGTATTCATACGGAAGGACAGATCAGTGTATTGGAAGGTCCGGTCATTGAATTTTTCGGTCATGCCGAATTGGATGCGTATTCAAACACAAGAAGCAAATCTAAATTGACTGTTAAAGCGGATAGCCTTATTTTCCATGACAGCGCTGTATTTGACGGTAGCTCTGTGGAATTGCTTCCGTTTACAACAAGCGATCGCGGAATGCGCCATGGCGTTGTTAACGATGTTAATTACAACATGTATAAGGAAGCTTACGGACAGGCGATCAGCATGCATGATCGCCAGGTGCCGGTTTTGGAACTTGGTTATCAGCGTTGCAACGAACCGAACTATACTCCGAATTCAGTCGCTAATCGAAAAGATATTGCCCGTGTTGGCGGTGATGTGATCGTTGCCGTTAAGAACGGATTCGATATGCCGATCTTCAATACGGTAGTTGCCAACCATGCCCGTATTTCGTTTATTGATGATATGATCGATGGTTACGGCAATGTCTACAGAGATGCTAATGTTCGTACGGATTTGTTGCGTATCCGTAATAAAGTGGAGTTCTACACAGATCCTTCACAACCGGATGATCGTAGAGGAGTGTTAAAGATGACCAGTGACGACCAGATGCCTACGCAGAGAGATGCCGGTATTTATCCGAGACGTATTCACATGGAACCGGGTAGTGAACTCAGCATACCGGGCGAAGATTCATTGACCGTAATTTCAACGACTGTTGTGGGTGGTTATGGCGAAATTCATGAAAACATCATGGTGAAGGCAAATGGAGTCATTGCTCCGGGATATGCTTCTATGATGGAATGCGATTGTACAAGCGGTTGCTATCAGGGTAAAATGACAATTCACAATTTATCTATGGAAAAAGACGCGCAGATGCGTATCTCTATAAGTGGCAATAATGGACAGTATAATCCATTGACAGGTAATTATGACCTGAACCGTACGCAGACAGATACATTATATGTGCAGGATTCCATCTTCTTCGTCGGAAAGATTCCATTGTATGTATTGACTGAGGATGCATCTATCGATCCGGGTTGTTATTTGTTCCTGAAATATGATGATACGGAGGGAGTAAGTATGGAACGTGCGAAGAATCTTGTCCTGGAAATCGATCGATATGGAGACCGGTATTTCAGCCTTCTTCATTCACCGGGAGAAGTGAGACTTTGCGTGTCAACGTCTCCGGATCCTGTAGTGAAACGCTATATTGAAGTTCCGGCAGTTACCGGCGTAACGACAGTTCCTAATGCAGGTACACATTATGTAGATGGTCAGCAAACCTTTACTCTTTTTGCGACTTATACAGGCGCTCCTTACAAAGTGATAGCAACAAACGCATATAGTAAACAGAAGGTTGAATTGCTTGGCGAAAAACAGTCTGACGGTTCTTACAAATATGAAATTCGATATGTTGTTGAGCCATGGACACTTGCGATAGGACCTGATTATGCTACGAACTTTGTTGATAACGACATTTTTGGAAAAGCTTCTGTCTGGGCGTATGGTAATACCTTATATATTAAGACGGATAAGAAAGAGATCGCAAGCATCTATTCCATGACAGGTGTTCTTCAACAGAAAGTTGAGATACCGGAAGGTCAGGAAAAGATAACACTTGAGCGTGGTATTTATGTGGTGACTTTGAGTGACGGCTCGGTACACAAGATTGTCATTAAGTAATAAATAGTAATAATATTTAAAAAACATTAACGCAAAAAGCCTGGATCTCTGCAGTCCAGGCCTTTTTGTGTTTAATACTTAATGAATCTTAAAGACAAAAACTTAATTAGTAAAATTTTTTGTAATTATTGAAAATATATTTTCCTTTGCTTACTTAAATGATATACAGTATAAATACATAAATTTAAAAATAAGGAGCTTTCATACCACTTGTTATTTAGTACATTGTATGTTTGTGGGGGTCTATATGGATGATAAGCAGTAGATGAGGTGACAAAAGAATAAATAAATTGAATATATAAATTGCAAAAATTATAACGCTTATGAAAAAGAAATTTACACATTTGATTAGCTGCTGCTTCGCCCTTCTCCTGCTTGGCAGCGGAACTGCCTGGGGGCAGGGTACAGTTACTTATTGGAATGGTCAGGTTTGTCATCTTATGGACTACTATGCTCCTTCTTGTAGTATTGTTCAGATTGGTGGTTTAGCAACTATGACCTATTATCGATGGGCAAGTGACCCATTGGCTGCTATACATTCTTGGGATACGGGTAGTACGAGTAATAATTGTGGTTCCTCTCTTACAAAAACAGATAAAAGATTAGTTTGGGATGCTTCTGGCAATTGGACTACTGAGACTAGATCATGCACGCGTACGTGCACTGGAGGGTCTGGAGGGTCTGGAGGATCTCTTAGTGGATGGAGTTGTGGAGCATGGGGTTCTTCTTCTTCCGTATCGCTTACAGGTACTCCTCATACAACATCAACTTCATGGGTTGAGGTGGGCTATAGTGGTACTGTTTGGTCTGATGGGCATGGGCCTCATGGTCATACAAATGCGACAAATTATCATACAATAACAGTGAATCTACCATCTGTTATTAATTCGGTAGATTTCTTATCTCCATCATGGAGACATGATTTTGTACAATATGCTTTATCATGGGATGGTTCTAATAATCCAGTTGTATCTGTGACATATCCTTCAAGCACTAGTGGTAACCTACCTAATGGAGTCATGAATTCTAACGGATCAGAGATACGTTTTACAGGAAGCAAAAATCAAATAGAAAAGCCATCTGGTAGTACTTTGACCAGTGCAACTTTATCTTTGCCAAATAAAATCTGGTTTGATCAGTTATGGGACGGTGCTTATAATAATGTTGCTATAACTGGTTGGAATCCTGTTAGTCAAGGTGTTCAGGGTGGACAGACTTTAGGGTTCTGGCATGGATATGAAGGAAGTAATATAATAGTAAATAATGGTAAATTGCTGTTAGGAGAGGACGCTTCTTGTCCTGATCAGAACTTTAGCGTTACATCATCTTCACTTGTGACTATAGATGCTTATAATACGAATGGCGCTCCGGCAGGATGTATTACTATGCCTACGGTTGTGACGTATAATCCGGTAGGTGGTAGTCAGCCTACAGTTGCGGGGAATATGTTGAATATTACAAATACGAACGGTGGTTGTAATCAGGTTGATTTTTGTTCTTTCTTTAATCCGACTTTTAGTGGAAATGGTGTCTTATTAATTGATCCGAATGTGACTAATTTTAAGCAAGGTGCAACCTTTACTACAGCGCAAACCGGAAATATTAATATTTTTTCAAATAAAATCACGACTACGGGCGATTTTCTCTATACATCCACACGTTCTGCTGGCGATTTGGATATTATAATAAAAAATCCACAAAATCCAATTTGCGATGATTGCGGCTTCTTTAACGTTTCAAATGATTTTACGACGAATATTTCTGCTGCAACAGGGGGTAAAATATCAATTACAGATGATACTCCTAATGCAAAAGGTCATGTAGAAATTGGGCGTAATTTAACACATACAGGATCAACCGGTGCAGATCTTGTTTATACTACTGATGTTGATAATTATATCTATGTGGATGGTACTACTTTGTTAACAGCTAACCGGGATGATATAACATTTAATTCCAGTGAAAGTTGGATCCGCTTTGGTTCAAGTACGGCAACTCCTTTTACCTATACCTCGGCTGGTGGCGCTACTCCTCTTGTCAGTGACCTGGTTATTACAGCAAGTGGAATGCCTTGTTCTGCTAATGCTTGCGGATTTACAGGTGGTTTTGTACTGTTTAACGGAGCGGTTACTACGACTAATGTGTTGACAGGTACAACAACATTAACATCTACTAATGATTCCGTGTCTATGTTCGATGGATTTACCCATACCGGGGTAAACGGAAATATGACAACCAACGGATATAGTGGCGTTGAACTGACAGGAGATGTTGTTACAATCAATCGTAAGACTACACAAACTACTACTACTCCTGCTATATGGGACCGGATTATTTCGCCTGCGGGTCAGGTACATGTGGGAGAAGACTTTACTTACAACCTGGATAAAGCTGTTCAGGGTGGTTTGTTGGTTGAGGCCAGTCAGAACGGATATGGTTGTACTCCTATTTGTGGTTCTTACGGAGGTTATGTTTGGATGGAGTCTCCCGTATTGATGAACGCGAATGTTGCAGGTGTTGTTCCGGCTAATAATGAGGGGACCGTAACTGTACGTTCGAATGGTCATTTTGTACGTATGGATGATACTTATACCCATAAAGGACATAATGGCAATATGTTGGTAGAAGCTTTAGGGGACTGTAGTACGACATGTTCTGATATTATGGGTGCGGGCGTTAATGTATTTGGTAGCGCACAGCCCAAGAGAGAAGAAGGTTATTTATTCCCCGGTCATTCTTTAAGAACAAGCCCGAATATGGCATATACGGGCCGTCCTGCCGGATATAATGGCGGCGGTTATGTGTGGATACAGGGAGCAGTTGATATTGATGTGACAGCGACTGCTACTCCGGAAGGAAATGTGACCATACATTCGGCTGAAGATATTGTCCAGTTTGATCAGACAGTTAATTTTGATGATAAATTAGGTAGCAATCTGCTTGTTGATGGGGATAAAGGAGTTCGTACGATTGGTGTTACGACGATCAATCAGACTGATTATGATCCTATTAGTAATCAGGGTACAACACATTATCTTTCGGATAATGGGTTTGTTGATTTCTGGAGTAACTTTAATTATACGGCAAAAAGCGCTACTGCAACAGGTGGTGACAGAAAAAGCGCTTTAGATATTGATGGTAGCCATCGTGTGGAATTCCTGGCTCCCGTTGTGATAGATATGGGTAAAACAAGTGGGAAAGGAACAATCGGTCATGTGGATATCTTTTCTAATAAAGGTTGGGTAGATGTTCAGAGTACTTTCAAATTTGATGGTACGGATGGCGATCTTATTACATGGGCGAATGGTAATGGAACAAATATAGGTCTGCGTTCATGCGTGGACAGTACCCATACATGTGATGACGTTACACGTGCCGGATTTGTTCATTACAATGATGATGTGACAATCAATTATACAAACTTAACCGAAGGACGTGGTAAGACTTGGATCCGTTCTTATTTTGATGATGTTAAGATTGACCAAAACTTATCTTATACCAGCCAGAATGGAGTTGAGAACGGATTGTTCCTGATGCAATCAGGCCAGGATATCTATGGTATTTCTGATGCTAAAGATACGCCTGAATCTACAAATGCACATGCTACTTCTATCCTGTTTACACAACCAGGTGAACAAGGTATCATGATGCAGGCAAAGAAAACCATCCATATTGTGCAGGATCTTATTTTCAATCGCACAGACGCGCAAAAAGGCGATGTCACAATGAGTGCAGGGTATATGGGGTTTGTTGATACGGCAGATGTCAGAAATGACGGAATTGATCCTAAACAAAAGGGTAGCCTTTGGAGTGAAACATCTCTTGCATGTACACCTAATAATTATCAACATCGCTATGCTTGTCAATCCGGCGTAGGTGGTGATATCTGGTTTGAAGGAGATGTCTTAGTCGACTTATCCGGAGCAAATGCAACCGGTAACACGATTAAGACAACCATGCGCGCCTGGAAGTCGTTGTTCATTGATCAGAATTATACATACAACCAGGCAACAGAAGAAGGAGGGGATGTCTTCTTGTTTGCTCATACGGGAAATCTTGAAGCAATTGAGGGTTCGGTGAATGCACCTGCTTCTCCAATAGGTTCTGTGGCAGGTACAAAGGTTCTCTTTGATATTACCAACCCGGATAATAATGAAGAGTTACGCTTACAGGCCGGAAATCAGCCAAATGGTTCAAACCGGAACCGTGGCGGCGAATGTATGCCAAACGTGAATTGTTCAGGATTGGCATGGGCAGCTCCTGGAAAAGAATTTGAAGGAAATATCCTGTTTAATAAACCGCTTACGGTTAATCACGAAGGCCTTGGATATACGATCCTGTCCGCTTCGCGTGATATAGAAAATCAATTAAATGCTCCTTTTGTGTTTACGTATAATCACACAAATATTACGGATTCTTTTGTAATGACAGCAGGACGCCACGTGGAGACCCATAATGTCGTTACATTCAATTATCCTAATCAAAGTGCAGGAAAGCCTAATCAAGATCAGATCATCATGCAGGCCGGCCGTTTGGGTGGCCCTTATGCAGGTTGCGCTGATAATTTGTGTAAAACAATTGAACTTGGAACATCGCTTACTCAAGATGTGCAGGGAGGCGCTAATACTGATCCTTATGATCCTTCAAATCCTTCAACAACAACATCTCCGGCTCTGACTCTTGATAACGAATTTGCTAAAGGCGGCGCCGGCCAGGGTAGTATCCTTATGTTTGACTCTGTTGTATTTAATTATAACGGAAAGGGAGGAATACTCATGACTGCTCTGAATGGAAATATTGAGAGTGATCCTTATCTTCACAGATCCACAAAAGGTACTGTCGGTTATGACGGACAAAATAATGTGCACGATGCACAGTTAACTTTCAATCATGGCGGTGCGGGCGTTACACGCCTTGAAGCGATTGATATCAAATTGCATGACAAGCTTGCATATTATGCGATCCAGCATGCAAATGATTCTAACGGACGGTTTTATATGGCTGCGTACGACTCGATCCTGACACGTAATATCGAATATCGTAATCACTTGGATTCAGGTAGTGTATTCATCACAACGGATAAGTACAAAAATGTAAGTCCGAATGCTGATTGTGGCCAGTATTATACAGCTGCGGGCGGGCCTGGTATACATCAGGGACATATTGTACTTGGATACGGGGCGGATTGTACGGATGTAAACTATAATGATAGCATTATCTTTGACTTTAACAGTACTGCCCTTAATAATAATACGGTAGGCGCTAATCTGTTTATCAAAGCTGGATATCTCGGGTTTACGAAGAATACTGTTACAGGTAAAGGCAATAGTAGTAAACTATTCAATAATCGTCCGGAAGATAAGGATAAAGCGTATGGTGGTAATATTACTTTCGATTTCATGAAGATCAATATGGCGAAAGGTAATGCTACTGCCGGTGGTTATACCGAAATAAGCACTCCAAACGGAAATATCTGGGGTAAGGATTCAATACAATATCATGGTATAAACGGACATCTTTTGGTGGATGCAGGCCTTGGTTCACTTGATGATACGCTTCGCGCTTCGCGTTGGAGCCAATTTAAGAATGATCTTGGGGCTGGTTCTGAAAAGACGCTAAATACGCAGGTGCCTTATACTTGTGATGTGCCGGGCGAATGGCGTACGGGTAACATCATGATGAAGGGTGGTTCGCTGAACTTCCATGATGTGACGAATCCGGGTAACGCGGGAACGGGTAATGCTGTATTCCGCACACGTGAAGGGTTTATTGATACTTATGATGCGTTTACTGTTGACAGTATGAGTGGAGACTTGTTGAAATACGCGGGAACGTCGAATAACGCTACGGAAAAGACCAACCAATGGGGCGATGTGAGTGAACGTGATTTCTTTTACACTCCGATAGAAAAGAGTGGTAGCATATTCTTCGGCGCTGATGATAATATCATGATGAACTACGGTTATAGCAATGATGCGAGAACAGCTGATGGTTATATTTACGGAGGCGTGGGACAGTATCCGGTTGGAATGAAATTAGGAAATTTCACCGCGTTGGCAGAGCAATCTAATCCTTATTACTGGACAACATACATGAATCCGTCGAATGGTTTTGAACTTTGCCGCGCGATTTATAATGTAAACGAGGATGGTTATATGTGGTATCGCAACGTTACTAAATGGCCGCGTACATACCATAAGATGTACAGAGGTTGTAAAGATGAATCTGGCAGGCCTACTCGTTGCTCGGGTTTTGCAGGACAATGTGAGACAATAGACAACTTTGCGCGTCCGTTGATGTTCAACTTTGCTTACGATGCGAATAACCAACCGATCCAATCGGGTGGTTTGGGTATCGTTGCTACGAACTATATTGACATGTTCACCAAGTTTACCTATTTTGGAGGTGATCATAAGGGTATGTCGACTGTTCCGGGTATGTCAACACTTCACGGAGAATCGGTCTCCGGCTACGGCTTGTATATGAAATCACAGTTCACCGGACAGCAGGTGGAAAAACGTCGTGCTACATGCGAAGGTTGCAGCGAGTTCAGCAGTTATCCGATAGGAGGAAAAGTAAATTCAGGTTTGAATACATACGAATGGACATATATCGGATTCCACGATGACGCACGCATCCATACAAATAATCAGAAGAGTTTGCTTGAAGCGCCGGTCATTGAATTCTTCGGTCATGCGGAATTAGACGCTTACCACGAAAGAGGAACAAAAACGGATCTGATGCTTAAGGGCGACAGCTTGATTTTCCACGACAGCGCGATATTCGAAGGCGCGGGACTTCAGCTATTACCATTTACTACGGACGACCGTCGTCAGAATGATATGCGCTATGGTGTAATCAATGACAGAGGCGAGTCTTCAAAATATTATAGAGAGTATGGTGTTGCGATTGCAATGCCTGACAGAAATACACCTGTCATAGAATTTGGTTACCAGCGTTGCAATGAGCCGGATCGGAATCTTCCGCACGAAACTCCGAACCAGCGTTCAAAAGCCGGTTTCGAGAGTACTCCGAGAGTAGGTGGTGATATCATCGTTACCTTTAAATATGATTTCTCCCTGCCTATTCTTAACTCTGTGGTAGCGAATCATGCCCGTATTTCTTTCATCACCGATTCTATTGATAAAATGAAAGGTGGTGAATTCATTGACGCATGTGTTCGTACGGACCTGCTCCGTATACGTAATAAAGTGGAATTCTATACAGATCCTTTGAATTCGATGGATCGTCGCGGAACTCTTAAGATGACATCCAATGATCAGATGCCTTCTGCGAAAGAAGCCGGTATTTTCCCTCATCACCTGCATCTTGAGCCGGGTAGCGAATTGAGCATTCCGGGAGAAGATTCATTAGTTATGATTGCCACTACGACAGTGGGAGGATATGGAAATCTGCATGAAAATGTATTTGTGAAGGCTAATGGTATTATTGCGCCGGGATATTCATCTTTGATGGAAGGCGATTGCCAGACTCCGTACAAGCAGGGTAAGCTGACAATACACGATCTTAACATGGAGAAAGATGCCGTTCTTCGTATTTCAATTGGCGGTGATAATTGCCAATTTGATCCCGTAACGAAAGAATGGAACCTCAATTGCACGCAGACGGATACCTTGCTCGTTCAGGATACGATTTACATGAGAGATAAAGTAAAATTGGAAATCATGCCTGAGACAGAATATCTTGACTACGGATGCTACCTCTTCCTTGAATATGGAGACTCTCTTGGTCGCAGTAAGGAATATGTTAAGAACCTGACACTTGCACGCACTCGTTTTAATGATTACTTTTTCGGTCTTGATTACTCAACTCCGGGTAAAGTGTACCTTTGCGTAATGAGTGTTGAACAGCCTATTGTACAGCGTTATGTTGAACTTCCAGCTGTAACGGGTGTAACTACTAATCCGGGCGTGGGTACTCACTATGTACAGGGTCATCAGAATTTCTCATTTACGGCAAGATATAGCGGATCACCGTTGAAGGTAACAGCTACTGGCGCTTATGGCGGTTATGTTGATCTTGATCAAACTGCTGTCATCTTGGCAGATGGTACCTATCAGTATACGCTCTATCAGGTTGTGCAGCCATGGACTGTATTCATCGGCCCGGAAGCATCAACTGTTTCCAACGATAATATCGCTAACCAGAAGGTATGGACACATAAGAATACATTGTACATCCATGCTGACAGGGAAGATATCGTAAGTATCTATAACCTGACGGGAGTTCTTTACAAAAAGGTTGAAATATCGGAAGGTTTGCAGAAATTTACACTTGAAAGAGGCGTTTATGTCGTGACCCTGAAAGACGGATCGGTACATAAGATTGTAATCAAGTAACAATTCAATTAACAAATGAGAAAATCCCGGGGTGTTTCATAGCGCCTCGGGATTTTTTTATAAAAATAGGATACTTTCAGGTCCCATATTAAAAAGCAGATCGACAATGCTTAAATTGGGAAGAAATCCGTGTTTATCGCGGAAGACCTGATAGTACGGGTGGGGGGTGAATGTTTCATCGGGTAGCGGATGGCGAGAGGTGATCGCATTGCGGAAATCGTTTTCGACGAATGGTTTGTATATCCGGGTATGCGCGACTTCGGGACAGATGTCGAGCAGGCCGCATATCATTGTTTGTAAGGCTTCATTATATTCAATAAGGTAGTTGTGTCTTTTTTCATAAAACGGGCGAAAATCGTCAGCATAATACTCAAAAAACGGACTCATATTGTAGGCTGATACGAGCGCATTCCAATGCAGATGACGCCAGTTGCCGTGGTCGGAGATACGGATGTCGCATGTTGGAGCTTTTAAGGCCGCCGGTTTCTCTACAGGAACGGTTAGTGCCTGAACTCCATTGGCCGAAGCGATATGACAGCGGTTGCGGTATGTCTGTTTGGGATAGTTTTCTTCCGTTTCAATATAGATGTTGTCGAAAGTGTTCAGTTTTGAATAATATTGAACCGGCGCTAAATAGGCTGTTGACAGGTATACAGCTGCCATTTATCTGATCTTTTTGAAACGATTGGAGGAATTTTTGCTGTACCAGCAATACCATACGTTTCCAATGATGTGATCCTGAGGGATTAATCCCAAGTGTCGGGAGTCTATCCCTTCTGCTTCATTTTCCGAAAGTATCCAGAAATAATCTTTTCCGAAAGAAAAAGAAGATCTTTCTTCACCATGGATATATAGTTTTCCGTCGCGTATGACAGCGGCATCGCCGGCTTCATCCAAAATCGCTTCTTTACATGCCATCAGGGATATTTCATTGACGTCGATGGATCTTCCCTTGCGTGGAATAATAAATTCATATCCCATGGAGTGCTCTCCAATCATTTCGATGGGTACTACTTTCGACAGGTTGCGGATCAACAGCCCTTTTTCACGCAAACTCATTCGCAATATAATGCTGGCGGAATCCTCCTTGATATCGCGTAACGGAATTCGCAATGCGTCCATTGTATTTAAAAGAGGTTCTTTTATATTTTTATTGATACGAAATGTAGGTTGCATCATCGGAGCATTGGGCAGAAGACGCCCGTTGACACGGAATCCGTCGGCTCCCATCTGGATAACATCGCCCGGAAGGCCAATACACCGGCCTGCGAAAATAGGCGGTTTTGATGCGTCACGCCGGAGCGGGCTTCTGTATAGAACTAAGCGATTGCGATCCGGATTGCTTTTATTTTTTAATTTATTTACTAATACACAATCACCGGCTTTAAGCGTATCACCCATCTTAGTCCCCGTTATACGATATGATCCCACGAGAAACAGCCGTACCAGCATGACTGCTGCGACGACTGTTATTGCAATGAGTGTATATTTAATAGCCGGTTTCATTTTTGCAATAGGAAATTGAAAATTAATTGTCAATTGAACGAATCGACGAAACGGAACATGCGATTCCAACGGATGCCACCGTTAAATAGTCCCCGGTCTTTGTCTAAGGATAACCAGACAAGGATTGGTTTTCCGATTACGTGGTCTTCCGGTACGAATCCCCACGAACGGCTGTCGGCGCTGCAATGACGGTTATCCCCCATCATCCAGTAGTAATCATATTTGAATGTGTATGTTGTCGCGGGTTGGCCATTTATTTTGACAGAACCGTTCGGCTCGATTTCGAGCGTATTGTTTTCGTAATTGCGGATGCAACGATTGTAGAGGGCTAAGTTTTTTTCATCTAATGTGATGGTAGCGCCTTTTTTAGGAATCCATATCGGGCCGTAATTATCGCGGGTCCAACCGAGATCATAATCAATCGGATAAACGTCTCCTCCGATAAAGTCCGGTTCAATAACGACCTTTTGTACAAATGGAATTTTTTGTATCATCTCATAGGCTTCAGTCGTAAGCGGCATGCGGTAGATTGGCTTGTAACGGCCATCGGCGTCAGTGGTAAATCCGATACTCGGCAACGCAGGGTAGTAGTATTGTGTAGTTTCTGTGAGTTCCGAAACAATCGATACAACTTGGCGGTCATCTTTGCTTACCTGTAGTCTGCGGAACATATCGTCCGTGATGCGCGTGCCGTCTGTTTCCACATAATAAACAAATTGCATATTTTTTTTATTATTCAGAATTTTGCTGTCAATATAGACCTGATTATCAATAATCTGAAGCGAATCTCCAGGCATGCCGATGCATCGTTTGACATAGTTTTCCCGCTTATCTACCGGGCGGTATATAATATCTCCGTATGTCGCTTTATTTAAGCGCATGCTTTCCCGTCCGGCATATTTAACCTGTAGATAATAGTCCGGATTAGTTCTATTTAATGCAACCGTATCTCCCGCTGGGAAATTGAAAACAACAATATCATTACGCTTGACCTGTCCCAAACCTTTTACACGTTTATATCCCCATTCAGGCCATTCAATATATGATTTGCAGTTTAGTATGGGCAATGTATTCTGCACAAGCGGAAATGATAGCGGAGTGTTGGGTACGCGCGGACCGTAACTGAGTTTACTGACAAACAGGTAATCGCCTACAAGTAATGTTTTTTCAAGTGAAGGCGATGGGATCTGGTAATTCTGAAAGACAAAAATATTAATGATATATACGGCGATTAATGCAAAGAGTATATCGTCAATCCAGTTTAGGGCATTTTGTACTTTTGGATTTTTGGATTTTTTCCACGCGCCCCAAGGTATGAATTTGGTGAGGTAGATATCAATAAGAACAAAGAGGCCGAGAAGCAGCCACCAGTTACCCATCCACGCGGTGAAAAGAATGTACAACACCGCCCAGATGCTGAAATTTATCCATTGACGTTTACTTATTTTCTTAGCCATAATTATATTTAAAGTTCAAAGTTTAAAGTTCAAAGTTGCTTTGTAAAGTGACTTTTGGTTCGAGATTCAAAATTGTCAATTCTGAATTGGAATCATGTCGCTCATTCCGAGGAATCCTTTTTTGCCGGCAGTGAATTCAGCAGCGAGAACGGCTCCTAATGCGAATCCTGCGCGGCTTTTGGCATCGTGTTTGATTGTGATGCTGTCGACATCCGATTCATATCGTACTTCGTGTATACCAGGCACTTCGCCTTCTCTCAGGGCATGTATAACAAGATCTTCCGGTTTATCCGTGTCGAACTGTTTTTCTCCTTCTTTCGCTAAACGCCATTGTTTTTTATGTTCAATTTCTTCCAGAATTCCTTCGGCAAGAGTGATTCCGGTACCGCTTGGCGCGTCTAATTTATGTATGTGATGGATTTCCGTCATGTTCACATCGTATTGGGAAAAACGATTCATTAGTTTCGCAAGGTATTTATTTACCGCGAAAAAAATGTTTACACCTATGCTGAAATTGGATGCGTAAAAAAAGGTGTTTTTTCCGTTCTCACATTGCTTTTTTATTTCCCCAAGCCGTTCTGTCCACCCGGTAGTTCCCGATACAACCGGAACGCCGGCAACAAAACATTTCTGATAATTATCAAATGCCGTAGCCGGGGTCGTGAATTCGATTGCTACATCCGCGGAACGGAAAGCGGCGGAATCAAAGTTTTCCGCACTATTTATGTCAATGGTCGCTACGATCGTATGTCCGCGTTGTATCGCGATCTGTTCGATTATATGCCCCATCTTTCCATAACCTATCAATGCTATTTTCATAAGTGTTTTTATTTTGTCAGGCAAAGATAGTGCAAATCGAATGCAATGGCAAGAGAAAATAAATTTTCTTTCCCCATTGTTTCTCTATGGAAAGCGACACATTGTCGATTTTATAAAGAACGTTGCTGAGGTGCCGCCTATCTTCTTTTTCGGATAAATGTAGTGCAAGTTGAGAGCAATACAAAATAAGCAGGCTTATTTTTGCTATTTCTGCCGGCTTATGTTATATTTGTACTTTTGATAACCTTTATTCCGAAATTCGATGGAACGGATGCTTCAGTATATCTGGAAACACAGGCTGTATGCGGAGTCTGATTTTATAACAACGGAGGGTGTACCCGTTTTTGTAATAGACCCCGGAATCTCTAATAATGACGCAGGGCCGGATTTTTTCAATGCGAAGATACGTATTGGCGATACGGTGTGGGTTGGCAATGTGGAAATTCACGAGCGCGCTTCGGATTGGCGTCGCCATTGCCATCATAAAGATAAACTTTATGATACCGTTATACTTCATGTCGTAAAGCGTGATGACGCGCTTGTTTATCGTACGAATAATGAGTCTGTTCCGCAGGCGGTTTTGTCTGTTCCGGAAAAGGTGGAAAAGAATATTGAATGGTTGCTTTCACGTGATACGCCTGTGTTGTGCGCGGATCGTATCAGCTCTGTTCCGTCTTTATATCTGTCTGACTGGATGGGTGCTTTGCTTACGGAACGGTTGGAGCGTAAAACGGATGATATTTTTATCCGCCTGAAGAAAAATTCAACAGACTGGAACGAAATGTTTTATATCACATTGATGCGTAACTTCGGATTCGGCACCAATAGCGACGCTTTTGAGTTACTTGCCGGAAGCCTACCCTATAAGTACATACTCAAACATCGGCATAATCCGTTACAGGTGGAAGCCTTGTTTTTTGGCCAGGCGGGACTTCTATGCGCTTCGCGCGAGCTGACAACTGAAGATGACTATCTGCAAACCCTTCGGCGTGAATATGACTTTCTTCAGAAAAAATATCAACTTCAGCCGGTGGAAGGTTTCTTGTTTAAGAACCTGCGTACGCGTCCGGTTAATTTTCCGCATGTCCGGATCGCGCAGATTTCATCGATATGGATTGAGAATGACCTGTTATTTTCCAAAGTACTCGAAATGGATCGTATCGAAGACTTGAGGAAACTTTTCAATGTGACGCCTTCTGCCTATTGGACAAATCACTATAATTTCCGTTCTGTCTCGGCACCCAAAAGGAAGTCCGTAGGGGAACATGCTTCGGATATTATTCTAATAAATACGGTCATACCCGTACTTTTTGCCTACGGGAAATATAAAAATCTTCCGGAATATTGTGAGAGGGCATTGGGATTTTTAGAAGAAATATCACCTGAACGGAACAGCGTTGTGTCTGTTTTCAGTAACGCAGGCATATCCGTAAGAAACGCGGGAGACACACAAGCGTTGATTCAATTGAAACGCGAATATTGCGATAAGAAAAAATGTCTTTATTGCAGAATAGGCTTCCGAGTGATTGTCAATGAATTTCTAATTTTTAATTAAAGAATTGAATGTGCGCGTCTTTTCGGAACGGAAGCCATTAAAAATAAATAAATTATTTTGTATTGCTCTCAACTTGCACTACATTTGCCCCTTAATTGTATAGAAATAAGGGATGAAAAAAACTCTCCGATATATTATTTTACGTTTGCCTGCGGTGTTTTTACTGGCATGTCTTTTGTATGCATGCGCCAATATCGGTAATCCGAACGGAGGCCCTTATGATGATAATCCTCCAAAATTCGTAGGTAGTAAGCCCGGAGCTAATCAGCTGAATTTCAAAGAGAAAAAGATTGAAATATTTTTTGATGAATTTATTTCAATAGATAATCCAAGTGAAAATGTGATTATTACTCCCCCGCAAATACAAACTCCTATTATTCAGGCTGTGGGAAAGAAAGCCACAGTGGAGCTAAAGGATTCATTGAAAGAAAATACGACTTATACGATTGACTTTACAAGTTCCATTGTCGATAATAATGAGAAAAACGCGCTTGAGAATTTCAGTTTCGCATTTTCTACAGGTGACGTGCTGGATACATTGCGAATAAGCGGTGTACTTATCAATGCAGAGGATCTTGAGCCTGTACAGAAAGTTCTTGTGGGTATACATAATGATTTGTCGGACACGGCTTTTACCAAAACGGCCCTTTTGCGTACATCCAAAACTGATGAGCGGGGAAGATTCATCATTCATAATGTCTCTCCGGGATCATATCATGCTTTTGCCCTTGAAGATAAAAATCGTAATTACGCTTATGATAAAAACAATGATGAATCGCTCGCCTTTTTTGATTCGATAATTGTTCCGACATTTGAACGAGCAATGGTTGCCGATACGATCTGGAAGGATACGGTTACGGTAGACACAGTTATGATGGTAGAAAAAACATTGTTTTATCCGAATGATGTGATTTTATGGTATTTTAAAGATTCGATAACCCCAAAGCAGCGGATGTTCAAGCCTGAACGCCTTAAGGAACATATCTTTACGTTGAGATTTAACGCTCCGTTGGATACTTTCCCAGAGCCTGTTCCACTTAATTTCGAGCCGGCGGATTCGATATGGTATGTGACCCAGAAAGGAGAAGATCCGGAAAGTTTTGCCATTAATTACTGGATATTGGATTCAATGATCTATAAGGTAGATACCTTGCAGATAGGGGTCACTTATTGGAAAAATAATGATACGGTACCGGATCTGATAGAACTGCAGACAGATACGCTTGATTTGGTTTATAAAGAGCCGCGGAAGAAAAAAGAGACCAAAAGGCCGGTTCGGGTCAGGCGGACCGAAACATCCGATTCTATACCGGCGGATCCGGAACGACCTCCGGTTATACCGTTGCAGGTGGCCGTTTCTCCATCGGGATCTATGAATCCGTATGACATCATTACGGTTGTGTTTAACGAGCCGGTAATGGATGTACGTAAAGAGTTTTTTGTCGTGGAGATAGGAGTGGATTCGTTGTGGGAAGCTGTTGATTTTGAATTTGAAAAAGATTCGATCCGTGCGATGACTTATTTGATAAAGCGTCTGTACAAATATAATGAAAACTATCGCCTTACCGTTGATTCGGCAATGCTTTGCAGCGTTTACGGTCATTGCAATGATTCTTTATCAGTCAGTGTAACTGTGAAAGGAGAAAAGGAATACGGACATTTGGTTGTATCCATACAAGGATTGCCGCTAATGGGAGATAGTGGCCGGGTGATGCCGGCATTTATGGAATTGTTGAATAGCGGGGGAAATTCTGTGCGGAAAACTATTGTAGAAAATAGTTATGCGAATTTTATAGATATGCCCGCGGAAAAGTATTATGCGAGGATCACATTAGATGCCAATGGAAATGGGCAATGGGATGCGGGAAATTATGAAGAGAGGCGTCAACCGGAGCGGGTTATCTATTTTATGCAACAGTTTGAAATACGTCAGAACTGGAAGATTGAAGAAACATGGAATATCGGTAAATCTGTGCCCGGAGAAAAGCCGAGTGAACTAATAAAGAACAAACCTAAAGAAGAAACGAAGAAAAACCGAAATTATAAGGATGAGAGCAAACCAAGGAAAAGCAATAGTACAAGTACAAATATCAGAGGCTTGGGTTTGTAGAATATATGTTCGATTTATAATTTTTTAATGATAGCAGCGTTTAACTTTTATATCTGTGTATAGTCAAAACGGAAAATTATACGTTTATGAGAAAAATCGGAAAGATTGGCTTATTTTTACTGTTTGTGTGCAGTCTGCATGTTACGGCGCAAAAGACCGGTATACAATCTTCTGCCATGAGCCATGGTGAAAATATTGAATATGAGGTCTATTTTAAATGGGGGTTGATCATGTCTCGTGCTGGTGAGGCTACCTTTTCTTATAACCGGGATAATGCGGTATCCGGCGCGTCTTCGCGTTACCGTTTGCATTTCAAGACAACGAAATTCTTCGATAATTTTTTTAAAATGCGTGATACCCTGACTACGTATTATGATAACGGTAATATGCTGGTATATAGCGTGAAAAATTCTGATGAAGGAAATTATTATTCAGTTGATGAGCTGAAATTCAAAAACGGAGAGGGAAATACAAAAATTCATTCCCGGCGGTATACCCCGTCAAAAGTTAAAATAGATACTACGCTTACGGTAGTCGGTAATGTTTCTGATCTTCTCGGAGCTGTTTATCATTTGCGTGGGATCAATCGAAATAAATTGCAGGGCGGAGACACTTTTCCTCTTACTGTGGCTATCGGGCGTGATCTCGTAAAGATGCAGTTTATATATCAGAATCAGTCGATTGTAGATCGCGGAGACATAAAATACAATACGCGTTATTTTAAAATTGATATTTTTGATGAGGCGTTTGAAAGCACGAATACTTCTGCCGAAGTCTGGGTCGGTGATGATGATAATTTTTTACCGGTAAAGGTACGTGCTAAACTGAAAATCGGATATGCTGAGATCTATTATAAAAAGTCTTCAAATCTGGCGCATCCGTTGAAATGCCGGATTGAAGTCAAAAATTAGTATTTTTGCCTTTAATCGGAGCAAAAGGCAGGAGGGTGTTTTTATGGTAGCCCATGCTGCTGAACATTGCAATCAGTTCTCCTGTTTCGTTTGTGACGCGTACTTCGGCGCTTGCGAGTTTTCCATGGTTGAAGATCTCTTTTGCATCGGCATAGAGATATCCCTGGCTTTCGGATTTAAAGAACTGAATATTAGCCTGGATGGAAAATGTAAGCCATGCATGACTGTTTGTCGCTGCCGCGAATGCCAAATCCGCCAGTGTGAATATCGCTCCTCCTTGGCAAACTCCGCCTCCGTTCAGATGTTTCGGTAATATATTCATTCGCGCCTGTGCGGTACCATTGCCAACTTCAAGCAATTCCACACCGGCCTCCATCGCGAAAATATCTTTTTTGAAAAATTCGTTTATATCCATTGTATAAATTGGGAACTAATTTCTTCAAATGCTCCATTCGAAACCATCCTTGGTGTCTTTTACTTTAAAACCGAAGGCAGCCATTTCATTCCGTATCTTATCGCTTGTTGCCCAGTCTTTGTTTTCCTTTGCCTGCTGACGTATTGAAAGCAATAAGTCCACTGCTTTTCCGTACGCTTCTTCGTTGCCGCTCGATCCTGTTGCCCCTGTCTGTAATCCGAGGATATCTTCGATAAATAACTTGAATACATCTTTCAGTTCTTCAAGATCTTCCGTCGAAATTGTTCCGTTGCCGTCATGGACGGTATTTATTGCTTTGCTTGCATCAAACAGGAGAGATATTACGATGGGTGTGTTCAAGTCGTCGCCTATAGCCTCTTCACATTTTTCACGCAGCCCTTTTATATCAACGGATGACGAATCCGATGGTGTCAGTTTCTTCAGATGCGAATAGGCCTCAAGCAATCGTTCCAATCCTTTTTCTGCCGCTTGCAAAGCTTCGTTGCTGAAGTCTACCGTGCTGCGGTAATGCGCCTGAAGAATAAAAAAGCGTATTGTCATCGGAGCATATGCTTGCGTAAGGATTTTATTACTTCCTGTAAAAAACTCTTCAAGTGTAATAAAATTACCGAGCGATTTGCCCATTTTTTGTCCGTTGACCGTGATCATATTATTATGCATCCAGTAACGGACCATCTCACTTCCCTGTGAAGCGACAGCTTGTGCTATTTCACATTCGTGATGCGGAAATATCAGGTCCATTCCACCTCCGTGTATATCAAAGTGTTCACCAAGATATTTTTTGCCCATTGCCGTACATTCGCAGTGCCATCCCGGAAAACCATCGCTCCAGGGTGATGGCCAGCGCATGATATGTTCCGGTTGCGCTTTTTTCCAGAGCGCGAAGTCGACCGGATTGTGCTTTTCATCCTGTCCGTCCAGATCGCGTGTAGTATTCAGCATGTCTTCGATATTCCGGTTTGAAAGGGCGCCGTACCGATGGTCTTTATTGTATTTTTCAACATCGAAATAGACGGAGCCTTTGCTTTCGTAAGCATATCCGTTTTTCAGTATTTCTTTGACTAACGCGATTTGTTCGATAATATGTCCGGACGCGTTTGGTTCAATACTCGGCGGCAACACATTCAGCATGTCCATCGCCTTGTGATAACGCAGGGTGTAATATTGCACGATTTCCATCGGTTCTACTTGTTCGAGCCGTGCCTTTTTTGCTATTTTATCTTCTCCTTCGTCTGCGTCGTGTTCAAGATGCCCCACATCAGTGATGTTGCGTACATAACGCACTTTGTAACCAGAGTGTTTCAACAGGCGGAATAATATATCAAAAGTAATTGCCGGCCGCGCGTGTCCCAGATGAGGATCACCGTAAACCGTCGGTCCGCATACATACATTCCTACATTCGGTTCATGTAACGGCTTAAACTCTTCCTTTTTTCGCGTAAGTGTGTTATATATCGTGAGCTTCATAGATACAAAATTATTAGAGAAGGCAAAGTTACTATTTATTTTTTTATTTTTGCATTTGATAATACTATTTGATATGGGAGATTCTCTGAAAAAGACACCTTCACCTTTACTCTCACTGGTACCTATTCTGGTATTGGTTGGCTTATTGTTTATCGTTGTGAAAATCTTCGGCAGCGATACTTTGAATGGAGCGAGTCAGGTCGTATTGCTGATGTCGACCGCTGTATGCGCACTGGTTTCCATGATTTTTTGCGGCATGCGATGGAAAGAGATTGAACACGCGATTATCAATAATATTACAAGTGTAGCGCCGGCTTTGCTTATTCTCCTTCTGATAGGCGCTTTATCGGGTACATGGATGATCAGCGGTATTATTCCAACCCTTATCTATTATGGAATGAAGATTATCAGTCCTGATTTTTATTTAGCTTCTACATGCATTATATGTGCCGTCGTTTCGGTTATGACCGGTAGTTCATGGACTACTGTCGCGACAATTGGTATTGCTTTGTCGGGTATAGGTTTGGCACAGGGATTTTCGCCGGGCTGGATTGGAGGCGCTATTATTTCGGGAGCCTATTTCGGTGATAAGATATCCCCGTTGTCGGATACGACTGTTCTTGCTTCTGCTATTACTGATACTCCTTTATTTATGCATATCCGCTATATGATGATTACAACCATTCCTTCGGTAGCAATCGCCCTGATTATTTATCTGATTGCCGGTCTCTCGCATGATATGGCTTCTACTGAGGGGATTACCGTATTTTCCGAGACTTTGAAAAATACGTTTACCATTTCTCTCTGGTTGCTGATTGTTCCTGTGATTATGATCATCATGATTGTAAAAAGGGTTCCGTCTCTTATCACCTTATTTATCTCATTTCTTTTGGCAGGTATTCTATCTCTGTTTTTTCAACCGCGATTGTTGAGCGAAATTGCCGGTACCGGAATCTTTGGCGTGCAGGCTCAGCTGAAAGGCCTGCTGATGTCGATCTATGGAAGTACGCGGCTTGAAACCGGTCATGCGGCATTGAATGATCTTGTTTCCACACGTGGGATGGCAGGTATGATGAATACGATATGGTTGATTATCTGCGCCATGTGTTTCGGCGGAGCTATGACCGCAACCGGAATGTTAGGCAGTATTATTTCTATATTCCTTCGATTCATGAAAAATACGGTAGGTTTAGTTTCTTCTACGGTTTTTTCCGGATTGTTTTTCAATGTGTGTACAGGAGATCAGTACCTGTCTATTATACTTACCGGCGATATGTATAAGGATATTTATCAAAAGAAGGGCTATGAGAGCCGGTTGTTGAGCCGGGCGACGGAAGATGGGGCAACGGTGACTTCTCCGCTTATTCCGTGGAATACGTGCGGTATGACGCAAGCTACGGTACTCGGTATCTCTACATTGACCTATCTGCCGTATAGTTTTTTCAATATTATCAGTCCTTTGATGAGCATTATGATTGCGGCTACGGGGTATAAGATCAGAAAAATAATTAAAACATAAAAATATGGCAGGGAAGTTTAGAATATCATTATTGGGATGGGTTGCGATCGCTATTACGGGTGGAATAATCCTCGGACAAATCATGCCGGCAGGTATAGCCCGTCTCTTTGTGACATTTAATTCCCTGTTCGGCAATTTTCTATCGTTTTCCATCCCTTTGATTATATTGGGGTTGGTTGCTCCGGCTATCGGTGAGTTAGGAAAAGGTGCAGGTCGATTGCTTGTTATTACGGCTTTGATTGCTTATGGCTCTACTATTTTCTCCGGCTTTTTTACCTACTTTTCAGGTTCGGCTGTTTTACCGCATATCCTAACTCAGAATGTAGAATTGACAGCATTGGAAAATCCGGAAGATTTTATGCTGGCGCCTTATTTTACGGTTGCAATGCCACCGTTGATGGATATTATGACATCGTTGTTATTGGCATTTGTGATCGGCCTTGGCCTTTCTTCAATCAAAGGAACGACTTTACAGGCGTGTTTCACGGATTTCCGTGATATTGTAATGAAGCTGATCGGATCGGTGATTGTTCCTTTACTGCCGCTTCATATTTTCGGTATCTTTTTAAATATTACAGTCAGCGGAAAAGTCGCCGTTATTATTTTGATGTTCCTGAAAGTGATCGCTTTTATTTTTATACTGCATGTCATCTTGCTACTACTGCAGTTTATTATCGCCGGAGCGATCGCAAAAAAGAATCCGTTTGTGATGCTGAAGAATATGATGCCGGCCTACCTTACAGCTTTGGGTACACAATCGTCTGCCGCAACAATTCCTGTGACATTGAGGCAGGTTTTGAAAAACGGAGTGCGTGAAAACATTGCTGTTTTTACGGTTCCGCTTTGTGCCACGATCCATTTAGCCGGTAGTACCATGAAGATTGTAGCTTGTTCCATGGCTATTCTGTTTATGGTCGGTGAACCGGTGACATTGGCACAGTACGGAGGTTTTATCCTTATGCTGGGTATTACGATGGTCGCGGCTCCGGGTGTTCCAGGGGGCGCTATCATGGCGGCATTGGGTTTATTAGGAAGTATGCTTGGTTTTAATGAAACATTGCAGGCGCTGATGATAGCTCTTTATATCGCTATGGATAGTTTCGGTACCGCATGTAACGTGACGGGCGACGGAGCGATTGCCGCTGTGGTAGATAAGATCGCGAAATAATTTACTTTTTGATCAGATTCATAAACTCTTCGCGGGTTCTTGCCTGTTGGAAAGAGCCGGTGAAGTCCGACGTGGTGGTAAGGGAATTTTGTTTTTCAACTCCACGCATCTGCATACACATGTGTTGAGCTTCTACCACCACCATGACACCCAACGGATTGAGTGTTTGCTGGATGCATTCTTTTATCTGAAGTGTCATTCGTTCCTGGATCTGCAGGCGTCGCGCAAAAATATCCACAACCCGTGGTATTTTACTTAATCCGGTGATATATTTCCGGGGTATATAGGCGATATGTACTTTGCCAAAAAAAGGTAGCATGTGATGTTCGCAAAGCGAAAAGAAGTCAATATCTTTGACGATAACCATTTGTTTATAGTCCTCTTCAAGGAACATAGCTGATTTAAGCACTTCTACCGGGTCTTTTTCATATCCCTGCAACATGAATTGCATGGCTTTCGCAACACGTTCCGGAGATTTTATTAAACCTTCGCGCTCCGGATTTTCTCCCAATAGCCGGATAATTTCTTTGTAATGTCCGGCTATCGCTTGTGTGACTTCTGAAGATTCGTATGGAGGTTTCATTCTTAATTTAGTCCAATGGCAGGCGAATATCGTCTTCTATAATGTAGATTTCATTTTTTTTCTGTGGAAATTTGCCGCGTAATTCACGAAGCATGAGCGATGCCTCTTCGAAAGAACGGTAATTGCCTACATGAAGTTTCCAAAAGGGGGCATTATAGGTGACGTATGCATCAGTGCCGGAGTACAACTCTTTTATTTTCGATTGCAATGAAAATGCTTCATTTTTCGATGTACGTTGATTATTACCGGAATAAACCTGAATACGGTATCCTTTTGTGACAAGGTAGGTTTTTCCGTTTAACACATCTATATTTTCGCTGTCTATACGTGTCCCTGCAAGTCGTTTTACCGCATCCGACTGATGTATTATAACGACCCCTTCGCCTGGCTTTGGGCTTTTTTCAAATGAATCGAATATAGAAAACTGCGGAGATTGGGCATAGATCGTGTCATATCCGCCTGTGGCCATGATGAAGGTAAGAATTGCAAAAATAATGCTGCGTTTCATAAATGTATGATTGGAATCTACTGTTATTATCTGGTAAAAAAGCATACCGGAAAAAAATTTCCGGTATGCCTTTTTTTGTATTTAATTACCAAATGCCTCAATGATAGGCATGAATTTATCTACTCCTAATGAAGCGCCACCGATAAGTCCACCATCTACATCAGGGTTGGAAAATAGTTCTTTCGCATTATCTGCGTTGCAACTTCCTCCGTAAAGGATAGAGGTATTGTTTGCTATATTTTCGCCGTATTTGCCCACAATTGTTTTACGTATATGCGCATGTATTTCCTGAGCCTGAGCTGCTGTCGCGGTTTTGCCGGTTCCGATAGCCCATACCGGTTCGTATGCAAGAACAAGTTTTCCGAAGTCTTCTTCCGAAAGATCAAATAATGATTTTTTTATTTGTTCGTCAACAATATCGAAATGTTTGCCGGCTTCGCGTTCTTCCAATACCTCTCCAATGCAGAAGATGGGGATCAGCTCGTTTGCCAGCGCAAGTTTTACTTTTTCTTTTAATATCTCCGGCGTTTCACCATAATAAGCGCGACGTTCGGAGTGGCCTAAGATAACATATTTTGCTCCTGTAGAAGCTACCATGGCTGCTGATACTTCGCCTGTATATGCGCCTTTTTCTTTATCCGCACAATTTTCTGCAGCTACCCCTATTTTTGTGGTATCAATGGCGGCTGCAATGCTGGCTAAGTGAGTGAATGGCGTGCCTATAACGACATCACAATTTATATTTTTACCTTTTAGGGCGTCGTTTAATCCTTTGGCAAGAGCCAATCCTTCAGGAAGAGTTGTATTCATCTTCCAATTTCCTGCTACAATGTTCTTTCTCATTTTTTTACTATTTATTTTTAGACTGATAATACTTCTTTTGACTTGCTGTTTCTTCTGTTCCGGAAATAATCGTAGATCCAAACGAGCAACAAAGGTAATGTAAAACAGCATATAATAAATGGCCACGGGCTCTTTTCTTCATTTCTTTTTTCACCTATCGGGTTCAAAAGTTCTTCTATGACGCTTCCGGCCGTATCTTCCGAGGGAATGTCGTTATGATTCCATTTATTAAGAATGGTTCCTGATTTCAGCAATACAAGTCCCGGATTTGCGCGTATAATGGTT
This sequence comes from Tannerella sp., assembly GCA_031551825.1. Taxonomy (GTDB): domain Bacteria; phylum Bacteroidota; class Bacteroidia; order Bacteroidales; family Tannerellaceae; genus Tannerella. Next base: position 43,091 of record JAVBNB010000048.1, on the reverse strand, counting down.
TTAAGTGTCACATCATCGGCCGTAAGAAACGGGTATTCCGCTCCGGTATTATTTACCCAAACAGCTATACCTTCCTTTGTGGAACTTGTTACACAGTAGAATAACATGCCGTGTTCAATAGCGTAATCATAGATATGATTTATTTCATCGATATTTTTGTCGCTTGCCTTTTCAAGTTTCGGGGAAATAAGAAGGAATACGCCTTTTTCATTTGCTAATATTTCGTCCGCGATGTTATCTTCATTCGCATCGTATAATTCGAATGACGTGATGGGCGGAACATATCCCGGTTTAATTAATTTTGCTTCTACAAATGTCCACGAGGAATCTCCGGCAGGTGCGGTCTCGGGGGTGAAAGCTTCTTTTTTTCCGTCTTTTTCATAGATGAACTGATATTCGTCCTGAGGTGCGTTTTCCGGAAAAGACATTGCCTGAGAAATGTTAACTCCGATTTTATACGGGCGGAAGTCCATAATTGGTAGATGATAATAATTATAATACGAAAATCCTGCCGAAAACAAATATCCGAAAAGCAGGACAAACCAGTACACTTTGTATGTGTATACCGGGGTCATTTTTTTATGATAAATGAATGTTATGATCGAAGCCGGTAGAAGAACAAGTGCGTTTTTAAAGAAAGTCTGCCAGTTTGTTATTATGATTGCTTCTCCAAAACATCCGCAGTCATGCACGGGATTAAAAACGGCGAGATATAAAGTAAGCAGTGTCATAAATGTCATAAAAACAAGCATACAGATGGTTGTCAATTTGCGATAAACAGCCATCAGTATACATAATCCGAGAAGGAATTCTATGGCAGACAGATTGATTGATGCGAATAGTGCGATAGGATTGAGGGCTGAAAGTCCGAATGCTCCGAAATAATCTTCCATTTTTATAGCGCCACCTACCGGATCAATGGCTTTGACCGTACCGGAAAATAGGAATGTTGCGCCAAGTATGATACGCCCTATTTCGGTAATAATTTTTCGATAGTCTATCGGTTTCATGAATCTTTGTGTACTGTTTACTTAATAACTGATGTTATATCAAAATAGTATATCCGTTCATTTTATTCGTAAGTCAATTTTATCAGTCCGAATAAAGCATAATTGATGATGTCCTGATAATTGGCATCAATTCCTTCGGAAACGGAGACTATTCCATTGTTGTTTTCAATTTCTTTGATGCGGTTTAACTTTGTTAGAATCAGGTCGGTATACGAACTTATGCGCATCAGGCGCCATGCCTCGTCATAGTCGTGGTTTTTCGCATACATGAGTTCCTTTGTTTCCGTTATATGCTTATCGTATAGTTCAAGTGCTCTGTCACATTCGAGATCGACATGATCCGAAAAACCTAATTCTAATTGGATGAGTCCTATGACCCCATAGTTAACAATACCGATAAATTCCGGTTTTATTCCTTCATCTATTTTGCTTTCCTTTTTGATTTCAAGACTTCGTATACGTTTGGCTTTGATCAGTATCTGGTCGGTTATTGATTCGGGGCGCATGATGCGCCATGAAGAGCCATAGTCGTTCAATTTTTTTTCATAGATCTCGCGGCATAGCTTAATAACTGTTTCGAACTGCTCTTTTGTATCTGCCATGATTTTTATTTTTATGTTTTTGCAAATGTAGTGCAAGCCAGGTAAAGTACAAAATAAACTTGTTTATTTTTACTTTTGAGGCGTGGCCTACATTTTGTTCTTTTACAAAAGATAGTGCAAGCCGAGAGAAATGCAAAACAAAAAGCGTAATCTTCAATAATTGGAGATTACGCTTTTTGTTTGGAAACTTATTTTATATTTGATTATGAACAACGTATTTTTTTGCCGACCTTTATGATTATGTTTTCTCTCATATCATTTAATTCACATAATTTTTCGACAGTCGTGCCATACTTTTTAGCTAAAGAATATAGGGTGTCTCCGGATTCTATGCGGTGATATACTGTTCCATCGGATGTGGTTGGTTCTTCAATAGGGATTTCTATTTTTTTTCCTTTATTGGTTGTTGTGGAAGTTTGTGTGTTTTGATCGTTTTTGGTATTAGCCGATTTTTCCTGTGTGGTGGCTTTTATCGCATTGGAAGATGCTTCTACGGTTACCTTTTTAGTACGGAAGCGAATCGATTGTCCGATTGAAAGAGTGGATGTTTTTGATATTCCGTTTAACTTACATAATTCAGCCACTGTTGTTCCATATTTTCCGGCTATCACTCCTAAGGTTTCTCCTTTTCGTACTCTGTGTACTGCTATCGCATTTTCTGAGGTGGAGTAAATATTACTTTGTTGCCCGTTAATTTTTACATTATGAAAAACATATTCGTCTTTATGCGGCGTTCCGCTTGCAAAATCAATTATTTCTTCAGGGTTAATGTCTTTTCCAAGAAAGCGTGTTTCGAAATGGAGATGTGAACCTGTCGAACGTCCTGTATTTCCTCCGAGACCAATTGCTTCACCCGCGCGGACGATTTGATTTTCCGTTACAAGAAATCCGGAAAGGTGCCCGTAAATGGTTTCGAGTCCATTTGGGTGACGTAAAACTAAATAATAGCCATATCCTCTACGTTCAAAACTCTTGATTCTTACTTTTCCATCAAAAGCCGCCCGGATTGTGTCGCCGACATATACTTTCAAGTCAATTCCGCGATGCATTCTCCGACGGCGGGGACCATATTTGGAAGTGACTTTTATGTCATTGTCAATAGGCATTGTAAATGTGTTGCAATCAATGGTATATGATGCAGGAAAAGAGGTTGATGATTTCAAAAAAGGATTAACATTTACCGTATCCCAGTTGGAATTGTACAATTCATCAGCAGGAAACATAAGGCTTTCCTTTGATAACTGTTCGTTGTACTCATCCAATTTTGCTACAGCCAATTCGTCCACTCCGACTTTTGTCGGCGAAACATGATTTGCCATCAACTCGGACGCGTACTGGTCAAGGCGCGTAGCATTCACAGATGCTTTTTGTGTCTGTATCCTGTTGTTCTTCTTCGGCCCTTCCGCGTTTGCCTGCAAGCCTATCGTGAGCGTGCAACAGATAAGTAGTATATTATGTATTTTCATGTAAACACAATTATTAATTAGTTCTTTTTACGTCATTCATTATAAAGAAAAAAAAGTGAGCGGAGAACGTTCTAAACGGTTTTCTGCCCAAAAAATCAGCCCAAAGTTCGCTAATCCCGTTGAAATATCCAAAAAAATAGTTCAAAATATCATTGATAATGTGATCGGTGTATTAAATATTGTATGTATTTTGCTGTAAATTAGCAAATTAAAAATAATATGTTTTATAACATAAAATTATTGAGGTGTAGTTTTTTGTATCATACCAGAATGTGTATTTTTGTACCGTTAATAATTTTTAGAAGAGGTAAATGATAAACTATTGCACATGCGTGGATATACCACGCTCCCCTTTTGATGTTATATATAAAGATCGTCTGATGTTTTTAGGCTCATGCTTTGCTGATAATATAGGTATGAAAATGAAGGAACACAGATTTAACACAAGTGTAAATCCGTTTGGCGTTTTATATAATCCATTATCGGTGGCCTTGGGATGTGAGTGTTTATTGAAGCCGGTTCCGTTTGCCGAAGATGATCTGTTTTATTATGACGGAGTGTACCATAGCTTTATGCACCATGGAAAATTTTCCGATGTATCTATGGAAAACGGACTTGTTGGGATTAATGAGGCATTATCCGCTGCCGCGAGTTTTTTTCGTGATCTTTCGTATTTGGTAATTACATTTGGTACCGCGTATGTTTATCGTCTTAAAAGCGATGGACAGGTGGTCGCGAATTGTCATAAGTTGCCTGCGGCACAGTTCGAACGGGAGCTGTTGACTGTTGATCAGATTGTAGATAAATGGTCGGTTTTGCTTGAGAATATCTGGTCCGAAAATCCATTATTGAAAGTTATATTTACGGTTAGTCCGATACGCCACTGGAAAGATGGGGCTCATTTTAATCAGATTAGCAAAGCGATGCTTCTTTTAGCGGAGCAGGCCTTGGCGGAAAAATATCCCGACCGGATATCCTATTTTCCCGCTTATGAATTGATGATGGATGAATTGCGTGATTATCGTTTTTATGCCGATGATATGTTTCATCCTTCTGATATGGCGGTTGATTATATATGGAAACGTTTTTGTGATGTTTATATGGAAACGGATATAAAAGATGTATTAAAGGAGGTGGAGAATGTTAACAGGGCATTGAGCCATAGACCGTTAAATCCCTCCGCAAGCGCCTATAAGCAATTTTTAATGCAAACATTGTTAAAAATAAGACGGTTACAGAGTGAAAACCCTTACATTTGTCTGTCGAAAGAAGAAAAAGAAATAGCAAATAAATTGCAGTAATGAAAATGAATTATTCCATACAAGAAGTATCCGGTATTATTAATGCGAGGTGTAACATTGTAAGTGACAGGAAAATTGTTCATCTTCTGACGGATAGCCGTGCGGTTTCGTTTCCTGAAACTACCTTGTTTTTTGCACTTAAAACAAAGACGAATGACGGGCATAAGTATGTTGGCGATTTGTATAAATTGGGGGTACGGAATTTTGTTATTTCTGAGGAGTTTCCGGAGTATAAGCAGATGAAAGAGGCCAATTTCCTGATTGTTAAAGATGCCCTTAGAGCTTTGCAACAGCTGGCGGCTTATCATCGCAAACGTTTTTCGATTCCGGTAATAGGGATAACGGGAAGCAATGGTAAGACTATCGTAAAGGAATTGTTGTACCAGCTTATGCACATGGATTTTAATGTTGTGCGTTCTCCACGGAGCTATAATTCGCAAATAGGTGTCCCTCTTTCTGTTTGGGAAATGAATGAACAACATACGCTTGGTGTATTTGAAGCAGGTATTTCACATCCGTATGAAATGGACGGATTGCGTCCGGTTATTTTGCCGACAATAGGAGTCATTACGAACATCGGAGAGGCGCATCAGGAGAATTTCAGGTCTGCAAAGGAAAAATGCAGGGAAAAGTTGTCTCTCTTCATTGATAGTGATGTTATTATATATAATGCGGATGACAAACTGATCGAAAGCGCGTTGGAAGCTTCATGCCTTTCTTATAAGGCTGTCGGATGGAGTCGCAAAGATACGGATGCTACGTTATATGTGAATTCGATTGAAAAAGGGGAAAATACAACGAAACTGCGTTGTAAAATGATGGGTATTACCCATGAATATATTGTGCCTTTTGTTGACGATGGTTTCATTGAGGATATTATACATTGCATCGCGATTCTGTTTTATCTGAAACCATCGGATATAATCAATAAAGATCATATTTTCGCCTCTTTAGAACCGGTGGCTATGCGCCTTGAGGTAAAGCAGGGAGTCAATGGCTGTCAGCTGATTAACGATTCTTACAATTCTGATATAAACTCCTTGTCTGTCGCCTTAGATTTTCAGCACAGCAGGATTGCCGGGAAAGATCTGAAGAGAACTGTTATCCTTTCCGACATTCTGCAATCGGGAATGTCGCCGGAATCTTTGTATGCCAGAGTCGCGGAGTTTCTCCGTCGTAAACATGTCGACCGTATTATCGGCATAGGGCGGGATATAAGTATGTGTGAAGTGTTGTTTGATGGGATAGAGAAGGAGTTTTACCCTTCAACTGAATTTTTTATCAAGCGATTTAAACAAAATATGTTCCGGAATGAAATGATTCTTATTAAAGGTTCGCGTTCGTTCCATTTTGAAAAAATAACAGAACTATTAGAGGAGAAAGTCCATGAAACAATTCTGGAGGTGAATCTTGACGCGATTATTCATAATTATAATTATTATCGCTCGCGCCTTCTTCCTCAAACGAAAATGGTCTGTATGGTAAAGGCCTTTGGTTATGGAATGGGTTCTTTTGAATTGGCTAAAACACTTCAGGAGCATCGTTGCGATTACTTGGCCGTTGCTGTTGCCGATGAGGGCGAGGATCTGCGGAGGGAAGGTATTTCTATTCCGATTATGGTTATGAACCCGGAGTTAAGCGGATTTAACCTGCTATTTGAATATATGCTGGAACCTGAAGTTTACAGTTTCCGGCTACTTGATGCATTGATAAAAGAGACGGAACGTCGTGGTATTACCTCGTTCCCTGTTCACATTAAGATTGATACAGGTATGCACCGTCTTGGATTTAATCCGGAAGATATGCCGGAAATATGTCGTAAGCTGAAAGTGCAAAGCGGACTGACGATTCGCTCTGTTTTTTCTCATTTAGCCGGGAGTGATTCGCCAGAGCTTGATGATTTCACCATGCGTCAGTTGAATCTATATACGAATGCCGCGACCGAACTTGAAAACGGGCTTGGCTATCCGGTATTGAAGCATATACTGAATTCCGCCGGGATAGAGCGATTCATTGATCATCAAAAGGATATGGTGCGTTTGGGAATTTCACTTTACGGGGTCAGTGCGTCCGGTGTTTCCAAAGGTTTACAATGTGTTTGTTCTCTTAAAACGATGATACTCCAGATACGTGATATCCCCGCCGGTGATTCTGTGGGTTATGGGCGTAAAACATTTGTTAAGCGTGATTCCCGGATCGCCATTATACCGATTGGTTATGCCGATGGTTTTAGCCGGCATCTGAGTAACGGAGTAGGCGAAGCGCTTGTCGGAGGAAAACGTTGCCCCGTTGTCGGTAATGTATGCATGGACGCTTGTATGATCGATGTGACGGATGCGGATGCCAATGAAGGGGATCGGGTTATTATATTTAATGACGAGTTGACCGTTAATGAAATTGCGGATAAAATCAATACGATTCCATACGAAGTACTGACTTCTATTTCTCCTCGTGTCAAACGGGTCTACTATAGGGAATAAAATACAAAAAGAGCTGCCTCAATTACTTGTGAGACAGCTCTTTTGTTCTTTTGCAATTAGTAGTTGTTATTATAGGACAACTTTGTATACTCTACTGTTCAATTGTACGATATAAATACCTTTTGACATTGCTATTGAATAGCTTCCATTAACAGAAGCTTGTTTGTGAAGCTGGCCTGTTACACTGTAAACAGAAACTGTTGCAGGATTTGCAGTCTGAACATATAATGTTCCGTTAGCAGCCCATACAGTATCACCGGAAATTGTAGGATTGCCGGTTGTTCCGTCTTCACCGGTTCCGCTTTCAGTAGACGCAGACTTAATCGAAACAACAATATTTGTTTGTACTCTTCTGATTGTTACATCGAACGATCCGTCTTTATTGTCAAGTACTTTAACACCTTCAGTGTCGCGGCCACGGTCTGTTGTTACAACAATAGGCTTGTTGCTAAATACTTTGAATGTGTAATCTTCGTGAGAAGGTGTATAAGCAACAATCACATTATCGCCCTCACTAAGCGGATTAGTCGTTATTCCATTATCAGCCTTTAACGTAACACCGCGCAATATAGTTATATCTGACATTACAGGCGGTTGATAATCATTATTTCCCGGAGATGCAACTTCATCGTGAACAGATACTTCGTACTTTATTGAATAAATGATATGATCATTCAGCATTGGCAATATTTGATCGCGGTAGATATAGGTAGCAATACCAGACTTGCGGTCCATACTTGGTTTGAACCATGAAGAGTCCGCTACTAAATAGTCATAAAGTTCTATATTTTCAGAAGAGAGATTGTTTCTACCCTGGCTGGCATTATATGTAAATTTACCAACAGTGATAGTTCTTTTAATAACGGGCATTAACTCATTTCCATTCACATATCCCAACTGAACCTGAAGCCTGTTATATGCAGATGTTCCGCCTTTAACGTTGTAATAGAATAAACCTGCTGTTGTTCCTGTGGGAATTCCGGGAACATAATAATTGAGATATCCTGCAGACCCCGGCGTTTCGTTAATTAGATAATCATATGCGCTTGCTGACAAAGGATTTCCATAAGACCAGAAATTCGAAATAGTCCAAGCAGCATCGTTATCATGCAGTGAATTTGCAGGAAACTGCCAACCTGAAACCAAATCAGGATAGTTTACATTGTACTGATAAGGGCCTGTCGGATCTGCCGCAACTTTATGCAGGGTAACTCCGTCTCCGGCATAAAATTCACATTTATTGGCATAAATGGATACGGGTATGGCTCCGTTGTTCGGCTTACTATTGTCGTACGTTATAGCCGCATGACTGACACTCGCTCCGAGGAATAACATCAAGAGCGCTAAACCTAAAGTAAATTTCACTTTTTTCATATTCAAAATGTTTAAATTAATAATATTTTTTTTCACATTAACCTTTCAGTATATGATTATCTGTTAATTTTGTAAAAGAATAGAAAATCGGGCTATTATCCATCATATTAAACAGTTACGAAAGTATATATAATAAGATGCAATAGAAAATTTTTAATGTTAAAAAAATAAAGAAACCATGTTAGAAGCAGTTTTCAAGTCGTGCAATCAAAGTTAAATCAGCCTGTTTTCAGATCAAGTCCCTATCACATCCCCGGATGATGCCTAAGGTATTTTTGTTTACTTGCCTGAAAAACAGAAGGTAGGCTGCATTTCGGCAACATTCTTTATTAAAATAAACTTCTAATTAAAAAGCGGAATTAGGTAGAGTGTGGCGAATTAGCTGATAGAGCGTTCGTTACGCTTTGTTGAATACGAGCGGGATTTTGCCGTGCAGGATACCAAACCGGAGATTGTTAAAGAACAGAATATCCCTGACGAATACTTCCTTTAGACCGCATATAAAGCCTCCTGCAAAGCCCGAGATCGGTAAAGGAAATGGTTTTAAACGGTAAATAGTATTTGTTTCACATATAGTTTGTATCTTTGTGGGTGCTAAAAATTGCATCGGCAATTTTTATTTTTTATACGCATTGTATATTTTGGATAACTATTGCGCCAGTACAGGAGTTATTTGCGGAACTCAAAAAATAGGTTATGTGTTTTTTGACAGGCCATTTCACAAGCCGTTGTTTGATACTGAGAATTTATTGAAAAAGTTAGATAATGCAGTAAAAAACTATGGTTATATTCCCTTATCATTGAACTATTTTTATAGAATAGCTGGAGGAGTTGATTTAATAAGATTATATGATACAGAATAAAAATAAATATTTAACAACTAAGAATATTCTATTTGCTTATGTTTTTTTCTTCTTAGTTGTTTTTCTTTTGCCGGCGGGAGGTATTTATACGAGAGAAAATATAATGGATCTGTTTGCTGAAAAAGGCTTCTCCATTATCAGTTTTTTGATAGAATCTATTCTTTTATCCATAATCTGGAGTTTTCCTTTTCTCATAACGAAAAAATATAAGAAAGTGACTATCTTATCAATTATAGCTGTATTGAATTATTCACTGATTATCTTATTGCTGTATTTTGACTTAGTAAACGAAAAGATAATTTTGCTTATTAACCCAATTACACTAAGCTTGACTGTGAATGTCGGGATGAGAAAGAAGTATAAATTATTGCCATTGTGTTATTTGATCGGTCTCATTTTTTCGACGCATCCTTTAATTGGGAATATTGTTATACTTTTATTTTCTCAATTATTTTTTTCTGAGTATCCAATTGAAAAACAAAGTAGAACAGAAAGTTTTTTTTCCCGGCTTATACCATACTTTATAATTGGAATGGGATTATTTTGGTTTAGATTATTAAGCATAGAAGTAAAAATCCCTTATTTCGAAAACTCAAATGAATACCTTGTAATAATTTTAGGTATATCATATATTTTAGTTGGATATTTTTTGTTGCATAATATTATTATAGCTTATTATTCTACGAAATCATGGAGATCTTTATTAGCTTATATTCCAATCGCATGGATAATACCCTTAATATCAATATTTTTTGAAAATAAAAAAGAGCAATAACCTACCAACTGCGAATAATCTAAAATAAACAAGGTGTCGCTTTGCTTCACTTCGTAAAGCGATTGATAATTCTGAAAGGAAGCAATAAATAAGCAGGGTTTATTTTGTATTGCTCTCAACTTGCACTACCTTTGTCCTCTTGAATTTTAAAAGAAAAAGGCATGGGTTACAATTTATTAAAAGGTAAAAGAGGGATTGTTTTTGGAGCATTAAATGATTTATCGATCGCTTGGAAAGTGGCGGAGCGCGCTGTTGAAGAAGGTGCGGTTATTACTTTGTCAAATACGCCGGTTGCGGTCCGGATGGGTGAGGTACAGGCATTGTCGGAAAAGATTAATGCCAAAGTGATTCCGGCTGATGCGACCAGCGTGGAGGATCTGGAAGAAGTGTTTTCGAAGTCGGTTGAGATACTTGGAGGAAAAATAGATTTTGTTCTTCATTCGATAGGCATGAGTCCGAATGTGCGCAAGAAGCACACGTATGATGATCTTGATTACGGATTATTGTCAAAAACGCTTGATATATCAGCTGTTTCATTTCATAAAATGTTGCAGACGGCAAAAAAACAGGATGCTATCGCCGAATGTGGTTCTGTTGTAGCTCTTACGTATGTTGCGGCGCAACGGACGTTTTTCGGATATAACGATATGGCCGATGCGAAGAGTTTATTGGAATCGATTGCCCGTAGTTTCGGGTATATTTACGGACGTGAAAAAAGTGTACGTATCAATACGATTTCACAATCACCTACAATCACTACCGCGGGTAGCGGAATTAAAGGAATGGATAACCTGATGGATTTCTCAGATAAAATGAGCCCGTTAGGCAACGCGTCGGCTGATGATTGCGCGAATTATTGCATTATGATGTTTTCTGATCTGACGCGTAAAGTTACGATGCAAAATTTGTATCATGACGGCGGATTCTCGAGCATGGGTATGAGTCTGCGCGCGATGAATCAGTATAGTAAGGGGATGGAAGAGTATACGGATGAAAACGGCAAAATCATCTATGGTTAATTTAAATCGCGTTTTGCTATTATTATGTTAATCAAGATTTACCCTGAAAATCCTAATCCGAAAGAAATCAGTAAAGTCGTTAAGGTTTTACAGGACGGAGGTTTGGTTATTTACCCTACGGATACGCGATACGCGATTGGCTGCGATGCTCTTGATGTGCGTGCGGTTGAGCATATCTGCAGGATGAAAGGAGTGAATCCGGAGAAGAGTAATCTCTCTATTATTTGTTATGATTTGTCGGATATCAGCGAATATGCGAAAGTGAGCAATTCTGTATTTAAATTAATACGTGATTATCTGCCGGGGCCTTATACATTTATCATGCCGACGAACAGCGGCCTTCCTAAGATCTATAAAAAGCGTAAGGAAGTCGGTATACGTATGCCCGACAATGCTGTTATACGTGAGATCTGTGGCGAATTGGGCCATCCGATGATGACCATGTCTGTTCATTATGAAGCGGATGAGCCGGAATATACAACGGATCCTGAATTGATCCACGAAAGGTATAAAGACGAGGTAGATCTTGTTGTTGACGCAGGATATGGTGGAACGGAAGTTTCTACCATTATTGATTGCACGACAGATTCTTTTGAAATAATCCGTCAGGGAAAAGGACAAATCGTATTGTAAATTTAATCGCAGACAGCATAAAATAAAAAAGTCCCGGAGCATTGCTCCGGGACTTTTTCTTTATTTTCATGCGGTTGTTTATAGAACAACTTTATATGCTTTACCGTTCAATTGTATAATGTAAATACCTTTAGGCATTGATACAGAATAGCTTCCATTAACAGGAGCTTGTTTGTTCAACTGGCCTGTTACACCGTAAACAGATACTGTTGCAGGATTTGCAGTCTGAACATATAATGTTCCGTTAGCAGCCCATACAGCGTCACCAGAAATTGTAGGATTGCCGGTTGTTCCGTCTTCACCCGTTCCGCTTTCAGTAGACGCAGATTTAATCGAAACAACGATATTCGTTTGTACTCTTCTGATTGTTACATCGAATGATCCGTCTTTATTATCGAGTACTTTAACTCCTTCAGCATCGCGGCCACGGTCTGTTGTTACGACAATAGGCTTGTTGCTAAATGCTTTAAATGTGTAATCTTCATGAGAAGGTGTATAAGCAACAATCGTTTTGTCACCTTCGCTGATCGGGTTAGTCGTTATTCCGTTTTCAGCCTCTAATTTAACACCGCGCAATATCGTTACATCTGACATTACAGGAGGGGTGTAATCATTATTTCCCGGAGATGCAACTTCATCGTGAACAGAGATTTCGTAATCGATTGAATAAATTACTTCTTTATCCAACATTGGCTTTACCTGATCATGGTAGATATAAGTAGCAATACCGGACTTACGATCCATATACGGTTTGAACCATGAAGAATCTGCTATTAAATAATCGATCTGTGTTACGTTTATGGAGGTTAGATTGTTTCTATCTTGGTTGGCATTATACGTCCATTTACCGTACGTAATTGTTCTTTTAATAACGGGCATCAACTCATTGCCGTTTACATATCCCAACTGAACCTTAAGCCTATTGTATACGGTTGCGTTATTTTTGGCATGATAGTAGAATAGGCCGGTTCCTATGTAGTCGTTGTAAGTGGGAGATGTTTGTAGTGTATCTAAATAATAATCAACAGTTCTACCCGTGTATGGGTTGGTTATGTTGTAACCATATGCCCAATTATAAATACCGGAAGCAGCGTCATTAGTCTGTATGCCTAAGCCAGACGCATAACCAGCACCTAAATTTGGATAGTTAAGGTTGGCATGCCATTTGCCTGCCGGATCTGCTGCAACTTGATGTAGGGTAACACCATCTCCTGCATAAAATTCGCATGCTTTGATATAAGCAGCTACGCGTATGCTTCCGTTGTTCGGCTTACTGTTGTCATATGCCGCGTTACTGACATTCGCTCCGAGGAATAACATCGAAAGCGCTAAACCTAAAGTAAATTTCACTTTTTTCATATTCAAAATGTTTAAATTAATAATATTTATTTTTTTCACATTAACTTTTTGGCTGATAATCACCTGCTTGTTTCAAAAAAGAATAGAAAATCAGGCTATTACGCATAGTATAAGCAATCGCAAAAGTAGATATAATAAAGTATAGCGGAAAAATTTTAACGTTAAATAAATATAAAAAACGCCTGACTTCTTTGAGAAATAGAGGAGAGGCAGGAGGTTCTGCTATATTTTTTATAAAAATTTTTGTTCACGAATGCAAATATATATCGAATGGAATGAAATTGAAACAAAAATCGCTTTTTTAACACATCGATGTTATGATTCGTTTTAAAAATAAGCGGCTTATTTTGTATTTTGTCACGCTTGTGCTACCTTTGCGCGGAAAATAAAAGATAATTATCGGAGGTAAGAGATAGCAAAGTGAACGGAAAAATGGACTTGTTGGAAAAGATTAATATTCCGGCAGATTTAAGGAGGCTGCCTCAGGAAGACCTGAAGGAGGTATGCGCGGAATTAAGGCAGTTTATTATTGATATACTGTCTCGTAATCCGGGTCATCTTGGCGCGAGCCTTGGAACGGTAGAGTTGACTGTAGCGCTGCATTATGTGTTTAACACTCCATTTGATCGTATTGTGTGGGATGTCGGGCATCAGGCATACGGGCATAAAATCCTGACCGGGCGGCGTGAGCGTTTTCATACACTCCGGCACTTGGGCGGGATAAGTGGATTCCCGAATCCGGAGGAAAGTGAATACGATGCTTTTATTGCCGGACATGCATCTAATTCAATATCCGCAGCATTGGGTATTTCAACCGCGTCTGAATTGCGGAATGAAACCGATCGCCACGTGGTCGCCGTTATTGGTGACGGTGCGATGACGGGAGGGCTTGCTTTTGAAGGACTTAACAATGCGTCGAATAACCCGAACAATCTGCTTATTATCCTGAATGATAACGATATGGCTATTGATCAGAATGTGGGTGGAATGAGCAGTTATTTGGTCGATATCACAACAAGCCAGACTTATAATAAGATGCGATATGACTTGTATCGCATGATGCGTAAAATAAATCTGATCACGGAAGACAGGCGTGAGAACATACTTCGTTTCAATAATAGTCTGAAAGCGTTGATTTCAAGGCAACACAATCTTTTCGAAGGATTCAGCATCCGGTATTTCGGTCCGGTAGACGGACATGATGTCTCGGATCTTGTGCAGAAGCTGAGTGATATCAAAGATATGAAAGGACCTAAGCTGCTGCATATAAAGACACAGAAAGGAAAAGGGTTTAAGCCAGCCGAGGATTCGGCAACTGAGTGGCATGCCCCCGGGAAATTTGATAAGGAAACCGGAAAGCGTATTCTTTCGGTCGATTTGAATCAACCTCAGTTGTATCAGGATGTGTTCGGGCATACGTTGGTAGAACTTGCGGAGCAGGATGAGCGGGTCGTTGGTGTCACGCCCGCGATGCCTACGGGATGTTCCATGTCTTTCCTGATGAAGCGTTTTCCGGAGCGCGCGTTTGATGTCGGAATCGCCGAAGGGCATGCTGTCACATTCTCCGCAGGATTGGCAATAGAAGGAATGATACCTTTCTGTAACATTTATTCGTCTTTTATGCAAAGGGCTTATGATGAGGTTATTCATGATGCCGCGTTGCAAAAGTTGCATATTGTGTTTTGCTTGGACAGGGCCGGACTTGTGGGCGAAGACGGAGCAACTCATCAGGGAGTATTCGATCTGGCCTATATGCGTCCGATTCCTAATCTGACAATCGCTTCTCCGATCAACGAAGTCGATTTGCGAAACCTGATGTATACCGGCTATCAGGATGACGCGGGAACATTTGTGATCCGTTATCCCCGGGGCAAAGGAGAATTGTATGATTGGCAACAGCCGCTACGGATACTTCCTGTCGGTAAAGGGCGTAAACTGCGTGAGGGGACAGATATTGCCGTATTATCAATCGGGCCGATCGGAAATGAGGTAAAGAAAGCGATTGAAATGATTGTGGAAGACAGCCCTTCGGTTGCGCATTACGATATGATTTATCTCAAACCGATAGACGAGGAGATATTACATGAAGTCGGCAAACGTTTCAAATATATTGTTACTGTTGAAAACGGGGTGCGTAGCGGTGGATTAGGCAGCATTGTTGCCGAATTTATGACGGAAAACGGATATGCTCCGAGAATAAAACGAATTGGTGTTCCGGATCAATTTATCGAACATGGAACGATCCCGGAACTTTTCAAGATCTGCGGAATGGATGCGGAAAGCATCTTTGAACAATTAACAACATAAGAAATGAGAATATTAATTGCGGGTGCAGGAGAGGTTGGTACTCACCTGGCTAAGATGTTGTCGAGAGAAAAACATGATATCATCCTGATGGATCCGGATGAAGGAAAACTCGCGTTTATGCATGCCGGGATGGAAATACTGCCTTTTACCGGTAACCCGACTTCGCTCAGCGATCTTGAAGAAGCCGGCATTAGCAAGATGGATTTGTTTATCAGCGTTACGCCGGAAGAGGCTACGAATATTACGGCTTGTATGCTGGCTACAAAGATGGGGGCGGTAAAAACGTTCGCGCGCATCAATAATTATGAATACCTGCTGCCGAAAAACAAAGTTTTTTTTCAGAGTATCGGTATTGACTCGATGATCTATCCGGAAATGCTGGCGGCTAAGGAAATCGTGTCGGCAATAAAACGCCCGTGGACGCGTCAATACTGGGAATTGCAGGGAGGGCTGATATTGATAGGGGTCAAGGTTCGCGAAAATGCTCCGATAGTTAATAAACATCTTACGGAATTGGCTGAAAATAGCGATAAGTTATACCATGTTGTGGCTATTAAAAGGGGGAATGAGACAATTATACCACGTGGTTCCGATTGCATTCTCGCGGGAGATATCGTATTTTTTACATCTGACAAAAACAATATAGATGAGATACGTAAACAGGCCGGAAAAAATGAACCGGAAGTCAAAAAGATCTTGATTATGGGAGGAAGCCGTATTGCTGTCCGCACATGCCAGTATCTACCCGGGAATATTCATATAAAAATAATCGAGACTTCGAAAGAAAAAAGTATTCGGCTGTCTGAAATGCTTCCGGGCAATGTATTGATAATAAATGGGGATGGTCGTGACACGGATCTGCTCATGCAGGAAAGTATACAGGATTCGCAGGCCTTTATCGCACTTACGGAAAATTCGAGTACAAATATTCTCGCGTGCCTTGCGGCAAAACGATTTGGCGTGACAAAAACAATTGCGCAGGTTGAAAATATAGATTATATATCAATGGCTGAGAGGTTGGATATCGGTTCCGTAATTAATAAAAAATTGATCGCGGCAAGCCATATCTATCAGTTTTTATTGAATGCCGATGTTTCGAATGTGAAGTGCCTTGCATTTGCCAACGCGGATGTGGCGGAACTGATAGCACGCCCCGGTTCCAAAATAACAAAGCGAAAAGTGAAAGACCTCCGTCTGCCGAAAGACATGACGCTCGGAGGGCTTATACGTAACGGGGAGCCGATGATGGTTGAAGGAGAAACACAGATACAGGCACAGGATCAGGTGGTTGTGTTTTGCCTTGATTCCGCGATGCGAAAATTGGAGGATTTTTTTAAATAACGGGATTATCTGTCCGCCGGAATAAAAATGAAAACGAATGTCCTATACATCATAAAAACATTGGGCTCCATCTTGATTCTGGAGACTGTTTTCATGTTGCTTGCATCTGTCATGGCTTTGCTGTATGGCGGATCGGATGTGATGCCGCTGTTTGCATCATCCGGTATTCTATTTTCCGCCGGTTTACTCTTTTTTTTTACAGGGCATAAAGCGGATGAATTTCAGGCAGGAAGGCGGGAAGGAATGCTTACGGTGACGTTGACCTGGTTACTTTTGTCGTTTTTTGGCATGATGCCTTTTTACATCGGAGGATATGTTGATAATATTACTGACGCGTATTTTGAAACGATGTCCGGATTTACGACCACCGGAGCGACCACATTGACTGATATAGAATCGCTTCCGCATGGTATATTATTCTGGCGAAGCCTTTTGCAATGGCAGGGAGGTATTGGAATGGTTGTTTTTACCGTAGCTTTGCTTCCGATGTTCGGAGGGAGCGCCTCGCTATTATACGATGCGGAAGTTACGGGTTTTTTGCATGAGCGTTTTCGTCCGCGTGTAACACAGGTAGCCAAACGGCTTTCCAGTGTTTATCTTTTTCTTACTTTATTGTTCACCCTTTTATTATGGGCTGGCCCGATGAACTTATATGATGCGTTGAACCATGCTATGGCCGGAATATCAACCGGGGGATATTCGACAAAAAATGAAAGTATTGCCTACTGGAATTCCGCATACATAGAATATGTTATGATGTTTTGCATGTGTATCGGAGGGATGAAACTGCCCCTGTTTTACTTTGCCTTGAAGGGTAATTTTAAACAATTCCGTAATGATGAAGAGACACGCTGGTATTTGCTTTATATGTCTGCTTTTATCATGATAACGGTTGCGTGGCTTCTTTATAACGGATATGAAACCGGTATGGGTGATGCTGAAAACACAATCCGCAAAGGCGCTTTTCAAGTCATTTCTTTGGCTACGACTACCGGATATGCCACATCGGATTTCACATCGTGGGGGCAATTTTATTGGTTAGTTGCTTTGTTTCTTATGATTATATGCGGATGTGGAGGCTCAACGAGTGGGGGCCTTAAAATGGGGCGTGCACTCATTCTGACAAAAAATATGTATAATGAGTTCCGGAAGCAGACACATCCCGCAGCAATACTGTCCGTACGTGTAAATGACCGGGTTGTTTCGCCGGATATTGTACACAGGGTTCAGATTTTTTTATTGGTTTATATACTGCTGATCGGATTTAGCTGGATGTTCCTTTTACTGAATGGGTTAAGCTTTGAAGAAGCGATAGGTACAGCTGTTACAGCTATCAGTAATGTAGGGCCATCTCTTGGTTCTCTCGGAGACGGAAATCTGCACAGTTTATCTGCCGTATCAAAATGGTATATTTCCTTTCTGATGATGGTAGGGCGTCTTGAAATATTCACTGTGTTGACCATATTACTTCCAGGCTTCTGGAAACATTGATTATAGCCATTATACGATATTAATAGCTGCTTCGGTTAATTTTTTACAAAAAAATATACGCTTTTACCTTTTTTCCCGTTATATCTTGGTATTGATACCTAAAAACGAGAAAAATGATTGAGTATATAAAAGGTGAAATTGAAGAGTTATCGCCGGCGCAATTGGTAATGGAGTGTAACGGAATCGGTTATGGACTGAATATCTCCCTTACGACATACAGCGCTTTTAACGGACATAAAAAAGGGAAAATATATGTATATGAAGTGATCCGCGAGGATGCGCAGATTTTGTATGGCTTCGCTACCCGCGAGGAGCGGGAGCTATTCCTTTTACTTATATCCGTATCGGGTGTCGGACCTAATACCGCCCGTATGATACTATCCTCTTTGCCTCCTTCGGAACTGATTAATGTCATTGCTTCGGGTGATGATGTGAGTCTTACATCCATTAAAGGAATCGGAAGTAAAACGGCTCAGCGTATTGTTATTGATCTGAGAAATAAAGTGAAACCGGTAGAAGGCATGAGTGGAAATAGCAAATCAGCATCGGGAGCTCGTTCGGAGACCGCTGAGGGCGCTGTTGCCGCACTGATAATGCTTGGTTTCCAGAAAGCGGCATCGCAAAAAGCGGTTGATTCCATCCTTAAAAAATCACCATCCGCGAGTGTAGAGCAAGTCATTAAGGACGCGTTAAAGATGCTCTGATTAAGATTTTAAGCAGCAGAGAAAAGTTTTAATGAAACGGAGAATACTATATATTACAGTTATAATCGCATGTGTGTCCGGAATATTCGTGATGAATGCCGGATATCCGGCATTGCTTACTGATATATCGGCCTTAGGTATATTTTCTCCGGAAAATATAATGCCTGATGATACGGTGGTAAAACCCCGTATTCCCGTTAAAAAAACAGTTCCGGAAGGTTATGAAGATCTGAATCATAACTCTGCGGCTGACCTCAGGGATCCAGACAATTTGAAGACCGAAGCGGAATACGATCTGAATTCGGGGACTTACCTGATCCGCTCGAAGGTAGGTGATATGGAATTGGGTACGCCTTTGCGTATGACTCCTGAAGAGTATCAGAATTACAGTTTGAAACAGTCATTATACCAATACTTTCAGGAGAGAAACGCAGCCGTGTTGGATAGCATGGATTTGGCTGCGAGAGGAGGAAACCAGTTTGATCTGATGGATCTGCAGTTTGACCTTGGAGGCGCGGATAAATTATTTGGTCCCGGAGGAGTACGCCTACGGTCTCAGGGGACGATCGGCTTAGATTTGGGTCTTAAAACGAGTAAAACGAAAAATCCTTCGTTACCGGAAAAGTCACGTAACCGTACGTTTTTTAATTTCGATACGAATGTGCAGATGAATATGCATGCTTCCGTAGGTTCAAAGATTAATTTTGATTTGAATTATAATACGGAGGCGGCTTTTGATTTTGATGCCACGAAGCTGAAATTAGCGTATGCCGGAGAAGAAGACGAGATCTTAAAATCTTTAGAGGGGGGTAATGTCAGTCTGTCAACGAATAACTCACTGATACGTGGTGGCGCTTCTTTGTTTGGTGTTAAAACAGACTTGCAGTTTGGTAAACTACGCGTGAAGGCGCTTCTCGCACAACAGGAATCCGACTCGAGATCTGTCTCCGCGAAAGGAGGATCTCAGATGACGGAATTTGAGATAACAGCCGATAGTTACGACGAAAACCGGCACTATTTTTTAGCCTATTATTTCCGTGATAATTACGATAAAGCAATGTCTAAGTTACCCTATATTTCGTCTCCTATTTCTATCAATCGTGTTGAAGTGTGGGTGACCAATAAGGTAAGTTCTACAGGGCAAACCCGCAATCTTGTGGCGTTTTCGGATTTGGGAGAATATGATCATATAAGCAATCCGGTCTTCACTCCTAACATAGGTGAGAATGTTCCTTATAATAATGCGAATACATTGTATGAGACGATTGTCACTAGTTATCCCGGCGCGCGAGAAATAAGTTCTGTTACGCAAACATTGGAAGGTTTTCTGGAGGGAGGAAAAGACTATGAAAAGGTGGAAAGCGCTCGTATGTTATCTTCTTCGGAATATAGGTTTGATCCGCAACTTGGATATATTTCCCTTAGTTCAAAATTGCAAATGGATGAGGTGCTCGCTGTCGCTTTTGAGTATACATACGATGGAGTGGTGTACCAGGTTGGTGAGTTTTCGAGTGATAAGACAGAAAATACAAATCAATGCTTGTATCTTAAAGTTTTGAAAGGAACATCCTTATCGCCTTCCATGCCATTCTGGGATTTGATGATGAAAAATATATATTCCCTGAACGCGTATTCGATACAAAAAACGAAATTCAGGCTTGATATTGTTTATCAGAGTGATACAGCCGGAACTTATGTATATACACTTCCTGAAGGAAAGATAAAAGATCAGACTTTGCTGAAGGTAATGAATCTTGACCGCCTGAATTCTAATAATGAGGCAGTTCCGGGCGGAGACGGATTTTTTGATTATGTGGAAGGTTTTACAATCGTATCCAATAATGGGCGGATTATCTTTCCGGTAGTAGAACCTTTTGGTTCGCATTTGCGGAACAAAATAGACAATGATGAAATTGCGGACAAATATGTTTATCAGGAGTTGTATGATTCTACCTTGACAATAGCCAAGCAGATCGCGGAAAGGAATAAGTTCCTTTTGCGTGGACAATATACCGGCTCGGCCTCTAACGTATTGCAGCTTGGCGCGACGAATGTGGCGCGAGGTTCCGTTGTAGTGAGGGCTAACGGGATCATACTGACGGAGAATGTGGACTATATCGTTAACTATAGTTCCGGTACCGTGACTATTCTGAATGAGAATCTCATATCCAGCAATGCGTCAATCAATGTTTCGCTTGAAAATCGATCTACTTTCAGTACACAACGGAAAACAATGTTTGGTGCGGATTTGAATTACGAACTCTCCAAGAATTTCAATATAGGCGCTACCATTATGCATTTGTCAGAAATGCCGTTAACAACGAAAACGACATTGGGTGATGAGTCGGTTAAGAATACACTGTGGGGAGCTAATCTTGATTATAAGGGGCAAAGTCAATGGCTGACAAATATGTTCGATAAATTACCGTTATTGTCACTCACCCAGCCAAGTAGTTTTTCGATTAATGCCGAATTTGCGCATCTGATCGCCGGACATTATCAGAATAAATACACCGGAGAATATTCGTACTTGGATGATTTTGAATCGACACAGAGTGAGTTCGACCTGTTGAATCCGTATTTCTGGCATTTAGCAAGTACTCCTTATGATAATAATACGACAACAGCACTGTTTCCGGAAGCCGGTTTGATCAATAATGTTGATTATGGTAAAAACCGTGCTTTGTTAGCCTGGTATTACGTGGATGGAATATTTACCCGTAAGAATTCGTCGTTGAGGCCTTCTTATATGACGAATGACGATATTTCCAATCATTATGTCAGGGCTGTCCAGTCTAAAGAATTATTTCCCGACAGGGATCTAGGAACTACTGACAATAACTATCTGAATGTGTTGAATCTGGCCTATTATCCAAATGAGCGCGGACCTTATAACTTAGACGGCGACAATGTGAATAGTGATGGTTCCCTGATGAATCCGGAAAAACGCTGGGGAGGTATCATGCGCAGTCTTGATCAGACGGATTTTGAAACGGCAAATATTCAATACATTGAATTTTGGGTGATGGATCCATTTATTTATGATACAATTAATCCTAAAGGCGGTGACTTGTATTTCAATTTGGGTGAAATATCAGAAGATATTCTGAAAGACGAAAAGAAATTTTTCGAAAACGGATTACCTATAGATGGTGATATGTCGCAGGTTGACACGACTGTGTGGGGGAAAGTGCCGAAACAGCAGAGTACTGTTTATGCGTTTGATAATACTACGGGAACGCGAAAACTTCAGGATGTCGGATTTAACGGACTTTCATCAGAAGAAGAAAGAAGCAGGAACGGTTCATTTCCGGCTTATGACGAATTTTTGGATAAATTAGAACGTAATTTGCCTCAGGAGACAATCCTGCAAATGCAGAATGATCCGCTTTCGCCATTCAATGACCCAGCTACCGATACTTATCATTACTTCCGGGGATCCGATTATGACAGAGAACAGGCGGATATCCTTACCCGTTATAAACGCTATAACGGGGTGGAAGGCAACTCGGCGGAATCAGGCAATTCCCAATCTTACAATACATCCGCAACTATGGATCCGGATGTTGAAGATTTTAACAAAGATAACACACTGAATGAGAATGAAAAATACTATCAATATAAAGTCTCCATTCGTCCTGAAGATATGAATGTCGGAATGAACTATATTGTAGATAAACGGACTTCAAGCCCGAAATTGCTTAACGGGACATCGGAGCCGGTGACGTGGTATCAGTTTAAAATTCCGATAAAAGAATATAGCCATAAAGTAGGGACCATATCCGACTTCAGTTCTATCCGTTTCATGCGTACTTTTATGACTGGTTTTGACGAGAAGACGATCTTGCGTTTTGGTAAATTTTCTTTAGTGCGTGGCGAATGGCGTCCGTATGAGCAGGCATTGTATAAGTCAGACGCGGTTCCTTCTGTTAACGCTTCTTTGTCTGTTTCGACCGTAAATATAGAGGAAAACAGTGATCGTCAGCCGGTAAATTATGCGCTTCCGCCGGGAGTTTCGCGTATGACGGATCCCAGTCAGCCGCAATTACGTCAGCAGAATGAACAATCGTTGTCTTTGAAAGTTGAAAATCTTGCGTCTCAGGACGCCCGCGCAATTTATAAAAAAACGAGTTATGATTTGCGTCGTTATAAAAGAATACAACTTTTTGTACATGCCGAAAAATTAGTTGATGATGTTACAGGCCTTGAAGACAGAGATCTTTCAATTTTCATGCGTATGGGTTCGGATTATAAAAATAATTATTATGAGTATGAAATCCCATTGATCCTTTCACGTTATGGTACTAATCTAAAAGGAGACGAAGTCTGGCTTTCGGATAATATGTTTAATTTTGCATTAGAGACATTTACGAATCTGAAATTGGATCGTAACCGTGATAAAAGTAGTGGTGAAGGGGTAACATATGGGACACTTTACTCAAAATATGATCCGGATAATACCCGTAATACGATAAGTGTTATCGGCAATCCCACTCTTTCTGACGTACAGGTTATTATGATTGGTATACGCAACAATTCGAAAGACACGAAAAGTGCGGAAGTCTGGGTCAATGAGTTGCGTGTTACGGATTTCGATGAATCGGGAGGATGGGCCGCAAATACGAGTATGAATCTCGCGATTTCCGATTTCGCGACAATCGATGCGACCGGTAGTATTGAAACGGCAGGGTTTGGAGGATTGGAGCAATCTATATCAGAACGTAATATGGATGATTATAAGCAGTTTAGTATTGCTACGACGGTTCAGCTGGGGAAATTGTTCCCTTCTAAAGTGAAAGTGTCCCTTCCGCTCTATTACGCATATTCGAAAGAAGTCACGTCACCCCAATATAATCCGTTGGATCAGGATATTATTCTGAAGGAGGCGATTGATAATGAGCCGACGAAAGCGGGGAAAGACTCCATACGCAGTTTTGCTAATGATGTTCTGACAACGACAGCTTTTGCGCTTAATAATGTGCGTTTTGATGTTAGAAGTAAAAAGCCGATGCCTTATGATCCGGCGAACCTCTCAATGGGCTATGCTTCGAGTGTTGAAAAAAGAACGAATCCTGAGACAGAGTATGAAACGACAAAGAATTTCCAGGGAAATTTGGGGTACGTTTATTCACCGTATGTAAAACCGTTGAAGCCCTTTGGGAAAGTGAAGGATCACGGCGGGTATACAAAATATATCAAGCAACTCGCGTTTTATTATTTACCTTCGTCAATTAGCCTGCAGAATACGATTACGCGTAACTATTATGAAATACAGTTACGTGACCTTAATAATATGGGTAGCGTGAGCCAGCTTCCTGTCTCTTTCAGCCAGAATTTTTATTGGGATAGGGCCTTTAATATCCGGTGGAATCCGTTGAGTAATTTATCACTGACCCTTAATTCGGGAACAAACGCGCGAATAGAAGAAGGATATTTGCAGGTGAATAAAAACCTGAATCGTGATGATTATGAAAAATGGAAAGATACCGTGATGAAAAGTATCGCGGAACTCGGAACACCTTTGTTGTATGACCAAAACTTCATGGCTACCTATACGCTGCCATTTCAACAAATACCGGTATTAGACTGGGTGACAAGTAATGTTTCATATAAAGCAATGTACAACTGGGAGAGAGGTGCGTATGTAGATGAAGAAACGATCATCGGGAACTCTGTTAAAAATCAGCGTGTGATCGACATACAGGGAGGCGCCAATCTGATACCGCTTTATAATAAAAATGATTTCCTGAAGAAAATAAACCAGAAGAGTAATGTCAAGAGAAGTACGACTACACCCAAATCTACCAGATCCAAAAATCGTAGAAAACCATTGGAAATGGAGGTCACTCTGAGTCCTGACAGTGGTGTTATCGTGACACATAGTATGCTGACGAAGGATGTTCTTATTAACGCGCGGCTTGCCGATGACAGTACTAAAAGATATAAGATTTCCTATAAAGCGCTTGATTTCGCTCGTGTACGCGTTACAAACAGAGATACGGTACGTCTTAAGCTATCCATACGCCCTGCTCCGCCAAGAGAGGAGAACTTCTCCTATAAACTTGCGGAGTATAGTGCGCGTACGTTGATGATGATACGCCGTGTTAATGTACAGTATACGTTGACTGACGGAATGTATATCCCCGGGTTTATGCCGGAAATCGGAAACTGGCTCGGTCAGAGTCCCACAGCGACCGGGCGCGCTCCGGGATGGGGATTTGCCTTTGGCGATGTGCGGCGGTCATTTATAGACGACGCCGATGATAAAGGGTGGCTTGTTGATAATAAAGATAATATAACCCCGGCAATGATCAATTCGTCGAAAGTACTGACAGGTACAGCTCTGTTGGAACCGTTACTCGGCTTGAAAATAAATCTTACCGCGAATTATATGAATTCGCATGATACGGAAATACGATATACGACCAAAATGCCTGATACAAGAAGTGGTAATTTCACCATGTCAACGATAGGGCTTAGCGGTTTCTTTTCCGGTTCGGGAGACGCGCGCAAGGGGTATAAGTCGGATGTATTTCAGGAAATGCTTGATAATAGAAACATTGTATCATCGCGCATACAAAATAGATATACCGGAACAACTTATCCGGATGCAGGATTTATTTCGGGTACTGCTTATCAAAATACGGAGTACAACCCGAATAACGGAACAGTGGGGCTAAACTCCGGTGATGTGCTTATCCCCGCATTTATTGCGGCTTACACGAATAAAGATCCTAATAAAGTGGGGCTTACGGCGTTTCCATCGTTGAAAAGTACATTGCCGAACTGGAATGTTACTTATGATGGTTTGATGCAACTACCTTTTATAAGTCAGCGTTTTAAAAGTGTGTCGTTGTCGCATAGGTATAATTGTGTATATACCGTTGGAGGTTATGATTCTTATCTGAATTGGGTGAGCGCGGGTATAGGAGGAGATCTTGGCTATGTTCGCAATACTGAGACCGGCGCGCCGGTACCTTCGATGGGATACGAAATCGCGTCGGTTTCTTTGGTCGAATCATTCAACCCTTTGTTGGGAATTGATGCCACATTCCTTAACAATGTAACCACCGGAGCTAAGTATGCGAAAAACCGTACGATCAACCTGAATGTTACATCCTATCAGTTGGTAGAAGCATTTACAAATGATATTACAGTGAGCCTTGGTTATAAATACGCGGAATTTAATAAGATTCTTAAGATGAGGAAAAAAGGAGACTTTAGTAATGACCTCACGGTGCGTGTTGACTATACCCGCCGTAAAATCTTATCGCTTCTCCGAAAATTAGAAGACGGATATACACAGGCTACACAGGGTGCGATATCCCAAACGGTACAATTTTCCGCAGATTATGCCTTCAGTAAAAAGGTTACATTACGCGCGTTTTATGATCTTCAGATTAACGAACCATTGGTATCAAGTACCTCTTTCCCTACTTCAAACTCTAATTACGGAATCAGTATTCAGATCTCGCTTAATGAGTAAAAATAAAATGTGTTTGATGAATTTTTCAGGGTAATGGAAATTTGAAAAGCAAAGTGGAAAGCGATATTTGTAATGAATTGTAAATGAATATAATAATGAAAATGCTTTAGAATATTATTGTACTTCCCACTGCTTTTCAAAGTCGACCTTCACAGGCCAAATATATACATACCCTTAATTAGAACTTTAATGATGCAAATGTAATAGGTTTTTTATAGGTAGCATCTATATGTGATTATACAAATCCGGCCAGAAAAGTCATACAGAGTTATACAAACAGGGCTTTAATTATATGATCAATCCTATACAGAATAGAAAAATTGTTGTTAAAAAGGAGGGGAGAAGCAAAGATAGGCAGCATCTCGGAACCGAAGGTCGCTTTGCTTCACTTCGTAAAGCGATTGATAATTCGGAATGGAAGCAATTGAAAATGAAAATTTATTTTCATTTTGCATTTCTCTTAGCTTGCATTATCTTTGCCTATTACTATGGAAAAATTTGACGAAGACATTCAAAGCGCCTGTAACATATTAAAAAAAGGAGGCGTTATTTTATATCCTACCGATACGATATGGGGTATTGGCTGTGATGCGACGAATGAAGATGCTGTTCAGCGTATCTTTAATCTTAAACAACGGGCTGATCATAAAGCCATGCTGGTTCTGATTGATTCGTCGGCGAAACTGGGTATGTATGTGTCAGAGGTTCCTGATATGGCATGGGATCTGACGGAGTTAGCAGATAAACCCCTTACAATCATCTATCCGGAAGGTAAAAATCTTGCTCAGAATCTGCTTGGAGAAGATCGCAGTATCGGTATTCGTATTACGAGCGAACCCTTCTCACAAAAGCTATGTGAGCGATTTCGCAAACCGCTTATTTCTACTTCCGCGAATATAAGCGGACAACCTTCGCCCTCTTCGTTTGACGAAATCTCTGACGAAGTGAAACGGGGAGTTGATTATATTGTAAAATATCGCCGGAATGAGAAAATGAAGAGTAAGCCATCGGGAATCATTCGTTTAGGCATAGACAATTCTATACAAATCATCAGAAAGTAATGATGAATAAAAGCAAGCAAAGAATTAAATATATCTTGATGGATTTCATGACGGCTTCTATTACGTGGCTGTTGTTTAATCTGTTGCGTTTTTTCGAAGTCGCGCAATATGATTTTAATTCTTTGTCGGACTATTTATTATACTATCAGGTGCTGGAAGGACAAATTTTGATACCGTTTTTCTGGTTGATTATTTACTTTTTTTCCGGATATTATAACAAACCCTTCGGTAAATCGCGTATAGGGGAACTGTTTTCTACTTTTGTCGTCGTGATAACAGGCTCTGTTATGATATTCTTTATCGTCATATTGAATGATTTGCCTTCATCATTTCATGTATACTATACATTATTTTTCGGTCTTTGCGGAATACAATTTTTTCTGACGTATGCAGGAAGGGCTTTTATTACAAGTCACGCGTTGAGAAAATTATGGTCTCGTGAATGGGTTGAAAATATACTCATCATTGGAACCGGAGAGAACGCTGCGAAAGTTCGTGAAAATTTAAGTAAATCAGGTTATCATATTCTCGGATTTGTCAGAAATAAAGAGATACCGGCATCATCATTTGTTGATTCTCAGGAAATACTTGGGACAACGGATGATATCCCGGAAATACTTGTGAATAACAAAGTGAATGAAATTGTTATTGCTGTCGAAGGAATGGATGTGGTGCAGTTACTTTATGATTTGTACCAGTACAGGCTTCCGATAAAGGTGTTGGCAGATAAAAATAATTTTCTTTCCAAGGCTAAAGTAAATACAATACATGGCATTCCTTTTATTGATGTAACGGAAAATAATTTTTCCGAAGCGGAGAAAAATATCAAATGGTTCTTTGATAAATTAATCTCTTGTTGCGTATTAGTCCTTTTGTCTCCTTTGTATTTATGTATATCCATAAAGGTGAAAACGGATTCCGCAGGTTCTGTTTTTTTCAAGCAGGAGCGTATCGGTTACAGAGGGAAGCCCTTTATTATTTATAAATTCCGGACGATGTTTAACGAACCATCCGAACAAGGACCCTTGTTGACAGCGAGAGATGATAAGCGCGTCACGCCGTTTGGAAAATTTCTTCGTAAATACCGTTTAGATGAAATTCCTCAGTTCTGGAATGTATTGAAAGGAGATATGTCTCTTATAGGCCCGCGACCGGAACAGCGTTATTACATAGAACAAATTGTACAAAAGGCGCCGTATTACTATCTGCTTCATAATGTGCGTCCGGGTATAACGTCGTGGGGAATGGTTAAATACGGGTATGCGGAAACAGTTGATAAAATGATAGAAAGGCTTGATTATGATATTCTTTATTATGAGAATATGTCACTGATATTAGATATCAAAATATTAGTTTATACTGTAAAAATAGTATTAACAGGGAAAGGAGTTTAGGACGAAAATGACGGAAGAAAAAGAAGGAACATTTTATAAGTTTCTGTTGTGGCGGCAAAAACATATCAAAGAGCGTACATTTGTATTGATAATCAGCCTTTTTGTGGGACTTGGCTCGGCTGTAGCGGCAATTGTTCTGAAAAATACAATTCATTTTATCCAGCACTTGTTGACTTCGAACCTGCAGGAAGGGGCGAACTACTGGTTGCTGATTTATCCTGTTATCGGAATTTTGTTGGCCGGATTGTTTGTTAAATATGTCGTGCGCGATGATATAAGCCATGGTGTTACAAAGATCCTTTTTGCGATCTCTCAGCGTAAGAGCCGGATAAAGCCGCATAATATGTGGTCTTCTTTGGTGGCCAGTTCGGTTACAATCGGATTTGGCGGTTCTGTAGGAGCTGAGGCCCCTATTGTTCTAACCGGAGCGGCTATAGGCTCTAATCTCGGTAGGGTGTTTCGCCTTGAACAAAAAACACTGATGTTGCTTGTCGGTTGCGGCGCTGCAGGCGCTATCGCCGGAATTTTTAAGGCTCCTATCGCAGGGCTTGTTTTTGTGATTGAAGTGCTGATGCTTGATCTTACGATGACTTCTGTCCTGCCGCTGTTGATATCATCGGTTACGGCCGCTACCATGTCGTACATTTTTACCGGTTCGGAAGCGATGTTTAAATTTTCTCAAACGGAGGTTTTTCATATTGATCGTATTCCATACGTACTTCTTCTTGGAATTTTTTGCGGACTTGTTTCTTTGTATTTTACAAGGGCTATGATCAAAGTGGAAGGTTTGTATCGTAAACTGAACCATTACTGGCAAAAATTCCTTGTCGGAGCGGTCATTCTAAGTGTGCTGATATTTCTTTTTCCTCCGCTTTACGGTGAAGGATATGATACGATAGGCTCTCTTTTAGCTGGACAGTTTTCGCACCTAATGGATCAAAGTCCGCTTAACATAACGAATGGTAATTATTGGTCTATTATTATTTTCCTGGGATTAATTCTCCTTACAAAAGTATTTGCGTCAAGCGCGACGAATAGTGGGGGCGGTTGTGGTGGTATTTTTGCTCCCAGCCTTTATTTAGGCTGTATAGCGGGATTTGTTTTTGCACATATATCAAATTATTTTGATATTTCGGCTCCGTTGTCTGAAAAGAATTTTGCCCTGATGGGTATGGCAGGTGTCATGGCAGGAGTCATGCATGCACCTCTGACGGGCGTATTCCTGATCGCGGAATTGACGGGAGGATATGACTTGTTTTTGCCTTTAATGATTGTTTCTATCAGTTCGTATGCAACAATCGTTTCGTTTGAGCCTCATAGTATTTACTCCATGCGTCTTGCTCAGAAGGGTGAATTGATGACACATCACAAGGATCAGGCAGTACTTACGTTATTGAAAATGGAGAATATTATTGAAACGGATTTTGTCAAAGTAAGCCCTAAAATGTCGCTTGGCGACGTCGTAAAAAGGGCAATAGCAGAGAGTTCGCGTAATGTATTTCCGGTGGTGGAGGATGACGGTAAACTGATTGGGATTATCTTAGTTGATAACATACGAAACATCATGTTCCGTCCCGAACTATATGATCGTTTTCATGTCTCCCGTTTTATGGTTTCTCCTCCCGCTAAAATAGTCAACAATATGCCAATGGAAAAAATAATGAAAATTTTCGATGATACGAAGGCTTGGAATCTTCCTGTGATAGACGAGGAAGGACATTATCTGGGGTTTGTTTCGAAATCGAAGATTTTCAATGCATACCGCGAAGTACTTGTTGATACTTTTTCAGGAGATTGATTTATAAACTGATTGATGTGTGAACAGGTTGAGTTGTTTATTCTTCAGCTTGTTTTTTAGTTTTCAATGTGATATTGGTTTCTTTTCTGGCGGCGCCCTGGTACCAGTTTTTTGCCTTTTTGTAGTAATCCTTTTTGGTTATCTCAATAGTTGTCGTATCGCTCTGATACAAACTGCCTTCTTTGTTGTCAGTGGTTATCAAATATAATTCGCTGTTATCTAATGGCTTGCCACCTTTTATCCCTATTTTGTATTTTCCGGTGTTATCCGTATGTATGGAATCCACTCCATAAAAAAGCGATTCGTTGTTATCGTTATATTTTTCAGCGACTTTTATCTGGATATTGGGAATCAGTTCACCTTTTTCGTTTGTTACTTTCCCCAAGAATTCGTAGTCTGCATGAGGGCAGCCATATTCATCAGTGCCGAATTGATTGCAGCCGGCGAATCCTAATAATGACATTAGTCCTGCTAATGCCCAGTTTGTACCTTTGATTAATTTACGATTTAGCTTTTTCATTATCTGTTTATTTGTTATTGTTTCATGCCTTCGTTGATTCTTTTGTAATGGCAAACAAGTAAATCGCCGTTATCATCGCGCAGATGCATACCGTTGCCTTCGCAATAGCGGAACATTTTACAATCGGCGCACTCGCCCCGGTGTGTCCATTCACGATTGCGATACGGTTCGAAGCTGTTATTCCATACGTCTATGAAGTGGTCTTTATAAATGTTTCCCTGATAATAATTGGCACGGATGCTTGGGCATCCGGAAATCGAACCGTCAGCTAATACGGAGGCGACTGATATACCTGCATTACATTCATAAAAATGATCGCGTACTTCTGTTTCGTAACCGCCGAGAAAACCTTCGCAGCCGTAGGAAACATGAAACCCTTCACGGCGACAATCCCGGATGAAATCCATCAATTGGACAAATTGTGCATGGCTTAATTGTAGTTCCGGTATGTTTGCGGCGCGTCCGACCGGGAAAACCGTAAATATACGCCATTGACTGACTCCCAGATCAAGAAGATATTTCTTAAAAAGGGGCAGGCTGTTAAAGTTTTTCTGATTGGCGCATGTGACGATATCCCACTTTACACTGGATGTTTTGGTAAGCTCTTTGATGGATTGCTCGGCGTGTCTGAAACTTTCGGGATGGCGTCTTAACCAGTTATGCTCTTCTTCAAAACCATCTAAACTGATTGTTGCAGCCCGTAATCCCGAAGAGATAAGCCCGTTCAGCCGTTCAGCAAAAAGTAATCCGTTTGACACGATCCCCCATGGATATTCGCGTTTGTACAATTCAAGTCCACATGCCTCTATATCCGGACGTGCAAGCGCTTCGCCTCCTGTAAAGGTGATAAGTAGCTTATGGGTATCGACAAAAGGTGTTATTTCATCAATGACTTTTAGAAAATCTTCCATCGGCATATCAGGATGTGCGGCTGATACATGGCAATCACTTCCGCAATGACGACATGCTATATTACATCTTAGGGTACATTCCCAGAATAAGATACGCAATTCGTGTAACTTCACCTTGTTCCGATGTATCTTCCGGAATGCTTCTAAGGCGAGACGCTTTTTCAGTCCGATGGAGTTATTCACTTTTTTTGTCTTTCAGTTGAATCTTTATTTCTTTCTCGGCTTTACCTTCATACCACCGGCCTTCTCCTTTTAATTCCGAGCTGAAAAATGTTACTTTTGTCGAATCGGTTTCGAATCGGGGATTTTCGGAAATATCTTCAAACTTCATTTTTATATTTATAGAGTCATTTGATGGAAATCCTTCATAAAAATATTCGAAACTTCCGCCTTCTTTCGTATAAAGAGTATCTTTGATATCTACGGTAATAACCGGGTTGTCAGGAATAAAACCGGAAGTACGTTGATGATGATCCACACCTGAAACAACAACCTGTATTCCCTGTAGGCCGTTACCTTTGGTATCCGTTACTTTTCCCGATACCACAAACTCTGCGTATGGCGTCCCGTATTCTGCATACGGTGTTCCATATTCTACAGTGTTATTTTTTTCACAGGAAGAGAATCCTAAGAAAGACATAAGCCCTGCCAACGCCCAGTTTGTTCCTTTTATAAATTTACGGTTCAATTTTTTCATTTTTATTCAGGGTTTATTTTATCATTTGAATGATCTTAATAGATTACAAATATAGCAAAGCTAATGTGAATGCATATTAAATAAGATGCAATTTTATGTAAAAAAGTTGCATTCGATAAAAAATATTTACATTTGTCTTGATTTATCACAAAGGAAATATGACAAAGGAAGATTTGAAAATCGTTTTTATGGGGACGCCTGATTTTGCCGTTGAAAGTCTGCGCGCCCTTGTAGAAGGAGGATATAATATCGTTGGCGTAGTAACTATGCCGGATAAGCCGATGGGACGCCATGGCAGTGTCTCTCAGCCATCGGCAGTGAAGCAATATGCCGTATCGCAGGGCTTACCTGTTCTTCAGCCGGAAAAGCTGAAAGATGACCATTTTATTGAAGAACTGCGCTCTTTGCAGGCTGACTTGCAGATCGTGGTAGCTTTCCGTATGTTGCCGTATGTTGTCTGGGATATGCCCCGTTTCGGTACGTTTAATCTTCATGCCTCTCTGCTTCCGCAATACCGGGGTGCAGCTCCCATTAACTGGGCTGTGATTAATGGTGAAAAAGAAACGGGTATTACGACTTTTTTCCTTACGCATGAAATAGATACCGGACGGATTATCCGTCAGGAAAAATTGCCGATAGCTGAAACGGATGATGTCGGCATTGTACACGATGCGTTAATGACGATGGGCGCAAGGCTTGTCATGGAAACCGTTGACCTGTTGATTGAAAACGATGGAAACATAGAGACAATACCGCAGGAGCGACTTTACGATTATGTTGAAAATTTGCATCCCGCGCCAAAAATTTTTAAGGAAACATGCCATATCGACTGGCAACAATCTGTTGCGGATGTATATAATTTCGTCCGCGGTCTTTCTCCTTATCCGGCCGCGTGGACAGAAATAATGAATCCGGCGGGAGAGCGAACTGTTCTCAAAATTTTTCAGTCGGAAAAATTAAAAGAAGATCATTATCTGACACCGGGAACAATCCGTACCGATGGGAAAAGTCAGCTGGATGTTGCTACGAAGGATGGATTCATTCGGATACAATCGCTTCAGCTATCCGGAAAAAAACGAATGTCAATAAAAGATTTTCTTAACGGAACAGCTATCAATGAAGCATGGAAGGTAAACTGATTAAATTCAACGATGCGAAGTGCACAAAGTCTTGATTTTTGGTTCTTTGCATCAAGGCAAAGAATGAATTTATAGCTATGATATTAGATATTTTACTTATTGTATTAGGCGCGCTCTGTCTATTGATAGGAATCATCGGCAGTGTGCTTCCGGCTTTGCCCGGCCCTCCTTTGTCGTATGCCGGCTTATTGTTGTTGCACTTTACTGATCGTGTGCAGTTTTCGACGACTCAACTTATTTTATGGTTGGGCTTAGTTCTGTTAACTGTAATCGCGGATTACCTTCTTCCAGTTTTGGGAGTAAAAAAATGGAATGGGAGTAAATGGGGGAATATCGGATGTATAGTAGGGACTGTTCTTGGGATATTTTTATTTCCGCCATGGGGCATCATAATCGGGCCTTTTTTGGGCGCTGTGTTAGGAGAGCTACTGTTGGCTGAAAAAAAAGCGCCCGAAGCGCTGAAAGCAGGCTTCGGGGCATTTATAGGATTTATATTGGGTACGGTATTTAAGCTGTCTGTATGCGGCTGGTTTATTTTTTGTTTTGTAAGAGCCCTTGTAATCAGTTAAAAAAGTCGTCAAACCCGGTAGATTTTACACTTGCAGGTTCCTCTCCTTCCCCTCTTTTGTTTCTTGAAGCGCATGGGTTTCTGTATTCTTCAGGAACATCAAATGTTTCCTTTTCCGAATAACCGAGCTCATCATTGGCAAACACTTTTTTCATGAAAAGGGCATATATCGGTAAAGCTACACTTGCGCCTTGCCCTTCCATTGTATCAAAGTGAATAGAGCGGTCTTCTCCTCCGACCCAACATCCGGCGACTAAACCTGGTGTGAATCCCATATACCAACCATCCGACTGATTCTGTGTTGTTCCTGTTTTTCCACCCATAGGCGCTTTCAGTCCGTAACTCCAGCGTAAGCGACCTGCTGTACCACCATCCACGACGCCTTGTAACATGCTAAGCATTTTGTAGGTGGCATCTTCCGGCAATACTTCGTTTATTTGCTGGGTAAAGGTCTCAACGGTATTTCCGTATCCATCTTCAATATGAGTAATATACATCGGCTCTATGCGAATGCCTTTATTTGTAAAAACCGTATATGCGCTGACCATTTCCGAAACAGATATATCAGGGGTTCCGAGACACATCGCTACAACAGGTTCAATAGGCCCTTTAAATCCATAAGACCGTAATAATCTTTCCAACGCGTAAGGCGAAAGATTTTTCATCAAATAGGCTGTGACCCAGTTGGATGAATTTTGTAGTCCCCATTGAAGCGTAACATATTCACCTGTATTTTTAGTCATGGCATTTTTCGGATTCCATATTTTACCTTCTTCATCCAACAGTTCTTGTGGTACGTGGAGCATCCTGTCACACGGCGTGAATCCTTCGATCATTCCCAACGAATAAACGAAAGGTTTCATTGTGGAACCGATCTGGCGGCGTCCGGTAGTGACCATATCATATTGGAAATTCGCGAAATCGATGCCTCCTACATACGATTTCACATGACCCGTACGAGCATCCATTGCCATGAATGCCGTTCGCAGAAATGTTTTGTAGTAGCGTATGGAATCGAGAGGCGTCATGACTGTGTCGATAACTCCTTCCCAACTGAAAACCGACATTTCCGTTTGTGTCTTGAAAGCGCGTGTAATCTCCTCTTCGCTTGCTCCGGCGTCCTTCATCGTCTTATAACGATAAGACTGATTTACAGCGCGATTCAGTATTTCATTTATATTTTTTTCTTTATCCGCATCTGACATGGAATACGGGAAAGTGAAAGGCGTGTATTTCTTTCCTTTTTTCTCTTTAGAAAAAGCCGGTTGTAATGTTTTTCCGACATGTTCCCGCACAGCATCTTCCGCGTATTGTTGCATACGTGAATCTAACGTCGTGTAAATTTTCAACCCATCCGTGTAAATATTATAGGGATTACCGTTTGGTTTCAAGTTTTTGTTACACCATCCGTATATCGGATTAGTTTCCCATGAAGTGGAGTCTTCGACAAATTTTTGTTGTTGCCATGACGGATAATTACTGCGTATAGGCTTACTTGCCATCAGTGTAAGGCGCAGATATTCCCGAAAATACGGAGCTAATCCTTCTTTGTGGTCAATGCGGGTAAAATTAAGCTCCAACGGTAACCGGCATAATGAATCACAGGCGGCTTTATCAAGATAGCCATATTTATTCATTTGTTCAAGTACCGTATTACGACGCCCTTTAGCACGTTCGCTAAACTTTACGGGGTTGTAATAGGAAGGATTTTTACACATGCCTATTAACACAGCGGCTTCTTCTATCTTCAGATTTTTGGGAGTCGTATTGAAATATGCCCGTGAAGCTGATTGTATACCAACCGCGTTGTAGAGGAAGTCGAATTTACTGAGATACATATTGATTATTTCCTCTTTTGTGTAGTCTTTTTCAAGGCGTATGGCGATCACCCATTCTATTGGCTTTTGAAGTACACGCTCTGTCATACTTCCGGCTCTGGGTGAAAAAAGTTGCTTTGCTAACTGTTGCGTAATCGTACTACCGCCGCCACCGCTTTTTTGCATGAGTAAACCACGTTTTATGACGGCACGCATGAGGCCTCTTATATCGATACCGCTATGTTTTACAAACCGGTTGTCTTCTGTTGCTATTAAAGCTTGTATGAGTTCTGGAGATAAGTCGCTGTATTTTACGAATATACGATTGTCTTTACTCTGAGAATAGCTGCCAAGCATGACTCCATCTTCAGTAATAACCTGTGATGCGTAACGGTCTATGGGGTTCTCTAATTGTTCAGGAGAAGGCATGTATCCTATGTGTCCTTTTGAGATAGCAACAAAAATAACGGTAGTCAGCAGTATAGTCAGCAGGAAACAACTCCATATAGCAATATTTATCCATTTGCGGGCTTTGGGAGTTATTTTTTTGAAAAATCCTTTTTTGCTTTTTTTATTATTCTTATTCTGTTCCATATTTTACTATGTCTGTACTTTCTTCCTCTTCTTTAGGCGCTTTTTTTACAAAAAGAGCGCTTAGTTCATATAGACCGTATAATGGGAAAAATACACATCCCAATGTGAATGGGTCGCTACTTGGTGTAATAAATGCCGCAGCTGTCAATAAGCCAACAATGGCATGGCGGCGGTATTTGTTAAAAAATGAACGGTTCAATAATCCTAATTTAGACAACAACCATGACACCAAAGGCATTTCAAAAACAATACCCATGACAAATATAAGCATGAAGAAGTTATCCATATAGGATTCTAAGGAGACCTGTTCTGTTATGGCTTCACTTAGCTGATATGTAGCAAGAAATCGCAAAGTCATGGGAAAAACAAGAAAATAACCTACGGCGCATCCCATAAAAAACATAATTGTGCCGAAAAAGAATACCCAGCGTATGTCTTTTTTTTCATGATCATACAATGCCGGGCGAATGAACTTCCATATTTCGTACATGAGATAAGGAAATGTCAGGAGCAATGCTAACCAGAACGAGGTACTCATGTGTGTGAAAAACTGTGATGCAAGTTTTATGTTGAATATATGCACTTCATATTTATCATCACAGAAATCAGGAAAAAAAGGCAGTGCGGTTGTTATTTTACAGAGTCCACGATATAAAATAAAATCGGATCGGCAGGGAGCTAATATCACACTATCAAATAAATAACGCATACACGCAAATCCGCCAATGGCGAATACCATGAGCGCGATTATACAACGAAACAGAGTCCATCGCAATGCTTCCAGATGGTCCCAAAAGGACATTTCCTCTTGTTGTTCCGACATGCTATGTCTTACTTATCCTGATTATTATTGGTGGTTGTATCTTCTTTTATATCATCTTCGATACCTTTTACCCCTTCTTTGAAGTTTTTGACTCCTTTGCCAATACCTTTCATTAATTCAGGTATTTTCTTTCCTCCAAAAAGTAACAGTACGACAAGTGCCAGAATGATAATTTCAGGCGCTCCCAAATTACCTAAAAATAACAAATGATTCATATTTAATTCCTCCTTAGTTTTTTCTTATAACGATCATTAATAGCGCAAAGGTACAATTAGAAATTGAGATAACAGCTCTTTTTTATATTTTTATTGTTTTGAAACATAAACTGGATAAGACATAGATAGCTCCGGATTGGAACTTTTTGTCTGACATGTTGTTTTATATATCTGCGGTGACAAATAAAGTTTTTTAACATTTTAAATTTCGTTATTATTTGTAATCATTGTAGATTTGCATCAATTACAAATAGATAATTATTTTAATATTCAAATCAAAAACTATGACACCAATTATTAATTCTTACATTCCGGAATTTAAGGTAAACGCTTATCATCAAGGCGAGTTTAAAACAGTAACAGATAAAGATGTAAAAGGCAAATGGGGCGTTTTCTTTTTTTATCCCGCGGATTTTACATTTGTATGTCCTACAGAATTAGAGGATATGGCGGATAATTATGCAAAATTCAAGGAAATGGGCGTTGAGATTTATTCTGTAAGTACTGATACTCAATTTGTGCATAAAGCATGGCATGATGCATCAGAAAGTATAAAAAAAATTCAATATCCGATGCTTGCCGATCCCAGAGGCGTATTGACGAGGGCTTTAGGCGTTCATATTGAAGAAGAAGGACTCGCATACAGAGGTACTTTTGTTTTCAATCCTGAAGGACAAATAAAGATCTGTGAAATGCATGATAACGGAATTGGCCGTAATGCATCCGAATTGCTCCGGAAAGTAGAGGCTGCTCTGTTTGTTGCTGAACATCCGAATGAGGTTTGTCCGGCTAAATGGAAAAAAGGAGATAAAACTTTGAAACCGGGTATTGATTTGGTCGGAAAAATTTAAATGAGTTGCTACGTTTAGGTTATTAAAAGGGTTGTCTGACAAAATCGGAACAACCCTTTTTTGACGATAAGTCCGGATATTTTCGGAGAATGAATTGGAAAACTTAATAAAATAATACGATTATGTTAGATTCAGCATTAAAAGAACAAGTAAAATCAATCTTTGCGGATTTGTCCTCATCTTATATACTTGATATATACGTGGCGGATGAACATGAAAGCCGCGACGAATTGATTGAATTATTAGAAGATATGGCTTCCTGCTCGGTGAATATTCAGACTCGTTTGAATGAAGGACCGGGATTAGAATTTTACCTGTTGAAGGACAAGCAAAATACGGGAATAAAATTTAGAATGGTTCCTAACGGCCATGAATTTTCAACCCTTCTTTTGGCAATTTTAAATTGTGACGGAAAAGGCAAGAATTTTCCTGACGAATTTATTCAAAACCGGGTGAAATCCCTGAGAGGAGAAATCAAGTTGTCTACCTATGTTTCTCTTACATGTACCAATTGTCCGGATGTAGCTCAGGCATTTAATTTGATGGCGATCCTGAATCCGGATATTAAATATGAAACGGTTGATGGAGCCATCAATCAGGAAGAGGTTGAAAAACTTGGCATCCAGGGAGTTCCTGCTGTATTTGCCGACGGCGAATTTATTCATTCGGGAAAAGCCGGTTTCGGCGAATTATTGGATAAGTTAGAAGCAAAGTACGGTATGGAAGAAAATATTATCTCGGCATCTGAAAATAAAAAATATGATGTTTTGGTTATCGGAGGAGGACCGGCCGGCGCTTCGGCTGCTATTTATTCTGCGCGTAAGGGATTGATGGTCGCTGTCCTTGCAGAACGCATCGGCGGACAGGTGAAAGAAACTGTCGGAATTGAAAATGTTACTTCCATTATTGCTACTACGGGAGAACAACTTGCGGCGGACCTAAAAGCGCACATGCTTCATTATCCGATTGATATATTTGAGAATCGTACGGTGGAAAAAGTGGAATTGGACGGAAACCGGAAAATTGTTTACATAAAAGGAGGTGAAAGGTATAGCGCTTCCGCGTTGATTATTGCTACCGGGGCAAGATGGCGGAGACTTAATGTTGCGGGAGAATCGCAGTATATCGGAAAAGGAGTCGCATTTTGTCCACATTGTGACGGTCCTTTTTATAAAGGAAAGCATGTCGCGGTTGTCGGAGGAGGAAATTCCGGCATAGAAGCTGCAATTGATCTTGCGGGAATCTGTTCCGAAGTAACTGTCTTTGAGTTTCTGGAAGACCTGAAAGCCGACAGTGTATTACAGGAAAAGCTAAAAAGCCTGCCGAATACGGAAGTCTTTACGAATTCGCAAACTACGGAATTAGTTGGTGACGGGGAAAAGATTACGAGTATAAAAGTAAAAAACCGTCAGTCCGGAGAAGAAAAAACAATAGCTTTAGATGGTGTTTTTGTTCAGATTGGCTTGACGGCAAACAGCTCTGTTTTTAAAGATCTGATTAATACGAATGCTATCGGTGAAATTGAAATAGACAACTATTGCAGGACAAATATTTTAGGCATATATGCTGCCGGTGATGTTACAACAGTTCCTTATAAACAGATCATTATATCAATGGGGGAGGGAGCAAAGGCTGCGCTTACGGCATTTGATGACCGTATACGCGGATTGCTGGATTGATCCTGCTGTTGGAAGAAATTCATACCCAACTTAGCGAAATACAAAACAAAAATATTTTTTGTTTTGTATTTCGCTTGACTTACATTACATTTGCAGATTCAAAAAATTAATATTAAAAGTTGTAGGTATGAAAGTTTTTGTATATCCGGGTCAGGGCGCCCAGTTTGTAGGCATGGGAAAATCAATGTACGATGAAAATTCACGCGCGCGAGAATTGTTCGAGGAAGCAAATGAAATTCTTGGCTTCCGTATAACAGATATTATGTTTTCGGGCACAGACGAAGAACTGAAACAAACAAAAGTGACGCAACCCGCTATTTTTTTGCATTCTGTAATTCTTTCAAAAATATGGGGTAAACTGTTTACTCCGGGCATGATGGCCGGACATTCATTAGGTGAATTTTCTGCTCTTACAGCTTCAAATGCGCTTTCATTTGAAGACGGACTTTCTCTTGTATCAAAACGTGCGCACGCAATGCAGAAAGCGTGTGAACTGCAACCTTCCACAATGGCTGCTATTATCGGCCTTCCGGACGAAACGGTAGAGAAGGTCTGTGTGGATATAGCGAACGAAATTGTTGTTTGTGCCAACTATAACTGTCCCGGACAGATTGCTATATCAGGAACTGAGGCCGGAATTGATAAAGCGTGCGAAATGTTAACGGCGGCAGGTGCAAAACGTGCTTTGAAATTGAAAGTAGGAGGTGCGTTTCACTCTCCTTTGATGGAGCCTGCGCGCGAGGAACTCGCCGAAGCAATTAATGCGGCCATGTTCAGTGAACCGATTTGTCCGATATACCAGAACTATACGGCGCTTCCTTCGACAGATGCGAAAGAAATCAAAGAAAACCTGATTGCCCAGCTTACTGCTCCGGTAAGATGGACTCAGACTGTTCGGAATATGGTTGCCGATGGTGCTGATCATTTTGTAGAATTAGGACCGGGTAAAGTTCTACAGGGTCTTATTCTGAAAATAGATAATTCAGTTACGGCGGAAAGCTATCAGGATAAGATCACTACGGATTAAGATTTATCTTGGTTATTTCTATGGCAACGAACAATCTGATATATGATAAAAATACATTGGAATTTGTCACTGTTACGCTCGAGTTTTGTGCGTTGATAGAGACAACTTCCGAGTATACATTATTTTTCTTTACGGATAAAGCCGTAAAAATACTTCCGCTGTTATATCTTAAAGCCACGCTATTGCCGGTGGTACGGGAAGAGCGGGACGAAGAAAATGACTTGGAACATTTCATTACTGAAAATACGTATGAGGTAATACGTCATCGTCTTGCTGAATTGCTTGGTGAGTATGATTCCTATCTTGAAACGTTCCATCCTGATATGAAATATAGCGATACTCCGATTGCTGCTACCATTTCGGAAAATCTGGCCGATGTGTATCAGGATTTAGGCGATTTCGTAGCTCTTTTCCGCCAGGAAAATGAGGAGGTGATGGAGCAGGCTTTGTCTGTTTGCGAAGAAAATTTTCGTCTCTATTGGGGACAAAAATTATTGAATGCTTTAAAAGCTCTCCATGTGGCGCGTTTTAACGAAGATTTATCTTCGGATAATGATGAATATTTAACAGAGGAAGATACAGAATGAATTTTACTCACGCCATAACAAAAGATGCAATATCACAGATGCCACGAGAGATCTTTTCGGGGGATATTGTTGTTGTGGGTACAGAAAAAGGATTGGAGGATGCACTTCTGCATTTGTCTTCGTTTGCCGAGGTAGGATTTGACACGGAAACACGTCCGAGTTTTTCGAAAAAGACTCATTATAAAATGTCGCTTATGCAACTTTCGAGCGATAGTACATGTTACCTTATCCGATTGAATAAATTCAAGAAAATGCCGTCTTCATTAGAATTGTTCCTTAAAAATGAAGAGGTTAAGAAAATAGGCCTCTCATTGCGGGATGATTTTCATGGATTGAACGGCCTGACTAAAATATCTCCGAGCAATTTTATTGACCTGCAGCATTATATTGTTCAATTCGGTATTAAGGATATGAGTCTTCAGAAAATTTACGCTATACTTTTCGGTAAAAAAATATCCAAACGTGAGCGTCTAAGTAACTGGGAGGCTGAGGTTCTAACAGAATCACAACAGCGGTATGCCGCTCTTGACGCGTGGTCTTGTCTTCGTATATATCAATTTTTGGAACGCTCAAAATGAATCTCTGTAAAATCTATCTGAAACCAAAAAAGGAAGAATCCCTTCTGCGCTTTCACCCTTGGGTGTTTTCCGGTGCCGTCGCTTCCGTAGAAGGAAAACCTACGGAAGGTGATCTTATTGAGGTCTATAGTGCGAATAATCATTTTTTAGGCATAGGCCATTATCAGATTGGTAGTATTGTTGTGCGCATTCTATCGTTTACTCCGGCGGAAATTAACATAGCTTTCTGGACGGAACGTATACGTCAGGCTTACGAACTGCGCCGTTCCATAGGTCTTATCAGGATAGGGGCGAGCGCTTTAGCTCAGCCGTTTGACGGTTTGGTTAATGATACATACAGACTGATACATGGAGAAGGTGATCATTTGCCGGGACTTATTATTGATATATATGCAAAAACCACTGTTGTTCAGGCTCATTCCGTGGGTATGCATTATGCGCGCAAGGATATTGCGAAGGCATTATGCGAGGTATTGGGGAATGATTTACAGCGTATTTATTATAAATCCGAAGGAACCCTTCCGTTTAAGGCCGATCTTGGTGAAGAAAACGAATATCTTTATGGGGGTGATCAAAAAGAGTCGTCTATTGCCATTGAGAATGGTTTTATATTTCATATCG
>JAVBNB010000010.1:0-21422 GCA_031551825.1 Tannerella sp. | reverse complement strand
GGAGGATTGGCGTCGCTGGCGAAGAACAATGAAACGGTAGCCAACAAATAATTAATTACAATCCATTAATTAATTTCTGATTTTCATATCAGATTCACATTGAATTCAGCGTCTATGAATATATGCAGTAAACAAGGAATATCTTTGATCATTCTATTCTCAATCTTAACAGGTTGTACGCAAAAACAATCATTAGAATGGATTCCATTCAATTGGGTTGGTGACACTATTTCCGGAAAATATATAGAAAAAGCATTTATCTATATTCCTGTAAAAATAGAAGATTTGCCGGGCAATTTTACCATGCAATTGGATTTAGGAGCGAGTAAAACCGTTTTTTATGGAAATACGATAGAACCATATCTCAAGGAATTTCCTTCTTTAGCAAATAAATATAAAATTCCACTATTTTACAATATCAGCCTGCAAATGGGGCCGGTCGAATTAAATGGTATTGATGTTGGATATTACAACAATTTTGGAAAGGAAATTCCGAAAGACTCGCTTAATTCAAAAACACCCAAACATATCGGAACAATTGCTTCGGATATATTCCGGAATAAAGTCTTAGTGATTGATTATAAATCATGCAGGTTTGCTATGTCAGATAGTATACCTATCGAATATAAGGATTTGCCGGCAGAAGAATTTGAACTAACAAACGGTATTACAAAACTCCCGTTTCGTATCAATGGCAAAGATTGTAAGTTAATGTTCGATACCGGCTCAAGTCCTTTCCAATTAGTGACGTCTAAAGAAAGAGCTTTGGAAATATCAGATCCGCTTATTACCGATTCTTTG
The DNA here is from genome assembly GCA_031551825.1 of Tannerella sp. GTDB lineage: Bacteria > Bacteroidota > Bacteroidia > Bacteroidales > Tannerellaceae > Tannerella. The sequence goes on along the minus strand of JAVBNB010000010.1, from coordinate 20,621 downwards.
AGTGGCCCTTTATGGTGGGGGCAAGAAATAACTTTTTATGGGCTTGAAGTAAACAAATCGATAGAATTCGGGGGACAAGTTCTTAAACATGGAAAAGTTTATTATTGTAAAAACGGAGATTGGGACAATATTTATAATTCTCTTAATATCTGGGGAATAACCGGCAATGCTTATTTTTTCGAGAATACCATGATTATTGATTATAAAAATAAACTATTTCGGATAAAACAAGAATGAAACATAATTCTTACTGAGTTTTTCATCCTTTGGTTGTATATAGGATAAATGCAATCGATATGGATAAAAACAGAATCGCAAAGATTATCAAAAAATATCTGTCTGAACGCCATTCTGTCAAAACGGAAGAAATAGTTCAAAAATGGATTATCAAAGATACGGATGTTGAAGAAAAAGAACAGGCATCCCTTGAATATTGGAATGAATTAGATGTAAAAGCCGACCAAAACATCTATCCGGCGCTGGAGAATGTGAATCGCAGGATCGGTCATTTCGGAGAGAATGAAAAAATCCATAGTGATCATGAAAAAACAGTCTTTTTCGAAAAACAGAAAAGACTGACATTGCGAATGTTACCCTACAAAAAAATCTTCCGTATTGCAGCTGTACTTATTCCGTTGTTCATCCTCATGGGAGGATATTTCCTTTATCATTCCGGCAGGAGTAGCATGATAGAAATATACACAGCCTACGGAGATGAAAAATACATACTGCTGCCTGACAGTTCCGAAATTTGGCTGAATGCCGGAAGCACTGTAAAATATCCCAAAAAATTCAATGAGGAACAACGCCTTGTATTCCTTGATGGGGAAGCTTATTTTTCCGTCCGGAAAAACGCCGGAAAACCTTTCATTGTAGAAACAAAGCAGCTTTCCGTAAAAGTACTTGGCACTCAATTTAATGTAAAAGCTTACAGTGATGATGAAAAAGTAATAGCAACACTAACAAGCGGAAAAGTCCAGGTTACCACCGAAACAAGCGAGCCTCAAATACTCAAACCGAATGAACAACTGATCTATAATAAAAAAACAAACAGTTTAAGTATAACCGAGATTCCGGCCGATGAAACCACCGGTTGGCTTGCAGGGCAACTGATATTTTCAAATACTTCTTTCGACGAAATCATACAAACCCTGGAAAGGCAGTTTAATGTTACAATCGAAAACAAAACCACCATTTCGAGCAATAAGCAATATACAATCAAGTTTCTCGAAAATGAAAATTTAGCAGAAATACTTGATATTCTAAAAGATATGATCGGAGTTTCCTATCAGCAAACCGGAAATAACATTATTCTAACAAACTAAACAAAATAAGCTTATGAAACGAACCTAATAAATGTATCGCCTTTGGCAATTTCAAAAAAGTGAACCAACGGTCGCTTTCACGAAGTGGAAGCAATTCTATATTACCTTAGTGTTAAATACAAATATTTGTACATATGAAAAAAAGGAGCCGAAAAGTAGCTTGAGACCCTCTTCCCGACTCCGAAATATTGAAATCCCATTAAATCGAGAAATAAAATGAAATATCAATCATACAAATATAGAACAAATCGAATGCAAAGTCAAAAAAAACAATTTTTATTTGATCATCTTGCTGGGATGTTGTTCATATTCTGTTCTAACAAAAACAATCAAATGAACCCAATTATTATCCTATTCAAATTCAATAAAATAAATATTTTACTGTTTGCCTTTTTTATAACTACAACGATTACAGCTCAAAATAAAACAGTTACGATCAACAATAAAAATATCTCCATGAAAGAGGTCTTCCGGCAAATTGAAAAGCAAACCGGGTATAGTATCGCTTATGAACATTCATCGTTAAATACGGATAAAAAAATCGCATTGTCACTGGAAAATGCAACGATTGAAAACGCTATGAAACTGATACTGAAAGATACAAATCACATCTATAAAATAACAGGATACCACATTATCATATCCTTATCTCAAGATGAGAGTAAAGATACGGATAAAAAACAAAAAAAGCCGGTTCAAACGATAAGAGGGATCGTTATTGATTCCAAGACAAATACGCCAATAGAATTGGCATCGGTAGGAATCCCGAACTCAACTTTTGGCGCCATTACCGACAGTCTGGGAAGATTTCGGATTGACAATGTTCCTGTCGGACGTTATAACCTGCAAACCTCGTTTATGGGATATAATGCAAATATCCTTCACGAAATACCCGTAACTTCTTCCAAAGAAGTTTATATAGAAATATCCCTGAATGAAAATATCCATGTCTTGGACGAAGTATTAATACTTCCGGAGACAAAAAAGGATGAATTGGTCAATTCGATGGCGATAACCGGAGGACGGATGATTAGTATGGAAGAAGCTAGTCGTTTTGCAAACGGATTTGACGACCCGGCACGATTGAGTACGGCCTTTGCCGGCGTTTCCGGCAACGTCGGATCGAATGCAATTGCTATCCGCGGAAATTCTCCGCAGTTCACACAATGGAAATTAGAAGGCGCCGAGATACCAAACCCTTCCCATTTCGCAGATGTTTCCGGATTAGGAGGAGGTTTTTTTTCAGCATTGAGTACACAAGTGATTGGTAATTCCGATTTCTACAACGGCGCGTTTCCGGCTGAATACGGCAACGCATTATCCGGGGTATTCGATATCCATATGCGTTCCGGAAATAATCAGAAATATGAACATGCATTTCAGTTCGGACTGTTAGGCATAGACCTTGCATCTGAAGGGCCAATCAGCAAAAGAAACGGAAGTTCTTATATTTTCAATTACCGGTTTTCAACAACAAGTCTGGCAACAGGTGGCGATGCAAATGCAAAGTATCAGGATCTGGCATTCAAACTGAATTTTCCAACTAAAAAAGCAGGTTCTTTCTCACTTTGGGGATTAGGACTCATAGACAGGGACAAAGGCGATCCGAAAGACCGTACAAAATGGGTAACATTGTACGACCGGCAATCGGGAAAAAACAACTTGGAGAAAATGTCCGGCGGATTAACTCATCAATACCCCATCAACGAAAAAACATACCTGCGCTCTTCTTTATCGACAACATATACTAATGACCGGCTTTTAGTTGATCAACATACAACAGATAATCAAATAGTTCCTGTAGGAGACATCCGGAACAGCAAGTGGGATTTTGTCTTCAATTCATATATCAATAAAAAATTCAGTTCAAAACATACAAACCGGACGGGCATTGCTATTACAAAATTGAATTTTGATTTGGATTATCAGGTTAGCCCTGATTTCGGGTTAGATGCTCCAATGGAACAGATATCCAAAGGCGACGGAAGCAGTACGGCATTATCGGCATTTAGCACCTCTGTGATAGATCTGACCAACAACCTAACAGCAAGTATCGGTATCAACACGCAATATTTTGCGCTAAATAAAAACTGGACTATTGAACCACGTGTCGCATTAAAATGGAAATTAAATCCGAAACAAGATTTGTCCGTCGCCTATGGACTCCACAGTCGCAGAGAGCGATTAGATTACTATTTTATCGAATTGGAGGATATCAACGGGGAAAGAAAAAATAACCGATATCTTGATTTCTCAAAAGCGCATCATTTCGGACTGACTTATTCACTGAACATCAATCAAAATCTACATCTGAAAATAGAGCCATATTATCAATATTTATTTGATATTCCAGTAGAAGAAAATACATCTTTTTCAATTATCAATCAGGAAGAAATTTATTTAGACCGGATACTAAAAAATGACGGTTTAGGGCGAAACTACGGAATTGATCTCACTTTGGAACAATACATAAAAAACGGATTTTATTATATGCTGACCGGTTCTCTTTTTAAATCCGAATACCGGGGAGGAGATCATATCTGGCGCAGTACAAGGTTTAATAGAGGGTATCTGTTTAATGCCCTTGCCGGCAAAGAATGGATGATTGGAAAACAGAAGCAAAACGTTTTCAGCGTAAATGGGCGCATATTCTATCATGGTGGCAACCGTTATACCCCCATAGATGAAGAAAAATCCGAGGAGGCAAAAGACATTGTCTGGGATGAAACAAAGGCGTTCAGCAAACAATTTAACGCAGTGATAAACGGGGACATATCCGTAAACTACAGAATAAACAAACGAAAAATTTCGCATGAATTCTCATTAAAAATGCTGAATATCGGAGGAAAAACAGGTATGCATTTTTATGAATACAACGAAAAAGAAGGGTACATAAAAAAACAAAATGCGATCGGCATCATTCCAAATATAAGTTATAAAATTTACTTTTGATATTATTGAATAGGAAAAAGAATACTTCTGTTTTCGGCTATGGATTTGATGCTTTACCGAAAAACAGAAGTATTATCCTATTTGAACTACCACCTCGCAAACAACACCCGTGGATTTATGTTCAGCGATATCCAGCCCCAATCCTGCCAGCTATTGTGGTCTCCTCCTTTTACAATATCCATAGTCTCGGTACCGAACATGACCGAATACCCTCCGGTCAGCATCACGTCTTTCATGATGTTCCAGTTGAATTGCAGATCGACTTCCGAACCAAGGCCTTTTTTAATATTATCATTTCCATTTTTAATATCACTTGTGATGCTGAAATGATGATACATAGCAGACAGGCTCGTTTTCTTTGATGTCACGAAATTGATACCCGCGTATAGATCCCATAACCCCGGATTGAGACCGTTTCGAAAAGGCGAGGCGTAAAAATAGTCCATGGTTCCATAGAATTTGTGCTGAGTTCCGTATAATGGGTTAAAAGCCTTATATTTTGTATCATCACTGCTGGTTCCGCTAAGATAGTCGGATCCAACAGTCAGGCTGATTTTTTTATCAACCGCATAGGATGCTTTCAGTGCAGCCATCCAAGCTGAAACACTTACATCGGTAATTGTTCTACCTGTCTGAAAATAAACCGTACCGTAAAGAGTCAGCGCATTATAGTTATAGCCAACATTCCCGCCGAATGTCTGGAGGTAACGGGTATCCGCTTTCTTTATCGCAGCATCACCACCTTCCTGCCCAAGGTTCATAAACAATGCCGACAAGATAAAATCCGATGCCGTATAATTATACCACAAAGTCTGCATTGATTTATATGGTTGTGCGCCTGGTGCATAATACGTTCCACCAATAATGTTTTCATCATTTTGATTAAATGCAAGGATCAGGTGTAATTTATTCCGGTCCTTTTCATAGCCAAGTTTTAACGCATCATGGAAACGCCCGGCGACATTCCAATCTAATCCGCCGAGAAGGCGCTCGTCGTCATATACCAACGGCTGACGGCCTAATTGAGCATAAAAATAGTTGTGAAAATAAAGTTTCGCCCATGCTTCGTTCAAGATAAAACGTCCGTTTTTATCTATCTGAGGGTCTTGCCCCCATACACCAACATGTTGTGCGGACATTTTCATACTTAAATCATTGCGCCTGTAGTCAAGCGATATACGAGCCCTGTTATTTATAAAACCCGCTGCTTCATCACCCTCATAACGCGGATACAACACACCATTACGATATTCTGCCCGCGGACGAATCTGTACGGTTACAGAAGTTTCATTTTCCGCTTCTTGGGCGAACATACCATTCATACTGAAAACCAGACCGATACATAAAAATAGTTTCTTCATACCCATATCGTATTTTTTGAGGAATTTGATATCACAAAATAAGTTGATATATTTGCAACAGAGTGTAATCTAAATTACACTTTCAAAATAAAATTTCGTATAATCCGGATAATAAGAGACCTCATTTTATGGAGCAAATCACGCTGACTGACAAACATCAGAAAACATTATTCGACATCCCGCTTTTTGAAGGATTGTCCAGTAATGTAAAACTAACATTCATTGACCGTTTAGACTATGTGCTGTATGATATTGAGAAAAGCGATATTATTGCGCGTCAGAACACTCCCTGCAAATCGCTTTACATCCTGTTAGAAGGACAGTTGCGCGTTGATATCATCGATGGTTTCGGAAACAATGTCATGATAGAAGACATCATTGCGCCAAGGGCATTCGCAACGCCTCATTTATTCAGCAAAGACAATACGCTTCCCGCAACCTTCACTGTAATCACAAAAGGCGTTTTGCTGAAGGCAACCAAAGAATCTGTATTCAAGTTGATAAGCGAAGAACCTGATTTACTAAAAAATTTCCTTTGTGTAACCGGAAATTGCAATGTTTGTACCGTTACACGCCTGCGCGCACTGACACAAAAAACGATCCGGAACAGAATTATCGTTTATCTGCTTGAGAAAAAACGTGCCGATCACGATTGGGTTGTAGCAGACCATAACAATTCCCAGCTTGCCGACTATCTGTGTGTCACACGTCCCGCTCTGTCAAAAGAAATTAATAAAATGGCCAAAGAGGGTTTGATTTCTGTTGATGGTAAAAAAATTCACATACTTGAAATAGCAAAGTTGAAACAAGCCATTTCATAGTTTAAAACTATTTAAAATGCAAAATAAAAAAACAATTGTATTTATCCTCTTATTATTTTGTTCGATATCTTTGTTCGGACAATCAAAAACGGAAACAAAAGGATTCATTCAACATCCATGGCAGGGAAAACGAGTGGCTTTTATTGGTGATTCTTTTACCGATCCAAACAGTTATCGCGACAAAATAAAGAAGTATTGGTCATTCCTGCAGGAATGGTTGGACATCACACCTTATGTATACGGGGTAAGCGGACGACAATGGGATAATGTTCCCCATCAATTGAAACAGTTGCAAGAGGAACACAGTAACGAAGTGGATGCGATTCTTGTTTTTTTGGGAACAAATGACTTTAACCATGGGGTTCCGATTGGCGAATGGTATACGGAAAACGAAGAAGAGGTGATGTTTGCACGTGGCGAAATGAAAACAATGGTTACTCGTAAAAAACGCATGCCTATCATGACAAACGAGACATACAGAGGCCGCATAAATATCGGAATAAGCGAATTGAAAAAAGCCTATCCGGACAAGCAAATTGTGTTATTAACCCCTATGCATCGTTCTTTTGCCGAATTCGGAGACAAGAATGTACAGCCGGACGAGAGCTATCAGAACCGATGCGGTGAATATGTGGATGCTTATGTAGATGCCGTAAAAGAAGCTGCAAATATCTGGGGAATTCCCGTCATTGACATGAATGCTGTTACCGGTATGAATCCGATGGTGGAAGAACAACTGATTTATTTCAACGATCCGGCTTTCGACCGCCTGCATCCAAATACCTCAGGACACGAACGCATTGCACGCACATTGATGTATCAACTGCTATCGTTGCCGGTCTTATAAATCTCCGGCTAAAAAACAAAACGCAGCCTTAACTATCCATTCCATATCGTTTCATTTTATTGAATAGCGTTTTGCGACTTATATTTAAAGCTTCTGCCGTCAATGTGCGGTTATAATTATGTTTTTTCAAGGCTTCCAGAATGATTTCTTTTTCTACTTGTGCATTAATTTCACGGATACTGCTATTTTCCATCTCAACAATGGCAGTTGTATCCACGTGTTCATAGCCTTTCACACGAAGTGGCAGGTGCCCGGTCTGTATGATGCCATCAGTAGTTAATATCATGGCGCTCTGGATCGCATTTTCCAGATCCCGTACATTACCGGGCCAGTCATAAGTCATGATCTTTTCCATCGCGGCCTTGGTTATGCTTTGCACGGAAGAGTTCAGGGCTTTGTTGTGCTTTTGGATAAAGAAATCAACCAGATGAGGAATATCCTTTTTTCGTTCACGCAAAGGAGGTATTTGAATCGTGAAAACATTCAAGCGGTACAATAGATCGAGACGAAAATTACCTTTCTTTACCTCCTCTTCCAGATTTCGGTTTGTTGCAGCTACAATACGTACATCTACCGGAATTGCCCGTTTCCCTCCTATCCGCATGATTTTACGCTCTTCGAGTACACGAAGAAGCTTCACCTGCGCATCCATAGGCAGTTCTCCGATTTCATCCAGAAAAAGGGTACCGCCGTTTGCCCGTTCAAAGGTTCCTGCCTGTGCCTCTTTAGCATCCGTAAACGCCCCTTTTTCATGACCGAATAATTCATTTTCCATCAATGAAAGCGGAATGGCTCCGCAATTAACCGCGACAAACGGGCTGTCCGAACGATTACTGTAGGAATGTATTGCATGGGCAATCAGTTCCTTTCCTGTCCCGCTTTCCCCATTTATCAAAACAGTCGCATTGGTTTCTGCAACTCGCTTCACCTGGGCAATAACCTGTTTCAGCCCTCCGTCCTCACCTACTATAAAAGAATTCGTTTCTTTTAATTTATTCTTAAGGTTTTTTATCTCACCTTTCATTTTACAATGTTCCACTGCACGTCTTACTTTTAGCACCAGATCGTCATTATCAAATGGTTTTTCTATAAAATCATAAGCTCCTTTTTTTACCGCATCTACAGCTAAAGCAATAGACCCAAAGGCCGTAACAAAGATAACGGCCTGATTCGGGCGAATATTTTTTATTTGTTCTAATGTTTCGACGCCCGTCAAAACAGGCATTTGTTGATCTAATAAGATCACATCGGGCTGAAATGAAAGAAGTATGTCCAATACTTCCTGCCCATTCTCCACAGCCATCACCTCGTATCCTTCTTCCTTTAACAACAAAGTCATTACGCGACGGATACGCGCCTCATCATCAGCAATTAATATTTTCGGTTTCATATTCACAAAATTTTAAATGTTTCAAGTTTCAAGTTTTAAGTTCAAAGTTTCAAGTATAAGATTTTGAACTTGGAACCTGAAACTTTGAACTTTCATATACGTTGCGGTAATTTGAGAGTAAACAGAGATCCCCTACCCGGTATGTTTTTCACTTCTATATCGCCGCCATGCCGGTTGATTACTCCGTAACTGATAGCCAGGCCAAGCCCTGTACCGTCCTCTTTTGTTGTAAAAAAGGGATTAAAAATGTTATCCATATTTTTCTCTTCTATTCCCTTTCCGGTATCTTCAAAAGATATAAGCAGGTAGCGGTTATGAGCATCAATAGCCACTCCTTTTTCGATACTTATAATCAGGATTCGTGGCTTTTCCGGATTATTATCGCTCATTGCGTCAATTGCATTTAATATAATATTTAGAAAAACTTGTTTTAACTGTTCGGCATCGCCCAATATGGAAAAGTCTTCCGTGAAATATTCGAATTGAATTTCGATCTTCTGTTTTTGCAGGGTTGTATTGATAAGAACAAGTGTCTGGTTAATTAAATACTCTATATTGACTTCGGAAGTATTCAACTCGGAAGGACGGGCAAATGACAAAAGTCCCTGTACTATTTTATTGATACGCTCAACCTCCGCGATCAATTCCGAAACCATTTCCGATTTAACCGGGTCATTCGTATAGTCCTTGCTTAAATACTGGATAGTACTTCGTATGGAAGTCAACGGGTTCCGTATCTCATGAGCCGCACCTGCAGCTAATTCACCCAAAGTTGCCAGCCGGTCTGTCCGGTACATCTTTTTTATGCGATCGGTTTGTGTCTCATACAAAGAAGCTTGTTCTATGGCAAATGCAGCTTGGTCGAATAAGAGTGATAACAGGTTTATCTCCTGTTCGGAATACGGCGCCAGATCCTTTTTATTTCCCAGAAATATAGTGCCGCTGATATGGTTCATTACCTTTAAAGGATAGATCAATTCGGTATCCAACTGTTTCAGGATATCCTGCTCTTCTTTCGAGAAATATTCGACAATATCTGCATGCCGGGAAAGTAATAATTCCTTTTCATTCACGGAAAGCCAATTGATCAGCTTCCCTTTTCCATTCAAAACATAGGCTGTTTTATCTCCAGGGTTCTGTAACCTATATTTTCCGGTAAGTTCATCTAATAAAAAGATATATACGGAATCGACCTGGCTTATTTGTTTTATTTTTGAAACAAAATTACTGATAAGCAATGACTTATCAATAATAAGCATCAACGAGCGGTTAAATTCGGAAAGCAATAAGCCTAAATCCGGACCGGCTTTATTTTTCTTTTTAAATATCGGCATGCTTCATTTATTTAGACAACAAATATAATACTTTATCTGAATATACCCATTTGTTGTGTAAAAAAATACCCAAATTGAGAATGTTTACACCTTAAATATTTACCCAAATAATATTTATAAAAATGCAACCACTTAATTATAAACATATTAATAAATTTGGCATAGTATTTGATTTATAGATAACAACCAGTGAAAGTAAAAATGTTTATTGGGTAATCTGTTACTCATAAATCAGTAATAATATGAACAAAAAAAAGTTACTATACGCGTTTTTTTTCTGCATAACAGCTTTTTCTCCCATAAAATCATCTGATATAAGAAAAATATCTTACGAAGAAGCTATTCAAATAGCGTTGGGAGAAAGTTTTATGGTAAAATATTACAAAGAAGAAATTGATGCTACTCGTTTTTCTTACCTATATACAAAGTCGGAATTTAAACCATTGTTGAATTTCAACCTCTTCACTCCTTCATGGAACGAGGAATTGGCGCAGATCTCACAGGTAGACGGCTTGCCGGTATACAATTCCATCGGCTCCATTCAGGCCGGAGGTAATCTGAATTTTACCTATGTACTGCCTACCGGAGGTAATTTCGCATTTTCTTCCAGAATGTACTGGGAAAATTACAAGACTACCTTATCCCAGATGGATTATAAGGAGATGGAACGTGATCAGGTATATTCCCGTTTTGCACTATCTTTCAGCCAGCCCGTATTCACGGCCAATCTTCTAAAAGAGAATATGAAGGTGGCTGAATTGGATTACAAAAAATCAACCTGCTATTTTACCCGGGTACAAATGGATATTGTATATGATGTAACAGCCGGCTTTTATGAGGTATATCAACTGGCGTACGAACATCAGACCAACCAGGATCGCCTGGCCAATTCAAAGGAAGCGCTACGTATTACCCGGCTTAAACAGGAAACAGGAAATCTGCCCGAAGGAGATTTGCTTATCGCAGAAATCACCATGGCACAGGACGAAGCCCGTGTGATGGAAAGCCAGGGAAAACTGGATGCAGCGAAAGATGAGTTCAAGCTCCTGATAGGAATAGAGCTTAATGAAGAAATAGAACTGGAAGCCGAGATGGAATTCGAAGCGCTTGTTGTTGATATGCAGTTGGCAATTGAAGAGGCGCTACGTAACCGGATGGAAATTGAAGAGAACAATCTGGATATTCAATTGCAAGAAATAGAAGTAAAACGGGCCAAACGAAAAAGAGAATTCAAAGGCGATATTTCTGCCTATTACGATTTTACAGGTTTAAGTACACGTGACGGAGGATCTGTTGGTCAATTGGTAGGCTCCTCATTTGAAAATATGAGGGATCGTCCTTCTAACCGGGGGATCGCCCTGACGCTCTCCTATCCGATTGCAGATTGGGGAAGAGCTAAAAATCAGGTGCGTCGGGAACAGGTTCGACTGAAACAACAAAAACTTAATCTGGAAAATACCCAACGCGCGATAGAACGTGAAATCCGCGAAACCGTCCGTACCGTATATGAAGCTGAAAAACGTTTTCGAATCAATCAACGCAACCGGGAAGTCGCCCTTCAAAGTTACCGTATCAGCCAGCTGCGATTCGAAAACGGTGATATGACCAGCCAGGAGCTTGCCATCGAACAGGAACGGCTTTCACAGGTACAACTGGCCTACATCGGAAGTTACATTACCTATCATCTCGCCGTAGCTAATCTGAACAGGAAAACAATGTATGATTTTGAAAACAACCGGAGTTATCTCCTGGAAAGACAAAATAAAATAAGTGATAGTAAAACCGATTTTAACAAGTAAAAAATAGATCAAATGAAACAATTATCTTACATGATGCTGATTTTTCTTCTGTTTGCAGGTTTTTCACATGCACAGGGAGATACGGAAGCAGCCTTACTGTTAGATCTGAAGAAAACCAGAGCCGACTATGAGGTTGCCAGACAAAAGTTTGAAAACGACACGAAGCTATATGAAGAAAAAGCTATCTCGGCTAATGACTATAACCGTTCGAAAAACGAATTACTCAGCAAAGAAGTGGATTACCAGAAACTAATTCTCAAGCTTATTTCCCAGCAAAGTTACATCACGGTCGAACGGGCCGTAAAATATCAGGATAAGCGAGGCAACCGGAAAGTGAAGATTACCATGAAAAGCGCTTTGGAAGGAAATGAAGAATACCTTAGCCAGTTTCGGGATCATTTCGATGTGTTTACTCCCGAAATGCGTGCCGGCAAAATCTATAATATCTACGTATCTCTGGTCGATAATGAGTCTAAAACGATTATCGGTTCTCCCTATGAGTATCGTGTTCCGTCCATTGAATTGGGAAAACAGGCCGATGCGGATTTCGAATTACTGAAAGACGCAGAAAATCTGACTGTTTCTCTGAATTATAACAACCGGAAAGACGAAAAAAACATTTATCTGAAAAAAGATGCAAGCATGAATCTGATTGATATCGCTTCCATGCAGTTCAGTCAGGAAGCGGACCTGAGTAGTAAAGCATCGTATGACATTACATTGGAACGCTTCTCAACTACTGACGATATATACCGGTTAGAGGTAAAAAATTTACCTCGTCAGATCAGTTATGACTTTACCGACGGTGGTAGCAAAGTCTCTCAAATACGGTTTGCACAGGGTGTTAACGTAAAAACACTATCTTTACAGGTTTATCTGCCGGATCGTGATGATGAACAGGTCGTTATCGACCAACCAATCAAGTTTCAGGTAGAAGCGGTTAACTCGGTAAACGGAGAAAGCGCCGGTAGTGAGCAACTGGAAATTATCCCGCGCGGTAAAGGTAGGATTGAAGTAAGGGCCAATAACCTTTATCACGAAACAACTACCGGAAAAGAGATCACTATGGATATAACCGTACGCAACGGCGGTAGCCGCAGGCTGGATAATATCCGTATTACAACCGAAAAACCATTAGGATGGGAAACCGTCATAGAACCCAATCTTATCAACTCCCTTGATCCGAAAAAGGAAGAGCGGGTAAAAATAACTGTTATTCAGCCAAAAGACGGTGGTGTGGGCGCTCAGGAAATAAAGATCAAAACAGAAGCAATGGCCGACAACCGGAAAGTAGATACCGAAGACAAAACAGTCCGTATCCAGGTAAACGCATCGACTTCCGTCTGGGGCACTTTAGCTCTGATCCTGCTGCTGATTGCCTTTATCGGAGGTATCGTCTGGTTCGGAATGAAATTAAGCAAAAGATAACAACTATATAATATTAAGACTATGTTACAAGCAATCGATTTGACAAAACGTTACGAAGACGGGCTTCTGGCTTTGGACGCCCTCAACCTGGAAATCAAACCGGGTGAAATATTCTTCCTGTTAGGCGCGAACGGCGCCGGAAAAACAACTTCCATCAACCTGTTCCTGAACTTTATCGAACCTACTTCAGGCAAAGCCATTATTGACGGAATAGATGTGATGGACCAACCATTGGAAACCAAAAAGCATGTCGCTTTTGTTCCCGAAAACGTGATGCTGTACGGAAACTTTACAGCGCGCCAGAATATGGACTTCTTTGCACGTTTAGGCGGCAAAACAAACCTGACCAAAAAGGACTATTACAATGTAATGCGTCAGGTAGGATTACAGGAAGAGGCTTTTGAAAGAAAACTTAAGACTTTCTCCAAAGGAATGCGTCAGAAAGTAGGCTTAGCCATTGCTATCATCAAAGATGCGAATAATATTGTGATGGATGAGCCGACAAGTGGCCTTGACCCGAAAAGCGCCGCCGAACTGATGCAGCTACTTATTAATTTGCGCGACCAGGGTAAATCTATTCTGATGTGTACACACGACTTATTCCGGGCAAAAACGATTGCTGATCGTGTTGGAATTATGAAAGAAGGACGCCTGGTGATGCTTCGCACCCGCGAAGAATTCATGCAGGATGACCTGGAACGTATTTACTTAGACTATATGCAGGAGGCTATCGTATGATCTGGTTAATCGCAAAAAAAGATTTCCTGTTAAACCTGCTTTCCGTCAGGTTTATAATTGGATTTGTATTGTGCCTGATCGTTATTCCTTTCACCGTGATAATCAGCGTAGATGATTATACCAATCAGGTTAAAGTATACGAAACAGAAAATAAGAAAGCGGAAAATGAAATTAAAAGCGCCTCCGTTTGGTCGTATGTACGTCCTACGATCGTACTTAAACCTCAACCTCTCAGCATTTTTAGTAATGGAATAAGCAGTAATATGGGAAATAAAGTAAAGATAGCTTTTTACAATTACCCATTGTTTCCGGAAGGACATGCAAACACACGGGATAACCCGTTATTAAATGCTTTTTTCTCTATCGACTTTGCCAAAGTAGTCGCCATACTGATCTCATTACTGGCGTTGGTATTTTCTTACGATGCCATCACGCGGGAAAGGGAAAACGGAACTTTAAAACTGAATCTGACCGGGCAGGTGAGCCGTATATCCTTTCTTTTCGGCAAACTGACGGGATTGTTGCTGACCCTGCTTCCTATTCTGTTGTTTTGTTACGTGCTGGCATGTTTGATTATCCTGATCAACCCGGCGATATCATTTTCGGCTTCGGAATGGGGAAATATTGTATTATTATTCGCTTTATCGGTCGTGTACATGATTGTTTTCATATTGATCGGGATGCTGATTTCAAGTCTTGTAAAACATTCCGCTTCTTCCATCATTCTGAGTCTGCTGTGCTGGATCTGGTTTCTGTTCCTGATACCCAATATATCCACTTATCTATCCGGAAGTATCCGGAAAACACCTCTGTATGACAACGTTGAAATGACGATACATGAATATGAAAAAGAATATCTGGAAGGACTTAGGAATCTGTATTTTCAGGTCGAAAATGATATTTCACAAAATGACAAAATCACGATATCCCATGATAACTACTTTAGTGAAGTGGATGGTGAAAAGTATTTCGAAACCTCCAATTTAGCAACGGCGATATATAACCTGGAAATTGAGTCCCAAAATGAGCAGGCTATATTTGATCTGGCTGACAAGAAGTGGGCTCTGCAACAGGATTATCTCAACAAACTAACCGACCAGCAACAATTACAACAACAAATTGCCTGGTTATCCCCCTCCGAAATATTCCGGCAAATATCAGAGTCATTGTGCCACACAAACGCTTCCGCATACCGCAATTACATGGAAAGTCTCCGTATATACAGGGAAACATTCATCCGTTTTTACAGAAGTAACAATTTGTTCAAATCTATCACCAGTTATACTCCTAAAAAACTGGATAAATTTGCCATGAATGAGGAAGCGATCGGAACCCCTCATGAACAATACCTGTTATCCAAAAAAACGGAATATGAAAAATATACGAAAGAGTTGAATAAAGATGAGATACCCCTCTATACAGCCGCTTCTCAAAATTCAGGTATTGCAGATGCCTCCGGCAGAATGATCGGATTATTTTCCATCCTGGTATTCTTCTTACTTGGAATCATCTGGGCTTTTATGAAATACGATGTCAGATAATTAATTATATATTAAATATGTTTACTACACTATACATACGAGAATTACAAGGTTATTTATACAGCCTGCGTTTCCAGATATCTTTTATCATAGCAATAATCGTTTTTACGGTTGGAAGTATCTCTTTTGTTACCTCCATACAGGATGTCCGGAACAATTATGCAAAATACACACAGTCTGCATTAACCGAATTAACAAATGATGCCAATAACGTCTCTAAGGTAGCTGTCAATAAAAGAAATTACATTTTGACTCCCCGCAATAATAGTGTAATAGCCGATTGTAAAGAGGAGTTCTTACCCAACCAGTTTACCTACAGCGCATACAACGTGTTTAGTTTCAATGTCAGGCATCAGGGTACAAACCCCTATATGAGCCGGGCAGATAACCTAAACTGGGCATTTATCGTTTCCATGTTTTTCAGTTTCATCACATTGTTGTTCGCTTTTGATTCCATATCCGGCGAAAAAGAATATAAAACGCTGGCATTGGTTTTCTCCAATTCCGTTCCGCGGCGCATCTTTATCTTTAGCAAGCTGCTAAGTATCATTACAATGGTCGGATTTATACTTCTTGCAGGGATTGTAATCAGTTTACTTATTATGGCTTTTTCCGGCAAGGTTGTACTGAATGCTTCCTTTTTGTCGGATACGTTGGGATTTATTTGTGTCAGTTTACTTTTTATCAGTATATTCGCCTCTTTCGGACTTTTATCTTCTGTCATCACCCGAAACTCCAATGTAAGTCTGCTCCTTTCTCTTTGCTTCTGGTTGTTTGTGGCCGTTATTATCCCAAACACATCGGTATTCTGGGCAAAAAAACTGTTTCCGATTCCTTCTTCCGAACAGATCGAACAGTTGGTAAATAGGGAAAAAGAGGATATCAGGGATAATGCACCTCCGGGAAGTATGTCCTATTATGGAGGAAAGCCTTTTTATCCGGCGCATCGGTTACGTGCCGACTTGTACGCCCGATATTTAAACAGCGTGAAGACAATCCATGATGATTATTACCGGCAAATGTTCCGGCAATTTGAAAAGACACGCAACTTCACATTAATTTCTCCACTTGCACAGTTTGACTATATCAATGAAGCCTTTGTCGGGGGAGGATATCTCCGTTTTCAGAAAAACTGGCAGGATATCCACGTGTTCCAGGAACAATTTTTACAATGGTTCAAAGAAGTGGATGCCAAAGATCCAGATAGTCCCCACTGGTATAATTACATGGAAGATATTTCGACCAGTAACAAGCCTGTTTCCATAGACCAGATTCCTCAATACAAGGAACAGTATTTACCACTTGATAAACGTATTCTGTTTGTTAGTGGATATATAATCGCAATGGTTATTACGATAGCAGCGTTATTAGTTTTTTGTTTTTATTTCTTTGTAAAATATGATGTAAGATGAAATAAGGAATAGCTCATGCTGTCTTTATCCCTGGGAGAGGAATAAAGACGGATAAATTCAGTTGAATGCTTTTGGAGAGTTGCCTGATGACTATCACTATCAGGCAACTCTTTTTCTCCTGCTGATAAGCATTACGCTCAGGAGGATAATGACCAATCCTGCAATCTGTACCCAGGTGACATCTTCCCGGCCAAATACGGTTCCGAAAAACACAGCGATAAATGGATTAACGTAGGCATGTGTAGCTACTTCAGTCGCCGGACGAACTTTTAATAACCATACATAGGCAGAATAGGCCAACAGAGAGCCAAAGATAATCAGATAACCGAGCGAAAACCAAGCAGAGGCAGAAATTGCGAAAAAATCTGTTTTTGTCATATCTCCACATATAAACGTAAAAATCCAGAACATGGCGCCGGCAAAAAGCATTTGCCAGGCTGACCCGGCAAACGCATTCACATCTTCTTCATGAGAAGAACGATATTTCGCATATAAGGTACCTAATGCCCATGATATACAACCAAACATCAGGATAAGCACTCCATACTCCCTGTTTTCCGACACCGAATCCAATTGTAACTGCTCTACATAAAGCATCAATACACCCAAAAACCCGATTATAATACCAAGGACTACAGCCGGATCACAAAAATTCTTTTTCCACATCGGAACATCCAGCGCCATAATCCAGACGGCCGTCGAAGAGGCTACGATAGCAACCAAACTGCTACTCACATATTGTTGCGCAAGCATGACAACCGCCATATCTATAAAAAGCAGAACAATACCGCTTACGGCGGATTTTTTAATCAGGCTTTTTTTGAATACCGGTTCACCTCTTTTATAACAAATGGCAAGCAATATCAATCCGGCCATCGTAAAACGAAGCGCGCCCAGCAGAAACGGAGGAAATCCTTTCAGGGCCACACCAATAAAGTAATAAGTGGAACCCCAGACAACATATATCAGAAAATAAGCAATCAGGATGTTTATTTTCTTCACTCCCGTCCCTTGCAGCTGATTCACTATTTATACAGATTTTTTATTTTGTTCAATCCTTCTTTGAGCAACTGCCTCGGACAAGCGATATTCAAACGTATAAACCCTTCTCCGCTCTGTCCGTAAATCGTTCCTTCATTTACCCATAAGTTTTCTTTTTTCAACAGGTCTTCGGCCATCACTCCTGATGACTGCCCAATCGTGGAAAAATCCATCCAGACTAAATAAGTCGCTTCAAGCGGAGGAATCCGAACGGAAGGAAACTCCGTTTTCATAAACTCTTTCAGGTAACTATAATTGTCAAACAAATATTGTTTCAATTCTTCCAACCACTCTTCGCCTTCGTTATAAGCAGCCATAACGGCTTCAACGGCAAATACATTAATTTCACATACCTCATTCACATTCAGCTCTTTATCAATCTTACGACGAATTTCTTCGTCGGCAGCTATAATGTTAGCTACCTGTATCCCGGCCAGATTAAAAGTTTTGCTCGGAGCTGTGCAGGTGACGGAGTTTCGCAAAAGCTCTTCGCTGATCGAAGCAAGCGGAATATGTTTATGTCCGGTATATACCAAATCACAATGGATTTCGTCCGATATGACAACCACCTGATTACGCAGGCATATTTCACCGATACGGATCAATTCTTCTTTTGTCCAGACCCTTCCCACCGGATTATGCGGACTGCATAGCAATAATACTTTGGCTTTAGGATCGGAAGCTTTCTTTTCGAGATCATCGAAATCAATGCCGTAAGAACCGTCCTTGTATATCAGTTCATTGGCCACCATTTCACACTGGTCGTTACGGATGGAAGAAAAAAAACAGTTATAGACCGGTGTCTGCACAATGACCCGGTCTCCGGGAATCGTCAACGCTTTAATAACAGCCGAAAGCGCCGGAACTACCCCTGTCGTAAAAAGTATCCAGTCTTTTTGAATCGTGAAATTATGTCTTCTCTCAAACCATCCCGTTACCGCATCATAGTAGGCCGCAGGCACTTTTGTATATCCGAAAACGCCATGCTGCGCCCTCCGCACAAAAGCCTCGATAACGGAGGGAGCTGTGCGGAAATCCATATCGGCTACCCACATAGGCAAAACATCATCACCGGTAGCCGAATCCCATTTATAAGAATTTGTATTTCTGCGTGGAACGATTTGGTCAAAATTATACTTCATCATGCCAAACAGGTCTCTTTTCTTGTTTTTATTTTACAAGCCTCCGGATTCTTACAGTTTTCATCCAGAATAACTTCGCCGATACAATCTGCCGTAATAGATCCGTCTGCCGGATTTTTAATGCTGGTAATAGAACCATTAATTACAGCTTTCAATTCGCTGTATTCGAAACACAGATCACAGTCTTCCGCCATTGTACAGTTTTCCATCACAAGATTTGTGCAGTAACACAAAGGTTGTGTACCGGATATCTTACAATTCACCAGTTTCAGGTTTTTGGAGTACCAACCTAAATATTCTCCATTTATTTCAGAATCATAGACAGTAACATTTTCCGTCTTCCAGAAAGCATCCTTAGAATCAAGACGGGCGTTGCGGACAACGACATTCTTCGCATCCTGAAACGAATAATTGCCTTGCAGGTAAAAACCGTCAATATCGATTCCCATGCCATTCATAAAAATATAGTCGCCGCCACGGGCCTCCACATCACGTAGTTTCATATCACGGCAGTTCCACATCGTTTCTCCCGCGCAGGATAATTTCACATTCTCCAGATAAAGACCGTCTATTTCGCGGAACATTTTAGGGGCATCCACACGGCTGTTTATCATGCGTATATTTTTTGAATACCAGATGGCGGCACGGCTGTATACCGTAAACAAGCAATCCTCTATCAAAGCATTATTGTCATGCCAGAACGGATATTTGCACATAAATTCGCATTTATACGCTTCCACATTATTACATTCCTTTAATGCCGACTCTCCCGGATAGAATTTCACATTTTCCACTCGTAAATCATTTGTTCCGAATAAAGGTCTTTCACCTTCAAAAAACGTGTTACTAATCAACTTTTTCATCTCGATAATTTGTTATTTATAAATTTTTATTGATACTATTTCTATTTAATTTTCAACCACTCCCCATAGGTCAGCATACGCCATCCCCACTCCATCGGCCCGAATCGAAGATAATGAAGCCAGACATAACTGTAGATAATCTGAACAAAAAAGACTGCCAGCGCGATCAATTCAACATAGACTAATCCGACTTTTGCTCCCAGGCCAAACCCGATGCCGTAAAAAATAATTATTCCGAAAACAGATTGCATTATGTAATTGGTGAGCGCCATCCGGCCGGGCGCCGCCACTATATTAAATATGCGCCTTTCCTTCTTCTTAATATAAAACAGGCAAATTGCCGATATATATGCAAAACTCAGAGGGAATACGCTAACCGCATATAAAATGGCGCTTCCCGTTAATCCGGAAGGATAACCATTTATTGCATTCCAGGCATAGAGTATTGAAAGCGGCAAACCAACAATAAAACCGATACTCCGTATTTGCCGTAAACTTTTTTTATAATGTTCCAGATTTGCATACATCCGGTTTTTTCCGACATAAAACCCGATAAGGAATAATCCCATCACCTTAAACGCCCTGTTTCCATCAATAAATTCCTGCATCCGGATAAAAGCTCCGGCT
>JAVBNB010000077.1:0-11594 GCA_031551825.1 Tannerella sp. | reverse complement strand
TGCCGTATTTTTTCACATACCACAATTTTAAACGGATCTCGTATCGGTTCCGATTGTATGATATTTCCCGGCGCAGTGATTTCCGGTATCCCACAGGATTTGAAATTCGTCGGTGAAGACTCTGTTGTCGAAATTGGTAATCATACAACAATCAGGGAATGTGTAACGATAAATCGCGGAACTGTGGCAAAGGGGAAAACCGTTGTAGGAAGCAACTGCCTGATTATGGCCTATTCACATATTGCACATGATTGTGCCTTAAAAGATAATATCATCATCGGGAATTCTTCGCAAATTGCAGGAGAAGTCGAAATCGATGATTTCGCAATTGTCAGCGGAGGCTCCTTAGTACACCAATTTACGCGCATATCCAAACATGTCATGATTCAGGGCGGATCACGTGTCGGAAAAGATATCCCTCCCTATACGCTTATCGGTCGTGAACCAATTGCATATTGTGGAATCAACATTGTAGGTCTACACAGGCGGGGATTCTCAAAAAACCAAATATTCCTGATACAAGATATCTATCGCACGTTATATACACGCGGGCTAAATAACACAGATGCCCTCAACGCGATCGAAACCGAATACGAACCAAGTTTGGAACGAGATTTGATACTCAACTTTATAAAATCATCCAAACGAGGCATTGTCAAAGGTTCTATTGACGATTAAAAAATTTATCATTTTTCTTTTGTGATATAATTTTTATTCCCATATTTGCATATCACCTTTTTAGCATAAACTATTATGGTATACAGATTTTTATTATTGTCTGACGAAGTTGACAACTTCAAAAGAGAAATACAAATAAGTTCACAGGCTACATTTCTTGATTTCCACAAGGAAATTCTGAAAGCTACAGGGTATGATGAAAATCAGATCTACTCATTTTTCATCTGTGGAGATGATTGGAGTAAACATACGGAAATCACTCTTATAGAAATGGACACCACTTCCGAAGAAGATAGCTATATCATGGAGGACACACATCTTGAAGATCTTATTGAGGAAGAGCACCAGAAACTTCTCTATGTTTTCGATCAATTGAGCGAACGTGTATTTTTCATTGAACTACGTGAAATAGTAACCGGAAAAGATCTGAAAGATCCGATTTGCACCAAGTCCGTAGGAACCCCTCCAAATCAACTCGTCGATTTTGATATGGCAACAAATGACATCGTTCCCGATTTAGATGCGGACTTTTATGGTGATGATGCTTACAATGATGAGGATCTTGAAGGACTAGACGAAGCTTCATTTGACGAAACATCTTCGAATGATCGTTTCTGAATGAACATACTCTTTGTTTTACTCGGACCTACGGGCGTCGGAAAAACAGCATTGAGCATTAATATCGCCCGCCATATCGGAAGTCCTGTTATCTCTGCCGATTCACGCCAGATATACAAAGAGTTGCCCATCGGAACAGCTGCTCCAACCGAAGAAGAATTATCTTTAGTTAAACATTACTTCATTGCGACACATTCCGTCGCGGACTATTACAGCGCGAGCCTTTTCGAAGAAGAATCCATCTTCCTAATAAACAAACTGCACGAAACACAGCCATTCCTATTGCTTTGCGGAGGCTCTATGATGTACATCGATGCTGTATGCAAAGGTATTGATGAAATGCCGACCATAACCCGGGAAATACGCGAAGCGCTATGGGATCAATACTATAACGAGGGACTTCCGCCCATTTTAGAAGAACTCAAAAAATCAGACCCTGTGCATTACATGGAGGTGGACCGTATGAACTACAGACGAGTCATTCATGCGGTAGAAATATGCAGAATGACAGGTAAACCATACTCTTCATTCAGAACCCGCCGGATAAAAGAACGTCCTTTTAAAATTTGCAAGATTGGCCTCACACGCGAACGTCCGGAATTATTCGAACGTATCAATAAACGTGTTGACGATATGATCGAAGAAGGCTTTGTTGAAGAAGCAAAACGTGTTTATCCCATGCGCAACCTGAACGCGCTCAACACGGTCGGATACAAAGAATTATTCTCCTATTTCGATGGCAACTACACGTTAGATGAAGCCATTGAAAAAATAAAAGGAAACACACGTGTTTACGCGCGCAAACAAATGACCTGGTTTAAACGTGACCCGGAAATAAGATGGTTTAATCCTGATAATAAAGAAGATATAATTAGTTACATAGACGGAGTAACCAGTGGTCTTCAATGATTTATATTTTTTTAATAAATAGACTGATTTTTATTCTTTATCTTTACCTGTAAATATGTTTGCTATAGATTGATACAGATACTGATGAAACAAAAGTTTACTAAACTATTTTATATTCTATTCCTCTTGTCGATAAGTCTTTACGGATATACACAAAGTCTTGATCAAGCCAAGATCTTGTATAACGAAGGTAAATACGAGGAAGCGAAGCCCGTGTTTGAAAAGCTTGTCAAACAATCGCCCAATAATTCTTCCTACAACCAATGGTATGGCGTATGCTGCTATGAAACAGGAGACTATGAAGAAGCCGAAAAATACCTGCTTGTTGCCAGCAAGCGCAAAGTAATGGAGTCATACCGCTATCTTGCGATGTTGTATACGGATCATTACCGTTTCAACGAAGCTGTAGAGATGTGGGATGAATATATCGCCATGCAAAAAAAGAAAAAAGATGATGCTTCCGAGTCTGAAAAAAAAATGGAACAGGCGCGCAACCTGCTACGCATGCAGGATAAAACCGAAGATGTCCAGATTATTGATAGTATGGTTTTAAACAAAAACGCGTTTTTAGATGCATACAGCCTGAGCGAAGAAAGCGGTACACTCATGTCCTACTATGATTTTTTCAAGACAGATAATAATGTTTCATCTATAGCTTATACAAACCAGAAAGGAGACAGAGTTTATTACGCACGTCCTTCGGAAAACGGCTCTTATACACTTTATTCACAATCTAAATTGCTTGATGCGTGGGGTGACGAAAAAGCTTTGCTTCCCGATAATGCGAAAGATAACAATTATCCTTATATTTTATCAGATGGGGTGACAATGTATTTCGCTTCAAAAGGATATGAATCAATCGGCGGCTATGATATTTTTGTCACACGCTATAATACGAACACAAACTCATACTTAGCTCCCGAACAGATGGGCATGCCATTCAATTCACCGGCAAATGACTACATGATGGTTATAGACGAAACGAAAGGATTAGGATGGTTTGTTACTGACAGGAATCAACCGGAGGACAATGTGTGTGTGTATCTTTTTATTCCGGACCCTTCGCGCAAGCGCATTGAAGGTATTGAAGATCAAGAAGAAATAAGAAGAAGGGCTGCTTTGGTATCCATAAAAGAAACCTGGAAAAATGGCACGGATTACGCGGAGTTAATAAAGCTGGCTCATACGGATCTGACACAAAAGGATGTAAAAAAAGAACGTGATTTCGAATTTGTTATTAATGATAAAATAACGTATTATACACTCAGCGACATAAAAAGCCATGAGACCAAAGATTTATATTCCGAGGTATTAAACATAAACAAACAAATTGAAAGTCTTAATAACAGACTGAAAGACATTCGCAATTCATACACAAGTGGAAATTCATCCGTACGCGAGCAGTTGAAGCCAACCATATTACAAGCTGAAAACCAGCTTTATACACTAATGGAGGAGGCCAGGATACAAGAAAAAAAGGCGCGCAATGCTGAAATCCGACAAATAGGAACTAAATAATACCAAGTATATTATGCCGATAGATATAATAATTATAGTATTCCTGATGATCGCCGCGATAATTCTTATTCTTGCGGAGATATTTCTTTTACCCGGTATAACAATTGCCGGTATCGCGGGTGCATTATTTGCCATAGGAGGAGTTGCGTACGCTTACTCCATAAGCGCGACAACCGGAAATATAACCCTAGGAGGATCTATTTTGTCTTTCGGAGGTCTATTTTTATGGCTTTTGCGCTCCAATTCTTTTAATCGCGTATCGCTGAAAACCGATATAGAATCTACTGTTACCTCGCCACGCGATATGGATTTAAAAGTTGGGGACGAAGGTACTACCCTTTCACGCCTCGCTCCCATAGGAAAAGCGCGCTTCAATCATATTACCGTTGAAGCTAAATCTATCAATGAATTTATTGACGAAAATACTCCCGTGGTCATTATTCGTATAGACGGTTATAACGTAGTCGTTGAAAATAAAAATAATATAAACAACACATAAATTATTGAAAATATGGATTATCTATTGATTATGACAATTTGTGTAGCATTTGTATTGCTATGCATATTCTTTTACTATGTGCCTTTCCTTTTATGGATTTCGGCAAAAGTATCAGGAGTAAACATTTCACTCATTCAGTTATTTCTCATGCGCATACGTAAAGTTCCGCCGGGAGTCATAACACGTGCGATGATTGAAGCACACAAAGCAGGGCTTAAAACTCTTACACGTGACGAATTAGAAGCTCATTATCTTGCAGGAGGACATGTGGAAAGAGTTGTACATGCACTCGTGTCCGCATCAAAAGCAAACATTGACCTGACATTCCAGATGGCGACAGCGATTGATCTTGCCGGCCGTGACGTATTTCAGGCCGTACAGATGTCTGTAAATCCGAAAGTAATTGACACCCCTCCCGTAACGGCGGTTTCAAAAAACGGTATTCAGTTGATTGCGAAAGCACGCGTTACAGTTCGTGCCAATATTAAGCAGTTAGTTGGAGGCGCCGGTGAAGAAACCATTCTAGCACGTGTTGGCGAAGGAATTGTTTCATCCATTGGTTCGGCCGAAAATCATGAAACAGTATTGGAAAATCCGGATTCTATTTCGAAATTAGTACTACGCAAGGGACTTGATGCCGGTACTGCATTTGAAATTCTATCTATTGATATTGCGGATATAGACATAGGTAAAAATATCGGTGCTGTATTGCAGATGGATCAGGCGCAGGCCGACAAAAATATTGCCCAGGCAAAAGCGGAGGAACGCCGTGCAATGGCTGTCGCATTAGAACAGGAAATGAAAGCAAAGGCACAGGAAGCGCGTGCGAAAGTAATCGAAGCGGAAGCAGAAGTCCCCAAAGCGATGGCAGAAGCATTCCGCAGTGGAAACCTTGGTATCATGGACTACTATCGAATGAAAAATATAGAAGCGGATACTTCGATGCGTGATGCGATCTCCAAACCTTCGGGTGGCCAAAGCAAACCGATTAAATAAAAAATAACAGATAACTAAAAGTGGAAAAATTAATTTTCCACTTTTAGTTTTTTTAAACTATTCCTTATGAAACGTATTGCAGAATCGGAATTGATTATAAACGATGACGGAAGTGCATTTCACCTCCATGTAAAACCAGAGCAACTTGCCGATCGCGTCATCCTTTGCGGTGATCCGGCGCGTGTTTCCATGATCGCCGGAGACTTCGACACAAAAGAGTGCGAGGTTTCAAGCCGTGAGTTTCATACGATTACGGGAACCTATAAAGGAAAACGTCTTTCGGTTGTTTCGCACGGTATCGGATGTGATAATATAGATATTGTGATAAACGAATTAGACGCGCTTGCCAATATTGATTTCACGACACGAACCGTTCGTCCGGAATTCCGGCAGCTCACATTGGTTCGTATTGGCACATCCGGAGGGTTACAACCGTTCACCCCTGTGGGAACATACGTGGCTGCGGAAAAATCAATCGGATTCGACGGAGTCCTATATTTTTACAAAAACAATGATAAGATCAGGGATATAAAAACAGAAGACGAACTGATTCGCCAACTCAGTTGGAATATCACCGGAATACGCCCATACGTAGTTTCGGCCGACCATTCATTAATCGAACAAATCGCGCAAGATGACATTATCCGTGGTATGACTATCGCTGCAAACGGATTTTACGGCCCACAGGGCAGAGAATTACGTCTTCCGCTCTCGGATACGGAATTAAATAAAAAAATCGAATCTTTCAATTTCGAAAACCAGCGTATCACCAATTTTGAAATGGAAAGTTCCGCGCTTGCCGGACTTGCCGCAATGATGGGACATCGTGCCATGACCGTATGCTGCATCATTGCCGGACGCATAGATAAAAACATGAGTACCGATTACAAAAATAGCCTTCCGATACTGATTGAAAAGGTGTTGGACAGAATCTGATAAATTATACTTAAAGTAATTTATTCATAATTTCTTTCCAGCCACAAACCCGATATAGGGTCGCGTCATTCACATAAATATTATGCGGCTGGGTAAAAAGTATCTTTTCTCCGTTGAATGTACTCAAGTTTTTAATATGATCATCAATCATAATATCTCCGGCAATACTATCCTTACGACCACAAAAAATCATCTGTTGCCAGGTAATATACGGATAAAATTCGTTGAGCCATTGTTGCTTTTCTGTCAAGCTGTCAGGAAACTCGGTTGCCGATGAGACAATCAGCACGTTATATTTATCATTAAGGCACCTCAACCCCTCTATACTGCCGGGTATCTGCGGTACAGTCCTGAAAAATCCTTTACTCCGTATATGTTTATCAAATGCCGGAAAAGCATTTTCTTCCATTTTGCCGTATAACTCTTCGGGGCCAAACATAATACCCGAATCTCTGTATTCGAAATCAATCAATTGTGTATAAACATCAGCGAGAACACCATCCATATCTACCAAAATCTGCGTCTTCATTTTTTTTGTTTTTTTAATTATTAATCATCTTTTTTTACTTCAAAAATCAACTTTTATCTCGTGGATGCAGATGCGGATTTCAGAATAACAATGCGAATTTGAGAATGTTCATATAAAAAAACGCACAAAAACCGCAAAATTCCTCAAAAAAAATCACAAAAAATTGACTTTCTCTCTAAATATAAATATATTTGCGGTAATTTGCAACAAAACTTATCCAATATGTTAAAAGAAGAACGACATCAATACATATTAAACCGCATAAACCAGAATTATCGGATTTATATTACAGCGCTGAGTACGGAATTAGGAGTATCTGATGATACGCTACGGCGCGATCTGGTGGAATTAGATGAAAAAGGATTGCTAACCAAAGTACATGGAGGAGCCATTACCCGTTCAGGTATCCCCGTAGAATTTACCGAAAGGTTGAATACGGATATTGCAGTAAAGCAGCAATTAGCTGCGAAAGTGATTCCATTGTTTCAGGCAGGAGATGTATTACTTATTGACGGAGGAACATCCAATCTTGAAGTTGCCAAACAGTTGCCAACCAATATGCGTCTTACGGTTTATACAAACAGCTTTCCTATAATCAATACACTTATCCATCATCCTGAATTAGAGCTTATTTTTGTAGGTGGCAAAGTATTCCCTTCTTCTCAGGTTACAGTTGGCATTTCTGTTTTCCAGATCTTACAAACCATACGTCCGGATTGGTTACTATTAGGCATAAGCAATATTCACCCTCAACAGGGCATTACCGCTCCGGACCGCGAAGAAGCCATGATTAAACGTTGTATGATAGAATGCGCCCAAAAACGGATCGCATTAATAGACAGACACAAATTAAATACAGCGGAAGTGTATCACGTAGCTTCCCTGAATGAGATTGATTACCTCGTTACGGAAGACGACAAAATTGACTACATCAAAAACGCCTGGCCTTCCTATAAATATGAAGTGCTATAACAGATTAACTTAAAAAACCCTGTTGTTGAAGAACCTTCAGAAATTCATCGGAAAAAAATTCGTTATTCTTTTTTGTATAACGCACATCCGTAAAAACCTGCGCCAACGTTTCTTTAGCATTCTCTCTGACAAAACGAATATTGACTTCCAATTCCTCCTTTTCTTTATATAGTGCGTCTATAGTCGATTCTGTATAATCCGCATAATGTTCCTGATGAACAATTGCACCCAATGGCAATCGCTCACATTGATCCGGAAGAGGGTCCGCCGGATATCCTACGGTTACAGCCGTTATGGGAACAACAAGTTCGGGCAGGGATAAGGCTTCAATAATCGGAGCCGCGTTGTAAGTGGCAGTTCCAAGATAGCATATACCTAATCCTTTTTCTTCGGCAGCAACGCAAAAAGTCTGCGCGAACAGCATTGAGTCAATAACAGCCGCCATAAATGTCTGAAAATTACTAAATCCGGCTTCCGCCTTACGAAACGAAGCCCATTTAACAAAACGGTTCGCATCGGCACAAAACGTTAAGACAACAGATGCATTTTTAACCATCGGTTGATTAAAATGAGCGGGAGCCAGTTTTTCTTTTTGCGATTTATCACGTGTGACAACTACGCTATACAACTGCATATTGCCTGTATTTGAAGCTCTTGCCGCTACCTCCAATAACTCATTGAGCAACTCGTCTGAAATATCTTTTTCCGAATACCGGCGGATTGTACGCCTTTCTTTCATTTTAGATAATAACATAACTTTTCTTTATTTAAAACCGATCTCTGTCATACGCTCTTAAAACAATCAAATAACCCTAAAATGCCGTAAGGCGTTACCGATACCATCATCATCCACAGATGTTGTGATATAGTTGGCTGCCTGTTTTACTTCCGCGTTCGCATTGCCCATTGCTATGCCTATACCGGCATGTTTCAGCATCGATATATCGTTGCCTCCGTCACCAATCGCCATCATTTCATCCAGATCAAATCCAAAATATTCTTTGATCTTTTCTAAACCAACACTTTTATCCACATCGCGGGCAACAACATCCGCAAATGTCGGATACCAACGTGTAGCCACACATCCCGGCAAATGTTTCATTATTCCGGGCTCACGGTCCATCGGAAAAAAAGCCGTCAACTGAAAAATCTCTTTACCTATAAACTCGCGGGATGGAATAATCGGGCGAGGTGTAAAATGCACCAATTCCATCATCTGCGTAATTTGTTCGTCTACCATATTCGCTGACACCCGTCCCGCTTCGACAAAGAAGCAGGGAATCGGCGCTATTTCTTCTTCATAGCGAACAAAGGCTTCCACGTCTTCATGCGGAATATGCTTCTTGAAAACTACCTGATCGCCTACCCTGCAATAAGCTCCGTTCAACGTTATGTAGCCATCAAACTCCAAATCGTCCAAATTATTAATATCTCCACCATGTCGTCCTGTGGCAACAAAAATTTTAATACCACGATCACGCGCCTCCCGCAATGCTTTCTTCGTATTATCAGGTACACGGTGCGTATCAAAACTTACCATTGTCCCGTCTATATCTAAAAAAATTGCTTTTATCATATATCAATCTCACTTTCTTCTTTTTTCCGGACTAATACTTTATCAATACGAGCGCCATCCATATCAATGATTTCAAATTCAAAACTCATCCAGGAAAAGCTATCACCCGTCTTAGGTACACGTTCCAGCACCTCTAATATCAATCCGCTCAATGTATTATAATCATTATCTTCGTACAGATCTTCCATATCGAAATATTCCAGAAAACTGTAAAAAGAACATTGTCCGTCCACCAAAACACTTCCGTCCTTGCGCATAATGATCTCCGGTTCATCATCAATTTCACTCACTTCGCCCACAAGAGCATCGACAATATCCTTAAATGTAACAATGCCTTGCACACTGCCAAATTCATCTGTAACAACTCCATATTTTGTCCGTGCCTGGCGGAATTGTTCCAAGGCTTTATATACACTCATATTCTCCTGAATAAACTGAGCGGGCCGAATTATTTTTGAAAGCGTAAAATCCGGAGAGTCTATATAACCAAACAGTTCTTTCAAAAAAACAACCCCCTGTATATTATCTAACTTTTCAGATACGACAGGATATGTATTATAGAGGTTCGTTTTTACTTTTTTACGTATAACATCAACACTATCAGAAATATCAATATAAACCAATTCACTTCGATGCGTCATAATACTTCCGACGGTACGATCACCAAGATGAAAAACTCGTTCCACAATATCTTGCTCAACTTCCTGCACCTCGCCTCCTTCAAAACCCTCATGAACAATCGCTTTTATCTCTTCTTCCGTAACTTTATTGTTATCGCCGGCATGACTCAATCCTATCAAGGCAACAACGGCTTTTGTACTCTTAGACAATATCCATACAAACGGTGCGGTAATCTTTGACAACAGATCCATCGGTTTGGCAATAATCATGGCTACCTGCTCGGAAAAACTCAATCCGATGCGTTTAGGAACAAGTTCTCCTAATACAAGTGTAAGATAAGTTACAATAATTACGATGATAAGTTTGGATACAGCATAGGCATACGGCTGTATGAAAGATATATTCGACAAAACCTCCGCAAGACTTCCGGCAAAAGCTTCCCCGGAAAACAAACCGGTAAGGATACCGATCAATGTGATACCGATCTGTATCGCCGAAAGAAACCGATCCGGTTCTTTCGAGAGTTCCAATGCTTTTAATGCTGATTTTTTTCCTTTCTTCGCCAGGGATTCCAATCTGGCTTTACGAGAAGATACCAACGCGATCTCGGACATAGACAAAAGTCCGTTCAATATTATCAATCCGATAATTATAATAAATTCCATATAAACAGAATACTTCTATAAGCCTACAAA
Organism: Tannerella sp.; assembly: GCA_031551825.1. Taxonomy (GTDB): domain Bacteria; phylum Bacteroidota; class Bacteroidia; order Bacteroidales; family Tannerellaceae; genus Tannerella. The sequence continues at coordinate 1,047 of JAVBNB010000077.1, read as the reverse complement.
TATAGTGCAAATCGAACGCAATGGCAAGAGAAAATGTATTTTCTTTTGCTATTGCTGAGATGCAGCCTATATTATGAAAATATAGTGTAAGTTGAGAGAAGTACGAAACAAAATCAAACTTTTGTCGCATTACTCTGAAAAAAGAAGACTGTCTTAAAAAAGTAAGACAGCCTCCCGATATTTATACAAATACAACACTTAACTAATGCTTCACAACAACGGTAGAAGTTTGTGGTTCTCCACCAGCGCCATCTAATACCTGCAGGAAGTAGACGCCACTCGGCAATTTCGAAACATCCAATTGTATATTAGAATTGTCTGCCGACGAAGTCGTTTGAAGAGCCAATGCTCCGAAACTACTGTACAGTCTGATGATGAAAGAAGTCGGCATTTCAATCGTTCCTGAAGATCCGATATTGATTGTAGAAAGTCGCTGTATTCCTATACCTTCCACTACAGATGAATATTGTTCTTGCAGCGGTTCATTCACAGTTATATTAACATTAAGTATACTGCTGGCCGGGTTGGGAGCCGTAGATATTGAATAGGTCAAATTATAAGAAACACGATCTACAAGTATCCACTCACACCATCCGCAATTGTTATATGCCCGAACTGCCAATGATGTCGAAGGGGCTGATGACGAATTAGGCGTAATCAACACATCGTGCATCGTTTGATCAGTACCAGGCTCCGCATTCCTGATAGTCCATCCGGAAGACAAAGTCTTCCATTCGAATTTAATCGCTCCGAGACATGATGCGGCGGCACGATAGGTTCGGGAATTTGCATCATAGAGACCAGAAGTGACATCTATATTTGACTCTATTGGCGCATTGCAATAACTCCCATCTAATACAGTCACGCCAGACCTAATCGGGTCCAGCCAGGGTTGCAGTTTGCGACGAGGATCTGTTGCCCCATTACCCGTCCATGAAACGCTGAACTTGCCATATTCCGGATCATCAATGGCTGGATAATCACATTTATAATCCCAACTTCCCCATAGTTGTCCTATTACTTTACGATTGTTGTTTATCAAGGGAG
>JAVBNB010000083.1:0-11392 GCA_031551825.1 Tannerella sp. | reverse complement strand
CCATTTGTTTTTTCTCCTGTTTTTCCACCATTTTCTGAAGCAGGATAAAGTTGATACAACTGTAGTTGTATTTGTCATTTGCACTCATCTTGGCATTTATTATTCCTGAAATGATGCTGTCTTTTACGAATGCGTCACTTACATATAAATTGCGTGCAACTTCTGCTTTAAATCCGTCTTTTCTGGTTTTGGAAATAATGTTGGGGTTGAATTTGAAGTCTGGGTTTACGTATGTGCGTGAGTCGAGCTGCAACGGATGGTTGTTATCCTTTTTGCCGCTGTATAACGAACCACTGTAACTATTTTTGTCGATTGCTTTTTCGTAAAAGCCGATTGTTGATGGTAGCCCGGATTGATGATAAAGCAAATCCTTGATGATGATGTCTTTTTTATCACTGCCTTTTAGTTCTGTAACAAAATCGGAAATTTTGTTTGTTAACTGGAAGTTTCCGTTATCATAAGATTTCATCACCGCGAGAAGTGTTCCTGTTGCTTTTGAAACAGATGCAAGGTCGTATACCGTATTTTCAGAAACTTCTTTTTTCTTTGAATAATCGTAATGTCCAAAAGACTTGTTGTATATGATCATCCCATCTTTTGCCACAATAATCCGACACCCGGGATATGCTTCTTTATCAAGTCCTTCATAGGCTATTGCGTCAATGGCTTGTAGTTTATATGAGTTTATATTGACTTCTTCGGGTTCATGAAATCCTAATCTTGTTTTTTCGGTGTAGATGCCTGCACCGGCAGTAAACATATTCGGTATGCTAACTGATAGTGAGCCTTTTGCCGGTATACCACCGAAGATGACCTGAGCGGCGTATTTTTCGGCTAAATCAGTAGCTTCATAAGCTATTACGATCGCTTGCGCGTTTGTAGCCGAGGCGCTGAATTTTGAACAGGTATAAGGCACAGTGAAAAATACATAAATCAATTCTTTTCCGGATGCGATAGTTTGCAGTTCCCGGCTGTCTTCCGTTTTAGTGTTATATACGCTACATATAATAATATCATAGTTTTTCAATTTGTCGTAGACATTTTTTTTGTCGTTATTGTCGGCATTGCTGGAGATATTGTAACAATCGACATCACCGTATTTTTTTAGCATTATATGGAAGTCATTGTCGTTTTTACTTTCCATAGAGACAGCGGCGATACGTTTTTTGTTCAGTTGTTTCAGCGGAAGTATCTCTTCGTTGTTTTTTACGATGGTAATGGCTTCGGCGTTTAATTTAGCATTGAGCCATTCCGCATGTGGGGTATTTAGCCTTTCATCTAAGTTGTTTGTTGATATCGGATTAAAATTGTTAAGTCCTGCGATGTATTTGTAGCATAAAATCCTACGGCATCTTCTGTTAAGATCGGACATGTTGAGTTCTTTTCTTTTAACCGCCTGTTTAACTGCCTCAACTTCTTTTTCCGGATTTACCGGGCCTACGAGTATGTCATTGCCGGCTTTCAGAGCAAGAACACAGATACTCTCATTGTTTTTGGTTACGGCCCCTTTCATTGCCAGCCCATCGGTGAAGCATAACCCCCGGAATCCCATTTGATCGCGCAGTAGTTCTGTTACTACTTCACGTGAAAAAGAACTTGGACGTCCGTTAGTCCCTAAAGCCGGAATGTCTAAGTGGGCTACCATAATCCCGGCAAAGCCACTTCTGATATATCGGTTGAAGGGGTATAATTCAACCTCTCTAAGTCGTTCAATATCGTGATTGATGACCGGTAGCAAATGATGCGAATCGGTTTTTGTGTCGCCATGTCCGGGGAAATGTTTGGCGACAGCCATGATACCGGCTTTTTCGAGTCCCCGGGAATAGAAAATGGCTCTGCGGGCGACATCTGCAGGATCTTCGCCAAAAGAGCGTATGCCTATGACCGGATTTTTCGCGTTGCTGTTTACATCAACAGTAGGTGCAAAGTTGATATGTATGCCCATTTCACGACACTGACGCCCAACTTCTTCGCCATACTGTTCTATCAGGTCGAGATCGGATATGGCGCCAAGCATCATATTTTTAGGAAAGCGTGTTGTGCCGCTTAGCCGCATGGATAACCCCCATTCTCCGTCGAGAGCGATCAGTAGCGGTGTGCGAGCTTCTCTTTGTAGCCTGTTGGTTACTTTTACCTGTGATTCGGGATCTCCTTTCTGAAATAGAACACCTCCGACTTTTTGCTCTTTTACCAGATTTACGAGCCGGGCCATATTTTTGGTATCTGTCGTAGGGTCGGCTATGATCATGAAAAATTGGCCGATGCATTCTTCTTCACTCATACTGTCGAAGACGGAGTCCACCCAGTGATACATTGCATCTTCATCTACGGAAGAATACAGATTTGGTGTGATTTGCGCCAGTGCCGCGATAGATGATAGCAGGAGGGATAATAGAATGATAATCTGTTTTTTTATCATGATTCGTGTATTGAAATTGAGCGCAAATATAATTTTTTTTTCCCGGATGGCAGAAGGTTTTGCGAATGATTAAGAAAAAAATACAAGTCTACCGTTGTTTATTTTGGATTTATTACTACCTTTGCATCCGCTTTACGTAATCGCTGTCGGGAAAAGTGAGACCCGTTATGTTGCGTTTTGTTAGAATTTAAACATATAAAGAGCTATAAGACAATGGATTTAATTAAAGTTGCAGAAGAGGCATTTGCTACCCAAAAGGAGCATCCTGCATTTAACAGTGGCGACACAATTACGGTATCATATCGTATTAAAGAGGGGAACAAAGAGCGTATCCAGCAATATCGTGGTGTCGTAATACGTATTTCTGGTCATGGTACAAAAAAACGTTTTACAGTACGTAAAATTTCTGAAAATATTGGCGTAGAAAGAATTTTTCCGATCGAATCTCCGTTTATCGAGAGTATCGTTATCAATAAGAGAGGTAAAGTTCGTCGTACAAAACTTTATTACTTACGTCAACTTACAGGTAAAAAAGCGCGGATTAAAGAAAAGAGAGTTAACTCTTGATTTAGTACTGCGATTAAGAAAATATAAAGAGGATTTCCTGATATGTAAGGAAGTTCTCTTTTTTTTGTTCGCAATTGTTTTGCTGTGGGAGCTGTTGATTGATGAGTCTGCTTCTTGGAATGAAGTCTTCTGGTACGGCTATGTTTATATACGCCATTATTATGCTGTGCCACGGAGTTAGTTTCACATTGGTAGAAAAACACAGCCAATACTAAATTTATTCGATAGTTGGAAATCGAAAACTGTGCGCGGGTATGAATAATTTAAGTTTGATTATATCGGCTGATGTGTTAGGGGGTGTTAAATAATTAGTGCTGTTTGTTTGTTAAAGATATTAATTGCAATTTTGTATGTAGTAAAATTATTTTCTACATGAGTGTAATTTTTTCAGAACCGTTATTATGAAGAAGCAGTTTTTATTATCTTTCCTAACCTTAATATTCTTTTACGGATGTCAATTTGGCGGTTCGAAAACGACAAAAACAGGTGATTTACATGTAATTGACATTTCAAAAAAACACCCCAAGAAAGAAATCCTCCTCCAAAGTATTGCCGATATAGAATATATATCGTTAGAAACAACGGATGATATTTTGTTGAGTGGAGTTTGTCAATTGGCTTATCTTTCCGATAAATATGCGGTTGTATGGGAACCAAGGCTATACGACGTATTTATTTTCGATCGAAACGGTAAGATAATAACTAATTTCAATCACAAAGGTCCTGGAAATGAAGAATACTCAATGATGAGGGACATCATCTTTGATGAAGCAAACGAAGAGATATTTGTTTTTGATAATCCACAGTTATACCGGATATTAGTCTATTCAATAACAGGCGAATACAAGCGAACGATGAAATATTCCAAAGATTATTTACGACTTAACGCTTACAATTTTGACGATGATGCTTTTCTTGTTTACGATTCAGATTTATTTCAGAACCGTAAACAAGAAAAGCCTTATATGCTTATGTCAAAGAATGACGGCAGTATCGTTTCCACTTTGGATATTCTTATGCCCGTAAGATATTCGAATAGAATAATCGTTGAGGTAGAGGTTAATGGACAAACTTATTTTACGCCTCTTACGATTAATACTCCAAATAATAGATATTATGGTAATAATCATTTAATTGCGGATCTTTCTTCGGATACAATCTACTTGCTCACTAAAAATAAAGAATTAAAGCCACTTATTGTTCGTACACCAAGCGTTCATTCGTCTGAGCCAAGAATAGTGCTGACACATCAATTTGCAACCGATAAATTTATATATTTATATAAAATCCCATTGGACTTTGAAGCTGAAAAAAATGATCAAAGCATAACCATCACAGAATTGATGTATGAATTTGAAACTGGAGAGACAAACGAAATTTCGATAATTAATGAAGATTATCCGTTAAATGCATGGTGGGAATATCCGTTTATGTATGCTGATCTTCCTCAAAATACGTCCGCCATGCTTATACAAACGCCAAGACTAAAAAAAGCGAATGAAAAAAAACAATTAAAAGGCGAGTTGAAAGAGCTGGTAGAAGCGCTTGATGTAGAGGATAATCCGATTTTAATGATTGTAAAATTTAAATAGCTAATTAATATGGGCGGCGCGAACCGGAGAATTCGAAATGAATGTTGCCAAAAGAAATGAGATGGTGAATAATTTGTTATTTTGTAACAACGTTCTTTTCGGTCATTGTAAAGATAGGGAAAATTGAGAATAGCGCGATAATTAATATTGCGGTTGGTATAATTTTATTGGAATTTTCTATCAGCATATATATGGACGCAAAAATCCAAAACATAGAATATAGTCCCGCAAATAGAATTAAGGTGAATGACAAAGCCGTATTTCTCCAAAAAAAATGTCCGATAAGGCAAATAAATAAAATTAAGTGGAAACAAATTGTCGCTATACCAAGCCAATCTTTGAACATTTCCGGATGCCCTGTAAACATATCAATTAAGAATATTCCTACTGGAATTATAAAAAAAAATTCTTGCCAGAATTTTCTTGCTATTTTTATTAATGATTTTACTTCCATTTTTTTCTGTTATAAAATATAAACTTATTACCCTATTTTTAAATCCCTCTTTTTTTTAACGTTGGTTTGCCATGATTTATTGCATTTCTAAATATTCCGAAAACCATTTTTTTGTTTCGAGCCGGTCGTTTTCCGGGAGTATGCCTGCTTCCTGCATTCTGATAAGCGCTTGAACGACTTCGATCAGATGGATGGTATCTATAATGCCTATACCACGGCCGGTGGCAATACCTTTAATTGCCTGCGCGTAGAGCAGATTGGGATTCATTCTGGTGTCTTCGTTGATAAACCAGGCGCGTATATGCCTGAGAGCCGCTTCCGCGTATTTAGTATCTTTCGTCAACAGATAGGCTGAAGTCAAGTTTCCGACAATCATACTGAAATGCACCATCGCATGCCGGTGTGCAACAAAATTTTCCGGATTTGTTTCTCCATCCTTTTGTATGTATGGTCCGTCCGGATTTTCCGGATCCGGCCACCAATAATCACCTTCCGAAAAGAAATCATGGATACCTCCCGCGGAACGTTCGGCAGTGAATGAGGTTACGGTGACAGGCGCTTCGTCCAACTGTGCCTCGGCTCGTTTCAATATCTCATTCCTGAGCGTGTCTTGTATGATCTTTTCCTGTTTTCCGGAGTTAGTGCAGGAAGATATATTCCAAGCAAGCAGGAATATAATAATGTAGAATAGATTTTTTTTCATTATGCACAAAAATTATAAAATGGCGCTGCCGGTTTTTTCGAACTTGTCTTTTTTGAGTAATGCTTCTAAAAAGTAATAATCCGCATATATGATAGGAACATCAACCTCCGAGTTGCTTGGTGCGGACCCCGTGTATGCTGAGATACAAATACCAGCATTCATTCCAAACATCCCAAAAGGGTATAAAAAGAGGATGAAATCATGATTACTGTTTCACCCTCTCTGTTGTTTGGACTCCTGATTTTGATCATCAGTCTGCCACATTCTACCTAACTACCCTTGATTTTTAGCGTTCTATTATTTCTCAATCCGGATTGTAATGGATAGGATCTAATATTAACTCTTGCAGCAGAGTTCTTCCAGAAGGCTGTCTAATATTTCTTTCAGTTCATCCTCGCTGGCAAGGGGATTATCAGTAAATATTCTTTTCACAATACCGTCGGCGTCCGATATATAGATACGCGGTACGATGTTCGGGGCGAAAAGGCTATAGACATCCCTTGTTTCCTGTGCCGAATAGGGAAGTGTATAGTTGTTGTCCTCAAAGAATATATCTACAACGGACGCACCCTCCGCACGGCTTATTCCTACAAGGGTAAAATAAGGATTCTCTTTATATTCCTTATAGATACGTTCAATTATCGGAAATTGATTTTTGCAGTCCTGACATGTTATTGAGAAAAAATAAATAATGGATATTTTTCCTTTTAAAGACTGATTAGTTACCCTTTCGCCGCTTTTTAAATCGACCGAGAAATTAGGTATAAGATCTCCGACCTGAATATTCGCTTCTTTCGGTTCGTCGTCATCTTTACTGCATCCTGCTGTACATAGGAGAAAAAACATCAGCATTCCCCAAATTAGTCCTTTTTTCATACGATTTTTATTTTTACATTAAGGTTCTGAAACTCATAAAAAAATGTTAGGTCTTTTTGTCTTTTAAAATTCCGCGTTATTCGGTGTTCGTGGGAATGGTATGACATCACGAATATTGGTCATGCCCGTAACAAACAGAAGCAATCGTTCAAATCCCAATCCAAATCCTGCATGAGGACATGTCCCGAATTTGCGGGTATCTAAATACCACCACATATCTTTCATCGGAACATTCATCTCTTTGATACGGGCCAGAAGTTTATCATAATCGGATTCACGTTCTGAGCCACCGATTATTTCACCGATTTTCGGAAACAAAACGTCCATCGCGCGTACGGTTTTACCATCGTCGTTTAGTTTCATGTAAAACGCCTTTATTTCTTTCGGGTAATCTGTCAGGATCACCGGGCATTTAAAATGATTTTCAACAAGATAACGTTCATGCTCGGATGCAAGATCCGCTCCCCAGTATATCGGGAACTCGAACTTATGTCCTTTGGCTACGGCTTCTTCGAGAATTTTGACTCCTTCCGTATAGGGCAATCGAACGAAATCATCTTTCAATACTCCTTCTAAACGACCGATCAGTTCTTTGTCAAACATGTCGTTCAGAAATTGAATATCATCGCGGCAGTTATCCAAAGCCCATTTTACACAATATTTAATGAATTCTTCAGCGAGATCCATATTTTCTTTTATCTCGTTGAATGCCACTTCCGGTTCGATCATCCAGAATTCCGCCAGATGGCGTGGTGTATTTGAGTTTTCCGCACGGAATGTCGGGCCAAATGTGTAAATAGCCCCCAAGCCCATTGCCGCCAACTCACCTTCCAACTGTCCTGATACGGTCAAACTGGCTTGTTTACCGAAAAAGTCATTATCATACAAGATCGTACCCTGATCATCTTTTTTCAAGTCGTAAAGGTTCATGGTGGTCACCTGAAACATCTGTCCGGCTCCTTCGCAATCGGAAGCTGTGATGATCGGCGCGTGAAAATAGAAAAATCCGCGGTCATGGAAAAATTGATGAATCGCGATCGCCATATTGTGACGTATGCGGAATATGGCTCCGAATGTATTTGTGCGCGGGCGCAGATGCGCTATCTCACGTAAAAACTCCATCGAATGTCCTTTCTTTTGCAGCGGATATGTGTTCGGATCCGCTGCTCCGAGGATTTCAATCCGGTCTGCCTGAATTTCAACATTTTGTCCTTTACCTTGCGACTGAACAAGTTTTCCTGTTACACTGATACATGCCCCGGTTGTTACATGTTTTAAGATATCTTCTCCTATATTATCAATGTCGGCAACAATCTGAATATTATTTATCGTCGAACCATCGTTCATTGCGATAAACGCAACTTGTTTACTTCCTCTATGCGTACGTACCCAGCCTTTAACATTTATATCCGAGCCGTACGCATCCATTTTCAATACATCTGATATTTTTATTCTTGCCATAATTACATTAAATATTAAGTAGAAAAAATCAATTATTCATAAGCGCCCATACGAAGAGAATTTACTTCCTGCTCTGTAAGGTAACGCCATCTTCCGCGTCCGAGGTTTCTCTTGGTCAGACCCGCGAAATATACCCGGTCAAGTCTGGTTACATGGTAACCAAGCATTTCAAACATACGGCGGACGATTCTGTTTTTGCCCGAATGGATCTCAATACCAACCTGACTTTTGTCTTCTTCGTTAGCATAGCTTATCGCATCGGCATGTATTTCACCGTCTTCCAACTCGATACCGTTAGCTAATTTTTCCATGTCTTCCACAGCCACTTCATGATCGAGCCATACATGATAGATCTTTTTCTTTTTGTATGACGGATGGGTCAGTTTCGCAGCCATTTCGCCATCGTTTGTGAGCAACAGAACTCCGGTCGTATTACGGTCTAAGCGGCCTACCGGATAGATCCGCTCCTGACAGGCGTTTTTAACTAAATCCATAACCGTTTGCCTGTTTTGCGGATCATCTGATGTTGTCACACAATTTTTCGGTTTGTTCAGCAAAATATATACTTTACTTTCAATCTGTACCGGTTGATCGTGGAATGTCACTTTGTCCGCACGTGTTATTTTTGTTCCGAGCTCCGTTACAACTTCTCCGTTTACTCTTACATCACCGGCTTGTATGAATTCATCCGCTTCGCGGCGTGAGCAAACTCCGGCATTTGCTAAATATTTATTCAGACGTATCGGAGCAGTAGGATCAGTTACAACTTCCTGATATTTAATCGGTCTTGGGAAGCTTGGTCTTGAGAAATTGCCATGTCCGCCTTGTTGTGGCCTGCGCATGTTCGGGCCGCCTCCGGGCCTTCTTTGCTGGTATCCACCCTGGCCTTGATTGTATCCGCCTCTTTGGTTATACCCGCCACCCTGATTGTATCCTCCGCCCTGATTATATCCTCTTTGCTGATATCCTCCTTGCCTGTTGGAACCTTGATTGTTGTCATAACTTCTGCGTGGTTGATATCCGCCTTCCTGATTGTTATCATAACTTCTGCGCTGTTGGTATCCGCCACCTTGATTGTTATCATAGCTTCTGCGCTGTTGGTATCCTCCGCTCTGGTTACTGTCATAACTTCTGCGTTGCTGATATCCGCCTTCCTGGTTGTTGTCGTAGCTTCTGCGCTGTTGGTATCCGCCACCCTGATTGTTGTCATAACTTCTCCGTTGTTGATATCCTCCGCCTTGGTTATTGCCATAACTTCTTTGTTGATAACCACCTTGTTCATTATTTTGGTTGTAGCTGCGACGTTGATATCCTCCTCCGTCTTCGGAGTTGTATCGGTTTTCCTGATTATTATCATCTGTACGCTGACGATGACTTGTACTGTCTTCTCTGTCCTGCGGTGCATACGGGCGTTGCTGGGAAGATTGTCTCGTTTGTCCATACAAAGGTTGATAAGGACGGCTTTCCGGTGCGGCGCGATTATAATCTACTTTACGCGTGTCTTTTATGCGTAAACGTTTGCCTTTTACTTTACCTGCATCATCATTCTGCCCGTTGTCTTCTGCGGATGTGTCTTTCTTTTCAATTGAATCCATGTTTACTTTAATTTGTTGAGTTTATACTGGCAATCTCACGATTGCTTTAATTTAATATACCTATTATTTCGTTTATTTTTTTAGATACCTACGTAATTCAGCGGTGTTATCGCTTTCAATTCATTTTTAATCGTTTCACTTAAGTTTAAAGAATCAATAAATGTATGTATTGATTGTTCCGTCACTTCATCGTTCACACGAGTTAATTCTTTGAGCGTTTCATAAGGTTTCGGGTAGTTCTCGCGGCGTAGAATCGTTTGAATAGCTTCAGCTACAACTGCCCAATGATGATTCAACTCATTTGTAATTGCGTTTTGGTTTAATAATAACTTATTCAATCCTTTCGTCATGCTTTTAAATGCGATCTCTATATGAGCTAAAGGTACTCCAACATTGCGTAAAACGGTCGAGTCCGTCAAATCTCTTTGCTGACGTGATATCGGTAATTTCGTGCTAAGGTGGGTCAATATAGCATTAGCGATGCCAAGATTGCCTTCGGCGTTTTCAAAATCAATGGGATTAACTTTGTGCGGCATTGCCGATGAACCCACTTCGCCCGCTTTTATTTTTTGTTTGAAATACTCCATTGAAATATACTGCCAGAAGTCACGGCACATATCTATAAATATGGTGTTTATGCGACTTAGTCCGTCAAACAAGGCAGCTAAGTTGTCATAGTTGGATATCTGCGTTGTCCATTCTTCGCGCTCTAATCCTAAGTACTCTCTGACAAATTGATTACCCATCATGCGCCAGTCATATTGAGGAAAAGCAACTTTATGTGCATTGAAATTGCCTGTCGCGCCACCGAATTTAGCAGAAATCGGAGTCGTTTTCAATAATTTCAGCTGCCGTTCTAAGCGATATACGAATACCATGATTTCTTTACCCAAGCGAGTAGGAGAGGCAGGTTGTCCGTGAGTTTTCGCCAGCATCGGAATGTCTTCCCACGCTTCAGCATACTTTTTCAGTATATCAATTACAGATTCGATCCCCGGATAGTAGACATTATCCAATGCTTCCTTTATTGATAAAGGCACAGAAGTATTATTTATATCCTGAGATGTCAATCCAAAATGGATGAATTCTTTGTATTCCTGTAATGACAGTGCATCGAAACGTTCTTTAATGAAATATTCGACCGCTTTTACATCATGATTGGTTACACTTTCAATTTCTTTGATACGCGCAGCGTCCTCAACAGTAAAGTTGCGATAGATCTCCCGAAGATTTTCTTTTGTATTTTCGGTGTCAAGGGATTTCAGTTGCGGGATTTGTTCGCAGAGGAATATAAAATATTCTATCTCTACGCGAACACGATATTGTACTAACGCCCACTCAGAGAAGTATCCGGCAAGGTTGTCAACTTTGTCTCTGTATCGTCCGTCTATCGGGGAAATTGCAGTTAATGTCGAAAGCTCCATAATTGTAAATGCCTTAAGCAAGCTGCAAAGATAATACATTTATATATAAAAATGGACAATCAGAAAAAAAAGTTTTTTTTCTTCAAAAAAAATTTGGAGATAAAAAATTAAGCAGTATCTTTGCACCGTCTTACAAGAGAGGGGGACATAACAAAGGGTTTTATAATCCGGAAAAATTGGGCGTTTAGCTCAGCTGGTTCAGAGCATCTGCCTTACAAGCAGAGGGTCGGCGGTTCGAATCCGTCAACGCCCACTTTATCAAAAGTCATTTCATGACAAAAAAGAGTCAAAGTCTTCTAAA
>JAVBNB010000084.1:0-6915 GCA_031551825.1 Tannerella sp. | reverse complement strand
AAAGGATTCGATGAGTTTTTCGGCATCCCTTATTCGCACGATATGTGGCCCAACCACCCGACGGCAAAGAACTATTATCCGCCGTTACCACTATACAGTGATGACCAGGTGATTGAAACGATGCCCGACATTAGTCTATTCACTACCCTCTTTACTGAAAAAGCCGTCGATTTTATTCAGAACCACAAGTCTGAACCGTTTTTTATTTATCTGCCACACCCGCTTCCCCATGTACCCTTAGCCGTTTCAGACAAATTCAAGGGAAAATCGGAACAGGGCCTGTATGGTGATGTGATGATGGAAATCGATTGGAGCGTGGGTCAAATTCTTCAAACATTGAAAAGACTAAAATTAGAAGAAAATACATTGGTAATTTTCACCTCCGACAATGGCCCCTGGCTGAATTATGGCAATCATAGCGGAAGCGCCGGCGGCTTACGGGAAGGAAAAGGCACTTCATTCGAAGGAGGTCAGCGTGTTCCGTGCCTGATGTACTGGAAAGGAACGATTCCGGAAGGTCTGGTCTGCAACAAAATGATTTCAGGTATAGATATTTTGCCGACATTAGCCGCTATCGCTCAAGCGCCGCTTCCAGCGAACAAAATCGATGGGGTAAATATTTTACCGCTGATGAAGGGTGATTTCACTTCCACCCCGCGAAAAGACTTTTATTATTATTACCGCAGAAACAGCCTGGAAGCAGTGAGCAATGGAAACTGGAAGCTGGTTTTTCCACATCCGGGACGTACTTATCATGGATTTCAGCCGGGAAAAGACGGAATGCCCGGGCCTGGTAACGAAAATTTCAAGTTCGAAGGCGGCCTGTACGATCTTCGTCGTGATCCGGGTGAACAGTATAACGTGATGGAAAGCTATCCTGAGATTGTTGCCGAATTGGAAAAGATTGCGGAAGAAGCGCGTAAAGATTTAGGCGATGATTTGACCGGAGCTCCTGGAAAAAACCGGAGAGAACCGGGAATGATAGAAACGAAATAAATGCCTGCATACACACATAAAAACGATAAATCAACCTAATATTTACTTTTAATATAATAAGTATGATTCCCGAATTTCGAAATAAAATACTACAATTTTGCCTTTGTTCTCTCATTGGATTCCAGTTTATGTCATGCAGAAGTTCCGGTTACTATTATAAAGCAGATCCGATTAATGCTGTTTTGGTGCAATCAAACGGAAATGTCGATCTGAAAGGGCCTTCCGTATTTCAATTGCCCGATAGTTTTGTATGGTGCGGAAGCCCGATCCGTATCAAAAACAAGTATTACATGTTCTTTTCATCCTGGGAATCAGGAAAAGAACTACCTCCGTTCGGCGACAGTTGGGTGTTGTATTCCAAAATCGGTTGTGCCGTTTCCGATTCGCCTTACGGAAATTTCCGCTCACTGGGAATATTCCTGAAAGGCAGGAAAGATCAGGGAGACTCGACTGCCTGGGATGCGCAAATGGTACATAATCCGCTAATCAAAGCGTACAATGGAAAATATTACCTATATTATATCGGAGGAAAAGACCCGGGCGTGCAACCCAAAGGCTCTTCCGCTGCACATTTGAGTAAACGTAACCGGGTGCAGCAAAGCCTGAAAATCGGAGTTATCGAATTCAACTCCATCGAGGATTTACTGTCCGGGCAGTATAACCGGCCCGATCAGCCATTATTGTCGCCGCGTACAAGAGTAAAGCCGGATCATGTAACAAATCCATCACCTCCCGGAACTGTTGCCAAGCCGGATAACTTAGTGGTTGTTAATCCGGCTGTTGAATACAATCCTTCCGACAGAAAATATTTATTGGTTTTCAAAGGAAATATATATGATCCCACCTGGCGTGGGGTTCATGGGGTAGCTATCGGTGATTCCCCAACCGGGCCATTCACGGCAACCGATCAATTTATTTTTGATGTGGAAACCGAGGCAAACGAAAAAGTTTCGGCCGAAGATCCGTTTATATGGTATCATCGCCGTGATAAAAAATTCTATGCTGTGATGAAGGATTTTACAGGAAAACTTACAGGCGGGAAGCCGGCCTTGGCAATGATGGAGTCTAAAGATGGTCTTCAATGGATCCCTGCTCCACAACCGCTTTTTATGAAAAAAGAAATCATACTGAAAGATGGAACGGTAATTCCTGTTGAGAATCTGGAGCGTCCACAACTGCTTTTGGATAAGCATGATACGCCGATCGCTTTGTATGCGGCTTGTTCAATAACTCCAGTCGGAGGAAAGACTGATGGCAGCACATTCAACGTTCAGATACCATTAAAAAAATTAAAACTAAAGAAAAACAAATAAAAAAGACTAACGATCTTATATAACTTTGATATTTAAAATGGAATATATAATTTTGAACAATTATTCCATACAAAGAAAGCAATAATATGAAAAACCAACTATCTACTTTCCTCCTCCTTTCAGGATGCTCTTTAGCAGTACAGGCGCAGGAAAAGCCAAACGTGATCGTTTTCTTAGTAGACGATATGGGACTGATGGACACACAAGTGCCTTTTTTAACCGATGGAAAAGGTAATCCTGTACGTTATCCATTGAATGACTGGTACCGCACACCCAGTATGGAGCGATTAGCCAATCAGGGAATAAAATTTTCTACCTTTTACGCACAAAGCGTCAGTTCACCCACGCGGGCATGTATTATGACAGGTCAGAATGCTACGCGACATCGCACCACCAATTGGATCAACTCCGAAACCAATAACAAAACGCCTTATGGCCCAAAAGACTGGAACTGGAGCGGACTGAAATCGAACGATGTTACGTTGCCCCGAGTGCTACAACAGGCGGGTTATCGTACCATCCACGTAGGTAAAGCGCATTTCGGCTGCATGGGTAGCGAAGGTGAAAATCCGCAACACATAGGATTTGACGTAAATATTGCCGGCTCCTCCATCGGTCAGCCCGGAAGTTACTATGGAGAATGGGGCTATGGCAACATCAAAGGAAACAAACAACGCGCCGTACCCGATTTGGAAAAATACCATGGTACGGAGACCTTTCTTTCGGATGCTCTGACCATCGAAGCGAATGATCAAATAACCAAAGCCGTCAAGGATAAGAAACCATTTTTTCTCTACATGGCGCACTACGCTGTTCATGCACCATTTGAGCCCGACAAACGCTTCCTGGGTAATTACACATCGCCCGACAAGCCCGAAATGGCAAAATACTTTGCTACATTAATAGAAGGCATGGACAAATCGCTTGGCGACATCATGGACAAACTGGAAACCTTGGGTGTAGCGGAAAACACATTGATTATCTTCCTTGGCGATAATGGTTCAGACGCTCCTTTGGGCAACGAAAAAGGACATTTCTCGTCGGCTCCGTTACGCGGCAAAAAAGGCACCGAGTACGAAGGCGGAACACGTGTGCCATGCATTGTGGGTTGGGCTAAACCCAATGGTAAAAATAAGTTCCAAAAGTCGTTTCCGGTAAAGCAAAAGGCCATTCAGGAACAATTGGGCGCCGTGATGGACATTTACCCGACTGTACTTTCGCTGACTGGCGTTAAAAACCCTGTAAACCACATTGTAGACGGATTCGATTTGAAGATGCAAATTTCCGGGAAGACTAACACAAAGCGTCCGGAAAATTTCCTGATGCACTTTCCACATGCGCACAGGGGCAATTATTTTACAGCCTTCCGGAATGACGATTGGAAGTTGATCTATTGGTATCATCCTGAAACACCGGCGCAACCCACATACGAATTATACAACCTTGCCGTTGATCCCTTTGAAAATAACAATCTTGCCGGAAGCAAAAAAGACGTTTTGGCTTCTATGATTAAGCAAATGGCCTCTCAGTTAGAGTCTGAAGGCGCTCTGTACCCGGAAGATGCAAACGGAAACATAGTAAAACCGATACTTTTACCTCTCTGATATTCCCATGATTACCTGCTCGTCGGAAAAGAGACATGTCTACAGAGAAGGATAATATCAATCGGTTTATCGGTACCGGTCTCCAAGGGAATGTCCCTACAATATCTTAAAAAATTGAATTAAATCAAAGTATACGGAGCTATCCAGTAAGAGAATGTCGTTTTTGGTAGAATCGGTTTTACCCAACAAGAATGTTTCCTATTTTTGTATCATAATTATTCAATAGATTTATTTCACCAAATTATCCAACCGTTCATCTCTTTCTCTTACCATACCTAAGGTTTTGTGAGACCTTAATCCAGAGGTTTCTGCATTCGCATTTTGTTCTGCTATTTCTGCATAATATTTCGCCATTTCAATCTCTCCCTCATATTTACTGATGATTATATGAACACATATAAGCCGCAAGAAATCTTGTCAGAAATCTTACGCCTGCAACGACCTTTACCGTAGCATGTTCTTCTGCAATTGTTTTCACCATATCTGCCCGGACATCAGAATAGTTAGGGCTCACCATTTTGTCTTTTTGAGGTAAGTTTATCCACACTTGCAATCCCAGCATATGGTTGGTGGCCCGTGGCATTTCCTGGTGCATAATGCCGCTTCCGGCGGTCATCCATTAGCTGTCTCCATCATTGATCACGCCCTTGTTGCCCATGCTGTCCTGATGCTCGATCTTTCCTTTTATCAGGTAGGTAAATGTCTCGATACCCCTATGCGGATGCATTGGAAATCCTCGGGTGTAATCGTCCGGATTCCTGGAATCGAAGGCATCCAGCATCAAGAACGGATCGAAATATTTTACATCATTAAACCCGATTACCCGGACTAAATGTACCCCGGCCCCGTCAATCTGATTTGAACCGGTAACTGTTTTTATTATTTTGCGGGTTGCCATAATCTACCCTTTTTAAATTGTTATAAATTTTATAATTCTCATTTAATCCAAACTTTTGATATGATCAGCGATTTTCTCGGCAGTCATTATCACAGTCGGGTTGAGGTTAATCAATGGAATTTCAGGGAAAATAGAAGCATCTACGATGCGCAGGTTCTCCAGTCCATAGACATTCCCGTTTTCGTCGGTTACAACGTAAGCGCTACCCTCTTTACCCATGGGTGCTGTAGAACAAGGATGCTGCAAGGTCGATACGCCGCTGAGCAAAGCTTTACGGATTTCCTCGTCGCTTTCTACCGTGGCTCCGGGGTAAAGTTCAGAGTGGTAAAAACTCTTCAAGGGCTCTGTCTGCACCAATTTGCGCGCCAATCGAAAACACTCGATCATGCGCTTCATATCTTCTTCGGCGGTGAGGTGACGGAAATCAATGAGGGGTTTGCTTCCGGGGTTCCGGTCCGCAATCTTGAAACTACCTACCGAAACACAATACATCAGTTCCAAACCCAAGGTAAAGACGGAACCCGTAGGGCTTTGAGAAGGATCCGTCAAATGTGAGGGAGAGATAGCAATGTCAAGTTCCGCTGGTGAGGAAGCGCGGGAGGAGTTGGTCCATAGTTGTGCAGCTACCACAGGATGCGATTCGGTATTTTTCGCTGGATCTGCCGCAAAATTCATCCAGTAGAAAGGATGGTCCAGCATACGTTTGCCCACGGGAGCTTCCTTCACAACAGGAATGTTCAGCGGCTCCAATACATCTTTAGGCCCCACGCCCGAACGCATCAGGATAGCCGCAGTGCCATAAGCTCCCGCAGAAAGGATAAGTTGCTTCGCCCGAAACATCCTTCCATCGGCGAGGATCACGCCTTTTGCCGTTTGTCCTTCAAACAAAATACGGTTGACCAAAGCCTCGTCAAGGATGAAAAGATTTTCCCGTTGACGCACTTCGGGAGTGAGGTATGCAATATTTGTATTGACACGAGTGCCGTTTATGATGTTCATAGGGACAGGGCCTACGCCGTTGTTGGCATCGGGATTATTG
Source organism: Tannerella sp. (assembly GCA_031551825.1). Classification (GTDB taxonomy): domain Bacteria; phylum Bacteroidota; class Bacteroidia; order Bacteroidales; family Tannerellaceae; genus Tannerella. The sequence goes on along the minus strand of JAVBNB010000084.1, from coordinate 1,065 downwards.
AAGTCGTCCACCTCTTTATAGCCCAAAGCGACGGCTGCATCTACCATGGCGCGCTGGGCCGGGGTGATATAATCCTTACTCATTTGATGAATGGGAAATGGACCGGTGCGCCCATGCCACTGGTCGTCGCCATGTACCGTGTTTTCCATCTTTTTATAATAGGGCAGCACCTCATCGAAAGTCCACCCTTTCAGTCCGAGGGCCGTCCATTTGTCAAAATCGAAACGCAGCGCACGCACAGCCACCGCTGCGTTGATGTTGGAACTTCCGCCCACCCCTTTGCCGCGTGGCGTAACGACCACATTTCCGTATTGCTGTTCCACGCTGGTGTAGCCCCATTCGTAACGAGCGTCAAGATTGGCTGCAACGATATTGCTGCTATACACTAATTCGGGATTGGCCTCGGGGTCGAAATCGCGACCTGCTTCCAATAATAACACGCTGTATTTGCCGTCTTCGGTCAGGCGATTGGCAAGTACGGCACCAGTGCTACCGGCACCGGCAATGATAAAGTCGAAAAAGTCGGACTTCTGAATTCTTTTTTCTGTTTTCATTTTCATAGAATTTAATGGATTGTTATTTGAACGAACTGAACGGGAATGGTCCGGATTATCGGTCCATGCCGTCTGGGAATAGGCAACAAGTGAACTTAGCACTATGACTGTTGCGAAAAATGTTTTTTTCATATCCATCGGATTTATTATTCTCTTTTAATGTAATCCGCAAAACCCAACCGATTTTCTGATGGGTCGATAAACTCAACCGCCCAACCTGTCCGGATTTTAAACGGTTCGGATAAAAACTTTACGCCTCTTTCTTTTAGTTCTTTATATGCCTCTTGAACATTGGCAACTTCTATCCATATTGTTGGTTTTGAATCGCGAAATTTTGCTGTGTCTTTCAAAATAATAGCAGGTTCTTCAGTCCCCACTTTGAATGCAATCATGCCCTGATCGGCAAATTCAAATTTTACGGGCAAATTCAAAAGTTCCGAGTAGAACCTCTTGCTTTCTTCCAGATTTTCTGCAGGAAGAAATAAATTGTCATAATTTTTAATTTCCATTA
>JAVBNB010000039.1:0-91251 GCA_031551825.1 Tannerella sp. | reverse complement strand
TTTTGTAAGGATATAGAATGTGATACGTACTGTTTAAACTGTACTCTTTCTCTTCTGTCAGGGAACGGATATTGTCCGTTGTTTTCATGAAGGAAAAGCCAAGGAATCCTTTGGCTTGCCTGTGTATCTTGGGATATGCATATTCATACGATAGATTCTCATACGCTTGATATGTATTTGATGCGATAATTGTATTTACCACCTCTAATAGAGGTGTAGGGTGATGAATAATCGTTTTTTCTTGATTTTCATTTTCAAAATCTATCAAATTCTGAAAAGCGAAAGCGGGGTATGGATTTTTATAGTCTTTATATGAAATTGATAATTGTTTGCCAAAAGAATCCGTTATATTGTTGATTTTATTAAATTTTATGCCTTCACATAGAGAAATGAGGTGAGGGCCGGACGAACTGCCTCCCGCATTGTATGAAAGAAAGATGTCTTTGTTGCTTTCAGATCTGAATTTGGATACAATGTGGCAGCTTCCAGCCTTTAATAAGTCATTCGTCGCTAATGTGTTTGTGATAAAATTGTCCCCATTGCTTATGTATAGATGTAGCGCCGTCTTATAATATATATCGTGATACGGAGTGGCGGTTTTTATAAAAACATCACTTTTTCCATCACTGTTTACGTCCAAAATCATTACCTCTTGGTCGTTTTGCCAGGGTATCTGTGAACTAATATCTTTTTCTATGAAAGATGAACCGGTCGAGATAAAAGATGTCCATTTTTTGGGGGAACTATTTTTTTTAACTAATAAGTCGGTATTGCCATCTCCATTAAAATCGCCCGTATAAACTTCGTCCTTTTTGTCAATTAGGTCAATTAAGTGTAAGTATGCAAAGCCGATCCCGTTATATTCATAAAAACTAATTATATTGTCGCTTCTATAAGCAATTTCCGTTTTTCCATTTCCGTTTATATCCGTTAAGAATATTCTAGAAGAAGGGCTTCCAAAGGGAAAGTAAGTATCATTTAATCCAACTTGGGATACTACTATATGATTTTGTCTGAATAAAATAAATTGTGGTTTCCCTTCTCCCTTAAAATCGGCGGCAAGAACACGTAAAGATTTTTTTGTCTCTTTGTCATAGCCACTGGAGGCGGGTAGCCGGATGTTGCCTGTTGCATCCGCGACCAAGCTGCCGTTTTGATATTTATAACAATCTAAATAATATCCCCACAAAGTGCCTTCCTGCCTGTATCTTCCTACATATAATTTTTCTCCGGTGCCATCCAGGTCTAAAAATAAAAATGTTTGTTCATATTCATGATTCCATGCATTTTGATGCAGGCATTGATAGGTATTGTCCCCGTTGTTTCGATAAAGGATCCAATAATATGGACCATCGTCGTTTGCTCGTGCTTGTACCAATACATCCGTATAACCGTCACCATCAATATCTCCATAATGTGTTGGTTCAAAATAATTTGTATTTTGAGGAGTTGCAAAAGTAGGAGTCGGGCCAAATATTAAATAACCGGAGTGAGCATATTGATAAGTCATTGGTCTCCAATTAAATTCTAAGGGAAGAATAAATTCGCCCGATGAGTTTACCTTTTTGATTTGCGCGAGAAAGTCATTATTATCTTGTGTTTTATAGTTCATTTCATAAGTATCTGTCAACAAATCATTCACCCCTCTTATTTGAATTTTATCTAACAAGTATTGGTTTGACATTTCCATACCATCTATATAGGTAAGATAGGGATGCGTTCGTTGGATATATTGAAAATCCGTTTTGCCAACTGTTTCTTTTGTGCCTCCGGTATGGTTGCCATAACTAATTGATGTTGCACGTACACCACTATAGTTATAATAACCCGATGAATAGGTTACGTCGGAACTATAGGTGTAGTCTACAAAATTGTTATTTGCGTCAATCACCCGCGTAAGCGCCCAGCCCAAGTGATAGACTGTGCTTGCTGATTCTATGTTAGTACTATTCAGGCGAATGGGAAAATACGAATTGACCATTGATGTATTACCGTATTCCAATATCTTCCCATCTTTTGTATAAACTTTGAAAGTAAGGGGACCCCACGATTTGATGTTGTATCCGACAATGCGGTCTAAGCCGGATTCCGTACAATATTCAATGCTGTCACTTCCATACACACCTACCTGAATCAGGCGTTGTCCGTCCAAAGCCAGCGGGCTGGTATTGTCCCAGATGATGCCGCTTCGGTCATTATCGTGGTAATAGTTTTTAGGTACGCGTGAGATCATGGATAGTCCGCTCAAATTCCAACACATTCCGGCAATTCCATTTCCCGATTGGCTATTATAAATCAATGACAGGTTGGGTTGCATGTTCTGTATGCCCGGCAAAACCTCAATCGGCACACTGTATATCGCTGCACCTGTCTGGCTTACATCAAAGTTGCCGGAAATAGAGCCTACTACTCCTCCCAAACTGGGATCGGGCGTTATATCGCCGCCGGGTGTGAGATGGGTATTGTCATCCGGAGGGAATAGCAGTGTAGGGTCTATCGTTGCCGTAAATGTGCTGCCTGCATTCGAAGAGTACTTAAATCCGGCTAATAAGGAAACGCTTTCCCTTGCGATATAGGCTTTTGTCCCTGTTTCCAAAGAGTCAAGCACCCATGCGTTCCGTGGCTCCTGCGCCTGCAATGAAGTATTAAAGTACATGAGAACAAGGGACAGTGTAATGGCACAGTTGATTCTCATGGTATTTACTTTTTGATTATTTTCCATTCCGTCTGGTATTTTCCAGCCACGATTTTCATCACGTATATTCCTGCAGGCTGGCTGCTTATATTCATATTTACAGAATTACTAACGCCTTTGAACGATGTGATCAACTGGCCGGACATCGCATAAAGCCAAATTTGGGCCGTTTGGCCTTCCGGCAGATTGCTTATCTCAACTTTTAACAACCCGGAGGTGGGATTCGGATAGATTCTCAATTGAACATCCGCTAATTTTTCGGTATATACAACCGGTTGTTCTTCCTCGTCCGAAACTGTAGCTGACCTTGATGAGATGACAATGGTACGGGAAATGCGATTGCCTGCCGCATCATACCGGTAGGTTATTTTGTCCTGCTGAGCGTGAAGCATTGGGCTCAAACTCATCCATAACAGGCATAACAATATTATTTTACCTTTCACCGTAATCATTTGTTTTCTAACATTTCAATTCTGTTTTTCAATTCATCGATTTGCTCCCGCAACCGGTCGTGTTGCTCGCTAAGTTACTGAACGGCTTTCACTAAAGGAACGACAAATTCGGCATACCGCAAACTATAAAGACCTGTTTTTTTGTCCACATCCACACCGCTGAAATCGTAACCGGCGCTTTGTGCTGCCGTTTCCACATCCTGCGCCACGAAACCGGTCTGTACTTGCATTTCTTTAGCCTCTCTTGCCTGTTGTTGTGTATTGTCCGGCGCCTGGGATTCAGGAGGTGCAACCCAGCCATCGTTTAAATTCCATTCGGTAGAAATAGAAAAAAATCCAGGCCAATCTTCAACCATCGATGTTATTTTTCCGAAAGCTAACGGAACTGTAATTTCCGATTTTACCCATTCCCATTCCCTTCGTTCATTCGACGCTCCCAAAGCCCATACATTGGAATAGTAAATAAATTCAATTGAAGCATCTGACGGATCTAATAGATGAATTTGTATATGATGACAAAGTGTACCCCAAGTAGAAGAACCTGACGTAAAATACCTGAACGCTACTTTCCACCCATTTTCACCATTGATTATGTACGACGATCGGAAGTATCTATTCTTCCCCAAGTTTTTACTTGTGTCAAAGATAATTCTGTTTCCGCCAAGCGTTTCACCAACTTGCATCTGGGCCAAAGACCTCTTACCTCCTGATGTTAATTCGTCAAGAGCATTCAAGTCCATGTTGTAGGTAACCGGTTGCAAACTATTGATGAATGCAAGTCCGGGCACATCATTCCGAATGTTTTTCGTTGCCCGCCCGTCGGAAAGATTTGACCATGAAACACTACCGCCAATGCTGGTAACCGTACTGTTGCCGATTCTCACTTGATTACTTGCGGTAATTGGCGCCTGAAAGCCAATCGCTGTAGAGTTATTTATTACATCAGCATTTTTGAATCCAACACCAGCACTAATACCAATCGCTGTATTATAACTACCTGTTGTATTGTTATAGAGAACATTACTGCCAATTGCTATGTTATTATTTCCCGTCGTATTATTATAAAGCGCGTTACGACCATTGGCAATATTGTCGCTACCCTCCGAATTAGAGTGGAGCGCTTCACGACCAATCGCCGTATTATAGGACCCAGTTATATTGTTATAGAGAACGTCACTGCCAATCGCTATATTATCGTTTCCAGTTGTATTATTGTAAAGCGCATGATGACCATTGGCGATATTGTCGCTACCTCCCAAATTAGAGCGGAGCGCTTCATCACCAATCGCTGTATTATAGCTGCCCGTTGTATTGGAATGAAGGGTATATGCACCAATGGCGGTATTATGGCCGTTTCCGTCTGCGGAATTGCGTAGGGCTCTGTGTCCTACGGCGGTATTATATGTATTCGTCAATCCCGGATTGAGTAGAGACTCATATCCGAAAGACACGTTTGTATTATCCGAATTTCCCGTAAATCCTGACAGCGTGTTATTCACCTTAAAAATAATAGGATAGTTGCCTATTGTACCCAAAAAATTAGAATCACTTCTAAGATAAAAATTACCTATTATGTTTCCTGTAATAAAAGCATCTCCTACAACATGTAATTTATATTGGGGGTTTGCTGTCCCGATCCCGATCTGGTTGGAAGAGTGAACTTCAATCTGGGCTGATACTTTCGTTAAGAAAGTAAAGAAGATAATCATTGTGAAAAGTCTTTTTATCATGGTATAAAATTTTTTATAAGCTGTTTTGAGTTTACGATTATTTTCATATTTAATTATTAATTTTTAATACAATTATATGAACTGAAAATAATAAAATAAAATATTCAACGTTAATTAATATTAAAATGGTTAAATAAGTAAAATCGATATCTATTTTTTGTTCTCTTGCTTTATTTAATAAAAAATAAATTCAAAATAAAAGTAGTCTTAAAATCTCTTTTAAAAAAAGAGAATATACCAATATTTAGAAAACACGAAAAGGAACGTTTTCATTTTTTCGTCTTAAGTTTAATATTTTTCTTTTTTAACCCGGTTAAACCTTTTTCTTTCAATAAGGTCTTATATCTTTGCAGAAAATGTGCGACTTAATATTTATAAAAGTAAAAAACGATGAAACGTAGAGATTTTTTAAGAGCAGGCGCCATAATGAGTGCAAGCGCTGCTGTATCATTGAAATTTGACGGTTTGCAGGCCGCATTGAGTTCCAACACAATGGCAGTAGAAGCAGTTCCCGACTTGGTTGCAGTCATGGGTGGTGAACCCGAGGCCATGCTTGACAAAGCATTGGAAGCGCTTGGAGGGATCGGCAATTTCGTCAAAAAAGGACAAAAAATTGTCATCAAACCAAACATCGGCTGGGATCGCACGCCGGAATTGGCGGGTAACACAAACCCAGATCTCATTGGCGCACTCGTAAAAAAATGCCTGAATGCGGGCGCTTCCAAAGTGACGGTTTTCGATCATACATGCGACGACTGGAAAAAATGCTACGCTTCCAGTGGTATCGAAACAGCGGTAAAAGCTGCCGGCGGTTTGATTATACCGGCAAACGATGAAAGTTATTATAAGGAAGTTTCTCTACCGAAAGGCATCAGTCTAAAATCGGCAAAAATACACGAAGCAATCATTGAGGCAGACGCTTGGATTAATGTGCCCGTATTGAAAAATCATGGTGGCGCCAAACTGTCAAGCGCGATGAAAAATATGATGGGAATTGTATGGGATCGCCGCTTCTTCCACTCCAACGACTTGCAACAATGCATCGCCGATATCTGTACATGGAACAAAAAGCCGGTATTGAATATTGTTGACTCCTATCGGATGATGTTCCAAAACGGCCCGCAAGGAAAAAGCGCCGCCGATGTCGCTTCCGTAAAAACACTTATTGCTTCCACAGATATCGTTGCGACTGATACCGCCGCATTGCAGTTTTTCAATCAAGTCAAAAAACTTGATCTCGATGCGGTAAAACATATCGAAATGGGGCAGTCTCTTCAATTAGGCACTACCGATCTGAAAAGCATGAATATTAAAAGAATAAAAATCTGAGGCGGCCAAAAGATCGTATCATAAATGAAAAAGAAATCAATAAACCGATTGAAAGTATTACGAATTATACTTGCGATAGTTATATTCACTCCCATACTACTATTTTTCATTGACTTTACCGATATATTACCGGACTCGCTCAGCAAATTACTGCAAAGGCAATTAATGCCGGCTATTTTTACCGGAGCTGCCGCAACGCTTGTCTTTTACTTTTTACTGACTCTTATTTTCGGACGCGTATATTGTTCAATGATATGTCCTGCCGGAATTTTGCAGGATATATTCAATCGCTTGTCATGCATCGGCAAAAAGAAAAAAAACGGAAAAATGCGTTTTCACTACCACAAGCCGGCAAACTGGCTTCGTTATGTAATATTGGGTATTACAGCCATTCTTGCGATCTTTGGCATTACAGAATTATGTCTGCTTTTAGACCCGTACAGCAACTTCGGACGCATCGCGTCAAATATATTCAGACCCGCGATTATGTGGATCAATAACGTGATTGCCGGCATGTTATCATCTAAGGGAAACTATTCATTGTACAACGTTTCGATCAGCATACCTACCGTCGCATTAATTTCGGCTATCATAGCGTTCCTGACTTTCGCTATCATGGTTTATTTCCGCGGACGTTTATTTTGCAACACCATTTGTCCGGTCGGAGCGCTACTGAGCGTTGTTTCACGTCACTCGTTATTCCGGATATCAATCGATGAAAACGCATGCAACAAATGCAAGTCCTGTGAACGAACATGTAAAGCGGAAGCCATTGATTCAAAAAACATGAAGGTTGACACGTCAAACTGTGTCACTTGTTTTAACTGTACTTCTTCCTGTAACAGGAATGCGATTAAGTATCGTTTCACGCCAAAAGCCGCATTCAAAAAAAATGATTCCACTATCGTATCGGAGGCAAAGGCCGGGTTTGAAAAACAAGAAGTATCAAAAAATAAATTTACCGAAAGTCGCCGTTCTTTTATTACTACGAGCGCAGTTATAGCAGGCTCCGCTCCGTTATTCGCTTTGGCACAGAAAAAAAACGAAGGTAACACAACCAGCAACAGAATTCCGGTAACACCTCCGGGTTCCTTAAACATCGAACGATTTAAAAATCTATGCACCGGATGTCACATCTGTGTTGTTCAATGCCCTACGCAAATACTTAAACCGGCAGGATTTGGATTCGGATTAGGGTATATGCTAAAGCCGCACATGTCGTACGAAAAAAATTACTGCAATTACAGCTGCACAGTTTGCTCGGATGTATGTCCTACAGATGCTATCAAACCAATAACGGTGGAGGAAAAAAAAGTCACTCAAATTGGCATAGCGAACTTCTACATTGATTTATGTATTGTAAAAACAGAGGAGAAGGACTGTGGAGCATGTTCAGAACACTGTCCGTCACAAGCTGTTCACATGATTCCTTATAAAGGAACCCTAACCATTCCCAAGGTAGAACCGGAACTTTGCGTCGGATGCGGAGGATGTGAATCCATCTGTCCCGTGCGCCCCGAACGCGCCATTGTTGTCATTGCCAACCCAACTCATCTAACAGCCCAACTCCCTCATGAGGAAGAGGTTCGGGACGTTGAAGTGGATGACTTTGGGTTCTAAAAGATAAAAAAACGTTGATTTTCTTTGTTTTTTATTTTAAAAAAAATTAATATTGTACCTTATCATCAAAAAGTGTTATCTCACAAATGGGGATGACTGCTTTTTGTCACGCCCGAAGGTTTGATTTATAAGGTACTAATATTTAGAAATATGACAAACAGAATTCTCATTATAATGCTATTTCTAATCGTTGGACTTTTAACGATTAATGCACAGAATAACAAAGAAATAACAATTAAAACTACCGTATCTGATGTAACGATTTTTATTAAAGGCGCTCAGGTTACGCGAAAAACGTCGGTGAATTTTCCCGCAGGAAAATCAATTTTACGCTTTACCAACCTTTCACCTTACATTGACGCTAAAAGCGTACAGGTAAAAGTAGACGGGGCTGCAATGGTGATGTCTGTAAACCATACCCTCAACTACAATGACACGATTAAACTCAACAACGAAGTTGAGGCGTATGTAAAACAGATTGAAGCGATTGACGAAAAAATCAAAACAGAACAAATAAATTTGGAAATCATTGACGAGGAAATTAGTTTTTTGAAAGAAAACAAAAAAATTGGCGGTACAGACAAAGGGATTGAGTACAACAACCTAAAACTTACCGCAGAATATTATAATCAACAAATCGCGACAATGACAGGCAAAAAAGCCGAAGCCGATAAAAAAATAAAAACCTGGAACGAAGAAAAAGCAGTAATTCTTAAAAAGGTAGCCTCCGCAGGCAATATAAAACCCGAACCGACAGGCGAAATTATCCTTACTGCCGACTGTAAAACGGCCTTGTCCGCACCGGTGGAATTGTCATATTATGTGAATAACGCAAGCTGGTTTCCTTCGTATGATATTCGTGCAAAAGATATTACACAACCGATTGATTTGGTATACAAGGCAAACGTGATGCAAAATACCAAAGAAGAATGGAAAAATGTAAAATTACGGATTTCTTCCGCCAATCCGCGACTCGGTTCTGTCGCACCAAAATTGAAAACTTATACACTGGATTATTGGACAAAACCGCCACGATATGATGTTGGCAACAACGATTTATCCAATACCGTTTCGGGTGTTGTAACAGATAGCAACGGAGAGCCACTCCCGGGTGCATCTGTAATGATTAAAGGTACAACCATTGGTACCGTCACCGATTTAGATGGAAAATATTCACTTGCAATTCCCGCAGGTGGTGGCAATTTGCAAATCGCATATATTGGTTTTGATACTCAAATACTACCGATTAGCAGTAACCAGATTAATATCCGCTTAGAAGAAAGTGTCATGGCATTAGAAGAAGTTGTTGTTGTTGTTGGTCATGGAACGCAAAAGAAAAGTGATTTATCAGGAGCAATAACAATTCGTGGCACAGGTTCCATACAGTCAGAAGCCAAACCAAAAGCGGTTCCCATTCCTGTTGCTCAAGTAGAAAATACAACTTCGGTAGAATTTGAAATAAAAACACCTTATACAATCGATTCGGAAAACCAAACTACGGTTGTAGAAATGGAACACTACGCGCTACCTACCGAATACGAGTATTATTGCGTTCCCAAAGCAGACAAGGACGCATTTCTTTTAGCGAATATCGTTGATTGGGAACAGTATAATCTGCTCGAAGGCGAGGCAAATATATTTTTTGAAAATACGTTTGTGGGCAAAACGATTCTCGATGTGCGCTATATGAGCGATACGCTGAACATTTCGCTTGGCAGGGATAAAAGTATTGTTGTAAAACGAGAAAAATCGAAAGAATTTACACAAACAAAATTTCTTTCGTCAAAAGCGGAGGTCACTCGTGATTGGAAAATTTCCATTCGCAACAACAAACGTCAGCCCATTTCAATGGTTTTACTCGACCAAATTCCTGTTTCAACGGTTTCGGAAATTGAAGTAATACCGGAAAAGTTAAGTAACGGTATTTTGAATAAAGAAACAGGCGAAATAAAATGGAAGTTCACCCTCCCGCCTACGCAAAAGACCGAATTTGACCTACTTTACAAAGTCCGTTATCCAAAAGACAAAAACTTGACCGTAGAGTAAAAATCGAATGATCGCTTGTTTTCATTTACACAAAACTTTGGACAATGTCTTATAAAACAAAACAGGGATGCTCTGAATCGGAGTATCTCTGTTTTGTTTTATCGGAAACCACTATTTCAAAAGATGTTAACTTCCGCGTTTAGCACCTACAGTACTTTTCTTAGGAGCAACAGTTTTAGTGGTTGGTTTTGCTTTTGTCGCTTTTGATGACGCTGCAGTCATAGAGCCTTCTTTGCGTTTAGCAGAAGCCGCTTTTGTTGTTTTTGACGCAGCTTTCGCTTTCGGCGCCTTTTTCTCTTTTCCTTCTTCTGAAGATTCAGCCACTTCTTCTTTTTCTTCATCAACATTCTCAACGGTTTCTTCGTCTTCTTTCTTAGAAAAATCCGTAATGCCATCAGCAATTAGAATGTCATACCATCTCAGTAGTTTTTTGATATCGCTCGGATAAACACGCTCGCGATCAAAGTTCGGAAGTACTTCTGCTAAATAATTGCGCAATTCGTCCGCTTCCGCTTTCGACAAATCTATCGAAATTGACTTACCGCCTTCCTTTTCTTTTATAGACGTTAAGACTTCGTGGATAGACACCTCGTCCTCATCCGTATAAATAGATATATCACCAAGAGAAATTACTTTATCGCGCGCATAGGCAGGAACTCGTTTTTTATCCGCCAAAGATTCGATTATTAATAAATTCTTACCCCTTGATACTAATCTATACAAACCCGATTTACCCGATACTGCCAATATTTCCTTCAACATAAATTTTCCAAATTTAAAAGTTTAACGAGTGCAAAGATAATGCAAGCTGAGAGAAGTGCAAATGAAAATTCATTTTTATTTACACCTGCTTCAGTTCCGAAGCGTAGCCATCTTCAACTTCAATTAAAGATAATACAAACCGGGAGGCAATGACTCAATGAACCTTAAGAAATTTCACAAAAAAAAGAGGAATTTTATTCAAACCCCTCTCTCAATTACGCTCTATGTATTGAAGATTTATTCTAATTCGGAAGCCTTTACTTTAAAAACACGTCCATTACGAGCAAATACAAGCTCACCGTCTGACTTTTTACGCTCCTTTACCAAACGCTGGAACGCCAAATGCGCGCCCTTAACAATAATCTCTTCAAACTTACGAAGTTCACGTTCATTCATAATTTTTCAGTTTATCATAAACAATTGCATTACAAACATCTCTTTCTCCATTCCTGGAACCTTTGGCTATAACCTCCATCGGTGACAGTGAATTATCAGTAATCATCCAGTAATCGCATATCGGCATATATAAATCAAACAAATTCATGATTCCTGCACGATAACGCCGACGTACTGTAGGTTCGCTAACATTATGCCCTCCTGCCGCTACTCTGTTCTTCACTCTTTCGACTGCAAGATCCGGAGTATTTAACCAGAAATAAAGCAAGGTAACATAATAACCTTTTGACTGTGCATCTTTGACTAAGTTGGCAATTGATCTGCTTGCTAAAGTAGTCTCCAAAGCAAATGTCTCAGCCACTCCGATCAGCTCTCTGATACGTTTATACATAATCCTGCTGGCCTCTACCGCAACTGCCATTGTATTGGCATTAAATGGCGATAGCCCCTTTGCTATCTCGTCTGAATTCACAAACTCTTTGCAGTGCAACATTTCCGGTAATATAGTATAGGAAGCTGTTGTTTTACCTGCACCATTGCATCCGGATATTATATATAAATTTGGCACGTCTCTAAACATTTAGCGGGGCAAATATAAATGCTTTTTTTCATATGGCAAAACAAAAGATATACAAAATTTCGGGAGTTTCGTCCTCGAAAATCACAATTTCGTACAAGAACCCCTTAAAGAGCTATCAATTCGCGCATAATTGCATCCGAAACGAAAATTCCCTCAGAGGTGACTTTAACAAATTCGCCTTGTTTTTTTAACATATTAAAACATATAAACCTTTCAGATTTTTCTAAAAAATAGCGTTCACGCTCTTCTCCGAACTCCCGCCGAAGTTCGCCTAATGAGACCCCCCACATAGTCCGCATACGCGTTATTATAAAATCATTATATCGCGCACGCTCATCAAGTATTTCTGTTTCATATAATTCTTCGGATCTGTCGTCTATCGCTTTCATATAGCCGGATATAGAGGAGACATTCCAGGAACGGCTCTTTCCACCATAAGAATGAGCGGACGGGCCAAGTCCAAGGTAATGACTGCCATTCCAGTAAGAGGAATTATGAAGCGATATCCGTCCATCAGGATAAGATTCCGAACGTAGGGCAAAATTAGAGATCTCATAATGAATAAAACCTGCGCTTGTAAGCTTCTCTGTCAGTATACGGAAAAACTGCTCGCACAATTCATCTCCAACAGGCTTCAGTATTCCGGATTCCATCATTTTATAGATAGCTGTTCCTTCTTCGTATGTTAGATTATAAGCGGATATATGTGAAACATCAAGCTCTAAAGCTTTACTTATGGTATGCAACCAGATCTCCATCGTCTGCTCCGGTAATCCGTACATTAAATCTATACTAATATTCGCCAGCCCCGCTTCTTTACATCGGGCAACCGCGCGAAACGCCTCCTGAGCCGTATGTCTGCGATTTAATAAACGAAGTTCGCCGTCATCAAAACTTTGTACACCAATACTGACACGGTTGAAAGGGAGGGTTTTTAAGGATGAAACATAACCGTCAGACAAGTCATCCGGATTCGCTTCAAGAGTTATTTCAGGATGACCCGAAACAGGAAATATACGATAAATTCCATCCAACAGCTTCTCCAGATCCCGTGGTCGCAACTGAGAAGGAGTACCTCCTCCGAAATAGATGGTTTCGACAATCTCTCCCTGCAAGTAATCACGGCGGATATCCATTTCATACAACAACGCATCGATATAAGCCTCTTTATAACCCATATCGATATTGGAATAAAAGTCGCAATAAATACAACGTTTTACACAAAAGGGAATGTGTACGTATAGTCCTGCCATCGAATTTCGGAATTATACAGAGAAAAACAAGCCGGCTTTCAAAACAAACGCTTTATCAAATAGATTGCAACTCGCAAAGCGATAGAAAGGGCATATAAAACACATGCAATAACAAGAACCCACAGAAATTGTGTAAAAACTTCCGACCAGGGTGTTTCATACATTATGATAGAAAAAACGTTTATCAGAATAGCTATAAAAAAACAGGTAACAAGCCATTTCAATTCGTTTTTTTGCCGTTTGGCAGATATATGGAGATCTTTCATTTCTTTATTTTTCATGTATACATCTTAAATTTACTGCTAAAAAGCACACTTAATTAAATTTCCAGTTCTTTTGGGAAACTTACAATGCGTTTTTCCTCCATTGCCTGCAAACCGAGTAATGCATATACAGACGAGTAATACGCTTCTGTCAGCAATGTTTCATTAAGCTGCCCAGTGATTGACGAATTACAGAATGCGGTAAGCAATTCTATCGAACCATCGCCTACCGCGCCCACTGATGACGCTCCACTCGTAACATTGACATTATCGGTAACATAGTATCCCTTATTAATCGATGCTGTTTCCGGCACCCAGCTCGGACCGGCAAATGCCACATGATCGAAAACTTTATGTTCTATCTGATTGATAAGTTGCAGAATGCCCGGGGCCGGTTTCGCTTCCTCAAAATAATATTTCCCCTTTTCTAATTCCATTGTTCCCTTATCGCCTAATATCAACTCTTCCAATCCTAAAAATTTATTGGAGATAATAGATTCATACGACATTTTTACTCCGTTGGGGTAATGATAGATAAGACTTATATTATCATAAACTTCACGCCCATCCTTCCAGTAAACAATATCACCATACCCCATAACACTTTCCGGACGCATACCCAGTGCCCAGTCGCCGACCTGCAATTGATGCGCAGCAAGTTCCGTCACCAATCCGGCAGACGAATCACGATAAAGTCGCCAGTTTATTCTACGTTCCAATTCGGGCGACGGAACAGGGCGTCGCCAATCATTATTCCGATACCAATACGCACGCATACCTGTGATCGTTCCGATCCGACCATCATGTATCATACCCATCGCACGGATATATTTCGGATCAAACAGTCGCTGCTGTCCTATATAAAGCACTTTCCCGGATTTCTTGTAAGCATCATAGATCCTACGGCAACCACTAAGGGTCAACGCCATTGATTTCTCACAAAAAACATGTTTTCCGACTGAAAGCGCGTCGATTGTCATACGCTCGTGCTCATTCAACGGTGTTGTTATTATAACAGCCTGAACATTTTTATCTTCAAGCAGTTTACAGTAATCATCATACAGCTTTGCCTTCGGATACAACGCAGCCGCTTGCTGTAAATGTGGTTCATAATCATCACATAAGGCTACAATTTCCGCCTGCGGTATATTCAACAAATTATTCAAATGATACATACCACGCGAACCCGTACCAATAAGCCCAATATGTACTTTTTCGCCGGAGACGGCATCAGACACTTCTTTAGTACATGATTGCAGCCAAGGAAACATCAATACTAAACCACTACCACTCAGCGCCTTAAAAAAATCTCGCCGATTAAAATTACCAAAATCAAAATCTTTTGTCATCGTATTTTATATGTGTTTTTCAAACTAAATTTTACCATCCAATCCGGAAGTTCTTCTTTACCGGAAGCAATCCATGCTGTCGTCAACACTTCCGCATCTACGGGGTCATCGGAAACAATAGCGACCATCCCTTCTCCGGCCACGAATCCGGAAGTTTCCGGATTAATAATATGCTGCTTGTTTGATGGCGTATTTCCGGAAACAGACATTGACGTATCAGCAAGAGGAATTGTAACCAAAGCAACTCCATTAAAAGGATCTTCAATTCCGATCGGCCAGCTATCTCCAAAAGGATGCGTACCCAAAGCCAGAATCGAGCTATTCCCAAAGTTAATCAACGCACGTTTTATTCCCGCTTCATCAAAACGTTTACGCACACACTGCAAAGCATACCCTTTGGCATATCCACCAAAATCAAGCGCCATCCCGTATTTATCAAAAAGAATGCTACGGGATTCTTCCATTAGAATGATTTTATTGAAATCCGACAATGTAATATCAAAACAACCGTCCGTCAATTCATAATATCTACGGCAATTAAGCAGGATATTCCATAATTCATCCGACAACTGAACCGATGAAAACTGAGCATCACTGTTTACTTTCGCTACTTCACTTTCCGGATTAAATCGATTCAACATCTTTTCTATACGTTTCAATTCCGTTTCCACATCATCCCATACGATCTCTAATTGTTCTCTGTCATCACCGAACAACAAAGCGTCCAACCGCGTACCCATCAACAAGGGCAGTGAGACATGATACAAACCGGAAGACGGATAAAAGTTCGTATAACGCATTTTACATCTGTTTATCTTCTTTTTGTTTATCCCTCATTTTCAATAGCCTGATACGCAAAAACCTTAACAGAAATATAACAACCACAGAAACTCCGATCACAATAAAATATTCTGTGTAATTCATATTATTGTTCCGTCCGGGCCACCCTATATAACTCATTATAAGCAAATAGGCTAACAAGGCAATAGTAAGGATGTTTATTTTCTTCATATTCCAATAAAATATCTTCGCAAATGTAACGAAAATTGAGAGCAAAACAAAAAAATATTTTTATTTCGCCCAAAAACACATCGCAGAAATACAGTTGCTCATAAAAAAAAGTCCTCCGAAGTCAAAACTAAACTTCGAAGAACTTTTTTTACTCTTATTTCCGTTATGTAAACTGTTTGAAAACTTATTTATAGAGGCTTTTCAGCAATTTTATTTCTTCCGCGTAACCGGGAAGTTCATTGGGTGTCTCAAGATAGAATGGTAAGTGTTTTAATTGAGGATGATTGATTACATTTGTAAGTGTTTTGATCCCGAGAGAACCATTTCCGATTATCTCATGACGATCTTTATGACTTTCAAACGGATTTTTGCTGTCATTAAGATGTATAGCCTTCAGTCGTCCCAGACCTACAATACGATCAAACTCATCAAGCACTCCATCCAGATTATTTACGATATCATATCCGGCGTCATAAATATGGCATGTATCCATGCAAACCC
Source organism: Tannerella sp. (assembly GCA_031551825.1). Taxonomy (GTDB): domain Bacteria; phylum Bacteroidota; class Bacteroidia; order Bacteroidales; family Tannerellaceae; genus Tannerella. The sequence goes on along the minus strand of JAVBNB010000039.1, from coordinate 75,264 downwards.
CCATTTTATCCTGCAACTTCACTCCGTCTATGATAGCACGCAACTCCTCAAATGAACGACCAATCTCACTCCCTTTGCCGGCCATCGTTTCGAGCAATACAGTTGTTGTCTGTTCCGGCATCAGGGCGCTATTCAATGCATCTATAATAAGCTGCGTACCAACTTCCACCCCTTGTTGCACATGGCTTCCGGGATGAAAATTATATAGACTTCCCGGAAGATATTCCATCCGTTGCAGATCATCAACCATCATCTCACGAGCAAATTTGCGGATACCGGCATCGGCCGCACATACATTCATTGTATACGGAGCATGTGCAAGAAAAAGGGCCAGGTCGTTTTCTTTGGCTATTATCAGAAACTTTTCAATATCTTTTTCATCAATAGCCTTTGCGCTTCCGCCACGAGGATTTCGCGTAAAAAACTGAAACGTATTCGCACCAATAGACAATGCGTCTTTGGCCATTGCCTCATAACCTTTAGATACGGATAAATGACATCCTATTCGAAACATATTTGATATTTTTTTTACAACTAACCGTCAACCGCGTGTACCCGGTTTACCTTTCGCTCATAACTCCATTGAATCTCCGGAAACTTCTTCAATTTCGGTAGATTCTTTTTCATCCGATATGCTGACAATCTTATCTACTACATAACGGGAATATCCGCGCCACGGTATCGCTCCGAAATATTCGGTATAGTGAAGTTCCACCGTCTTACCACCTGCGTGCATCAGCTTTTCCGCAACATCTTTCTCTGCTACGGAGAAAACAAATTCATTGGATTGTATACCTCCTTCTTGCGAAGATTTAATTCCCGATTGAATCAATTTTCCTTCGTATGTTTTGAAAACCAAACCCTTATAAACTACATAATTCAATTTGCCGGATTTAACCCCTTCTGCAAAAGGATAATAATACCTTATCGCCCCCCAAATAATAAATCCGAAAAATAAAACCAGAAAAATAATATTTCTTATTTTCCGCCAGCGACGCCCTTTCTGGCGGGCGACATCCGATTGTTCCAATAATGATTCCATACTACTACTTAATACCTAATTTACCTTTTATTGCCTTAGGAAGAGCGTCCTTGTGGACAACGATATTCATAGTTTTGTATGCGACAAATGCTTCTGACGCATACCATGTACCCTGGTACTTATTGTCCGTACCCCACGAATTTTTAACCATGTAGTAATTTTTTCCTGTCTGATCTTTGGCCATACCATAAATAAGCATTCCGTGATCATCTGTGGTCTCATAATTGTCATACCCTTTCTGGCGCATCTCCTGTGTTACTTCAATCTCCTTGCAGGGTTTTTCGACAAGTTTTTTTATTTTGTCATCTTTTTCCTTAGTGCTTAACCCTACCCATTGCTCCTGATCGGATCCTTTTGTTACCTGATATTCAATATCCGGCATCACGGCAATTCCATCTCTCGTAAAACCTTTTTCACTAACATCCGCCCCCCATGCGACTGTGTAACCTGTGTTAATCGCACTCTCAAACACCTGCATCAATTCATTCAACGGCAGATTATATGACTGTTCCCAACGCCAGTTATCTTGTATTTCCAGGACAAATGAAGAATAAAACGGTTCATGCGTATAGGACGTAAGAGAAACATAATCATCTATATTCAACCCTAACGATTGACCGAAACTTTCGGGAGTATACTCCTTCCCTTTGTAAGTGAACTTTTCCGGTATTTTTCCCAAATAAGACTCGATGATAGCCTTATGAGCATCTTTCCACACCGGTGATAATTTTCCGTTCGGATTAGCAGCAATGGCTTTTACAAATGCGAAAGAAGCCTGCTCCATTTCTCCATGAACATGAATCGTTTCATCATAATTAAGTCCGCGATAAACCTCTCCCGGTACGGCTCCGTAATGCTTGAACGCATACAATACATCACCAAACGCCCCACCCTGCGCATAATTAAGAAATCCATGCAAGCGTACATATTTGTCCGCTTTGTCTATATATGATTTATTTACAATAAACATTTCCGACAGATCATACTCTCCCTTTCCCATACGCAACAATTCAGCTTCAATCATTGCTACACCGGAAAAAGACCAGCATGTACCGGAACGATTTTGATTTTTTACGGGTGTAATTTTAAGCTCTTTTACGGTCGTAAATTCATAGCCATTATAGTTATCGTTATCCTGTGCGTTCATTGAGATAAAACCGCCCAGCAACAAGATTCCGGCAATAAGTCCTCTCTTCATAATTTAATGTTCTTTCAAAATTTATAATGATGTTGGTTGCAAAGATAAAATTATAAACGCATATTCCAGCAGAAACTAAGAAAAAAATCAATTACCTTTGCCGCATGAAGTCCATTAAAAAATTGAAATGAAATTATGAAACTTACTATTATTGGCGCGGGAAACATAGGAAGCGCTATTGCACGAGGCTTAGGAAATAGTGAAATAATCAATTCATTAGAAATATACTGCACTGACCTTCTACCTGAAAGATTAAATAAAATCAAAGAAGCGAACGCGGCCATTCATGTTACCACAGATAACATAGAAGCGATAAAAGACGCGGACATTGTCATCGTCGCCGTCAAGCCCTGGTTTATTGAAGCGGCGATAGACGGAATTAAAGAAGCCTTGGATTATAAACGCCAGATATTTGTGTCCATCGCGGCCGGAGTCGAATTCGACCAACTATGTCAATTTCTGAAAAAAGAGGGGGATGAATTACCTGCCATTTTCCGGATTATACCTAACACCGCTATTGAAGTAAAAGAAAGCGTCAATTTCGTTTCCGTATATAACGCGACACAAGAACAAACAGATATCATAAAAAAAATATTCGATGAACTCGGACTTACGATTATTATCGAAGAACGGCTTATCGGAGCCGGAACAGCTCTTGCTTCATGTGGTATAGCTTATGCTTTCAGATATATACGGGCAGCCGTCGAAGGAGCGGTTGAACTCGGACTCAGTCCGGAACTCGCAAAGAAAATAGAATTACAGACACTGAGAGGCGCGGTCACCCTGCTCGAAACAAACAAAAGTCATCCGGAAGCCGAAATTGATAAAGTGACCACACCCGGAGGTATTACCATCAAAGGACTGAATGCGATGGAAGAAGCCGGATTTACCAATACGGTTATCAAAGGACTCAAGGCATCGATTTAATTACAATTGACAGTTGACAGTTAATTATTTACACAAAAAAAACGCTATCAATTCATGCGAACATGCCGCGTTAATAAATCTTAAACAAGTGCCCGGCAATTAAACGTTCCATCTAATCCCTTGTCTATTCCCATAAATATTATTTTTTTTATGGAGAAGAAGTATTGGTTGGTTTTAATAGGTATTAGCCTTTTTACCTTATTATCTATGCCTGCGAAGGCACAACATAACAAAGTGGAAATAAAAGGAAGTGTTGTTGAGAGAACAAGTAATGACCCGATCGAAGCGGCTAATGTGAGATTACTTTCGAGCAGGGATAGTACGATGAAAGCCGGAGTCGCGACTGGGAATAATGGTGGTTTCTCTATAAAGAATGTCATCCCCGGAACTTATCTTTTGCATGTTTCATATGTTGGATATGAGCCGATATATCAACCTTTACAAATTACCGGCCGTTCAGAAAGCATCAATGTCGGTAAAATAGAAGTAGACGAAAACAGCATTCTTCTGGGCGAAGCCACAGTCACAGCTAAAGCCGTTGAAATCACTGTTAAGGAAGATACGGTTGAGTATAACGCGGACTCATACAAAGTAGCGGAAGGTTCCATGCTCGAAGACCTGATTAAAAAAATGCCGGGCGCTGAAGTAAGCAGCGACGGTACTATTACAATCAACGGAAAACAGATAAAAAAGATTCTTGTTGATGGCAAAGAATTCTTCTCTGATGATCCGAAAGTCGCTGCTAAAAATCTTCCGGCTAAAATGGTTGACAAAGTTCAGACTTATGATAAGAAAAGCGATATGACACTTATGACAGGCTTTGATGATGGAGATGAAGAAGCAGTCATTAACCTGATGGTCAAACCGGGTATGAAACAGGGCTTATTTGGTAATGCTTTTGCCGGATATGGAAGTAAAGAGCGATACGAAGCGAATTTTTCTGTCAACAGGCTTGTTAACAATGACCAATTCTCTCTTCTTGGTGGTATAAACAACACCAATAATATGGGTTTTTCCGATCTCGCATCAACAATGTTCAGTGGTATGGGCGGTGGCGGAAGGCGGGGCTTCGGCGGCAGTGGAGCCGGAAACGGGGTTACCCAATCTGGTAATATCGGCGCTAATTTCAGTAAAGAATTCAACCCCAAACTTACGATTGGCGGTAACGCCCGCTATTCTCACTTAGACAATGACGCGGAAAGCAAAAGCGAAAGAGAAAACATCCTGCCGTCAGGCAATACTACCGATTTTGTGAATGCCAAGTCAAATACAAAAACTGATAATGCCGGATTCAATATGCGTATGGTATGGAAACCGGATACACTGACACAGGTGATTTTCACTCCGGATTTTTCCTATAGCAATACGAACAAAAATGAATCCGGAAACTCTTATACATCAAACACCGCTTCCGATACCGTTAATACCTCTACCTCAAACTCCGACTCACAAGGACATGGCTACAACACGTCAGGGCGCTTGGAAGCCAGCCGTAAACTGAATGACAAAGGACGTACCCTGAGTGTTTCATTATCCGGAGGAGCAGGAGACACAAAGAACGACAGTTACGAATATTCACTTACAAAATATATTCTGTCGGGACGCGCGGACGATCTGATAGATCAGCAGATTGATTATGATAACACGAACTATAATTATCGCGGATTTGCTTCATGGGTTGAACCTATCGGACGAAACAACTTTATCCAATTGTCATACAGCTACAGCGGTAGCAAACGGGAAGCGCTGAAATACGCTTACACACCCGACAGCAATGGCGACTACAATATACTTGATTCCACATACAGTCAAAGTTCACGCAACAATTCAATAGAGCAACGGGCAAGCTTAGCATTCAAAGCACAGCGCAGTAAATATAACTATACGATCGGTTTTAATGTTGATCCTTCGTATGCCAAAACAGAAACATTTGTTGGCGACGAAACGATTTATTCTTCAAGCCGTAACGTTGTAAATTACTCTCCGACAATCCAATTTAATTACCGCCCCACGCGCGAAAAAAATCTTCGTATTGAGTACGAAGGACAGACAAGTCAACCCACGATGAAGCAGTTATCACCGGTAGAAGACGTTTCCGATCCGCTAAATACAACAATTGGTAATCCGGATCTGAAACCGATCTATACAAATAGCTTGCGCGTTCGCCTCCAAAACTTCAACCGCGAAAAACAATCGGCATTTATGATCTTTGCAAATGGCGGTTATGTGATTAACGATGTTGTCAGCTTCGCATCATACGATGAAAGTACCGGAAAAAAACTAACTACTTACGAAAACATAAACGGAAACTACAATGCAAACGCGCGTATTATGTACAACACCCCGTTACGTAACAAAAAATTCTCGATCAACAATATGGCGTTTTTATCATACGCAAATACAAACAGTTATATAGACAAAGAAAAAAACACGAATAAAGGGTCACAACTCATGGATCGTCTTGGCCTTAACTATCGTTCCGATCATGCGGATTTCGGCCTGAACGGAAACATCACCTACAAACGCACAAGAAATTCTATTGATGACAAGAACGATTTGAATACATACGATTATGGCGGCGGTTTCAATACGACCCTTTACTTACCTTATGAGTTTAAAGTAGAGACTGATATCAATTATTCGACAAACTCGGGATATGCCGACGGATACAAACAGGAAGAATGGCTATGGAACGCTTCTCTCTCCAAAAGTTTCCTAAAAGGTAATGCCGCTACTTTACGTTTTAAGATATATGATATACTGCAACAACGCAGTAATATTTCATATACAGCGACATCCAGTTATACCCAATATTCGGAATACAATACGTTAAACAGCTATTTCATGCTGCATTTCATTTATAAATTCAGTATTTTCAAAGGTGGAGCAAGCATGTCGGATATGCGTCGCGGCGGACCCGGTGGTCCTGGTGGACCCGGCGGACCTCCTCCGATGTAATTCCATCAGACTATAGAGCTTTACCGAAAATCGTCTTAGAAGTTATAAATCACAGTTTCCGCGTTAACTAACTCATCGTGCGAAAGGATGAATTGCTTCACCTCTTTACCATTGATTGTCAATGATTTTATCTTGTAATCATCAGCATTTCCGCGATTTGTTTTGATGACAAGTTTGTCCTTTTTATAGAATTGAGGACCAAGGTGTATCGTTACCTTGTCAAAGACGGGTGCTGTAACGGTATATTCGGGTTTTCCGGGACAATGGGGATAGAAGCCTATCATATTCAGCAACGCCCATGTCGACAGGGTTCCGGTATCGTCATTACCCGGGATTCCGCCGGTCGTATTGGTAAAATGTTTAGCCAATAAATCCCGTACGATTTTCTGAGTTCTCCATTCTTCGCCTTTAATTTGTGAAAACAAGTGCGGATACATAATATCCGGTTCATTGGTTACATCAAAATAACCGTTATCGAATACAGATTGCAGTTTTTCCGTAAATTTCTTCTGACCGCCCATCAACTTGATAAGTCCCTGAATATCATGCGGAACAGCAAAAGTATAATTCCACGCATTACCCTCGTGAAAACCGGGGTTCGGCTCGAAATTGGCGCCTAAAAGCGGATCGAAAGGAGTTAGAAATGAGCCATCAGGCAAAATGGGACGAAAAGTGCCGTATTCTTTTGAGTAATATTGCTTATATCCGAACGAACGCTCATAGAATTTTTTGGCGTCGTCTTTTTTGCCTAATGCCTCAGCCCAACGCGCTAAATTCCAGTCAGCAATGTAATATTCCAACGCATGCGATACGGAATTGTCAAATTTTCCCCGCAACGGAACATAACCATACTTCAAATAGTCATCATTATCCGGACGGAGTTTGTTTTGAGGCCCCGGTGTCGTTGCTGATTTGACAAACGCTTCGTAAGCTGTTTCCACATCAAAATCACGCAAGCCTTTCAACCATGAGTCTACAATGATCGGAATCGCGGGATCGCCTTCCATCGTGTACGTTTCGCGGCGATACAGTTCCCATTTGGGCATCCATCCATGTTCATTGTAGATGTCAATCATCGAACGTATCATATTCAACTGCCTGTCAGGATACAACAACGTCATCAACTGATGCACATTACGGTATGTGTCCCACATCGAAAAAACCGTATACCGGTTTTCTTTTGTAACCCCGATTTCCGCGCTTTCCATTTTCGGGTATTCGCCCGTTACATCCTGTAAAATATTGGGGTGTATCAACGCGTGATACAAAGCGGTGTAAAATACTATTTTCTGGTCCTCCGTACCTCCTTCGACTTCGATTTTCGACAGATCATTATTCCACTGCTCATGCGCGTTGGCACGCACCACGTCAAAATCAAATGCCGGCTGTTCAATATTTAAGTTGGCACGAGCATTTTCCATGCTGACAAATGAAACGCCCACCTGAACCTCAATTGATTCGTTTTCAGTCGTATGAAACGTAAAATACGCGCCGATATCATCGCCTGCGATTTCTTTTTCATATTCGGTATAAATCTTATATTTTCCGGCATCTTTATTCCATTCGTTTTCCCACTCATAACCCGGACGCTGAAACTTCCAATAACCCGATTTTTCGGGTGTTTTATTAACGCGGATAACAAAATAAATAGGAAACACAGCCTGGTCGGCCGTATAACAGAAGGTACCCAACACTTTCATCCCTTCCATTTCGCGTTCGCTGACTTTGCGCAGAAAAGCGCCGGTCTCATTGGTCAATCCTTCGCCCAGATTCAAAAGTACGTGACTTTGTCCTGCGGGAAATGTAAAACGCGTCGTTCCCACCCGCAACGAAGCGGAAACCTCTGCCTTCACATTATATTTATCAAGCATCACCGAGTAATAACCCGGCGATGCTTTTTCATTCTGATAAGTTGTTCCGTATTCTTTATAATCCACATTCAGTTCGCCGGTGGTCGGCATCAGCAACAAACTTCCTAAATCGGGACAGCCCACGCCGCTCAAATTCACATGCGCGAACCCGGTCAGAAAACGATGATTATTAACGTATGGAGTCGACCACCAACCCGCATCCTTTTCACGCTGATTCAGCTTGGAGCCCATCACGTTAAAAGGCGTTACCGACATAAAGCCCTGCGGGCACATCGCTCCCGGATTCGTCGTCCCATAATTCGTCGTTCCAATAAACGGATTCACATAATCAACAGGTTTTTTCTGAGCCAATAAAGTGGTTGCGGACAATAAGACCAAGCCACATAAAGTATTTCTAAAACAGTTCATTTCTTAACGTTCAAAAGGTTGTTTGTAAATATTTTCGCCTGCAAAGATATTCATTTTATAAGTGTTAAAAAGCATGATTTGCCAAAAAAATATAGTTATATTGCTTATCTTCACTTTTTTTATTTATATTTGCAAAGGAATGAAAGAACACTAATTAAAAAGCTTTTAAACCGACTTTTACATTGAACTAATTTTATATAATACTAATCATAAAACAACATTTACTATGACAAACATTTCAAGAAGAAACTTTCTTCAAAGAGGCGCGGCAGCAGCAGCGGCTTTTACCATTGCTCCCAGTTCCATTTTAGGAAAAAGTCATGGATACACAGCTCCATCTGATAAGTTAAATATTGCCTGTGTAGGTATAGGTGGTATGGGTAATGCAAACCTGAAAGAGGTAGAGGGTACTGAAAATATTGTGGCTCTTTGCGACGTTGACTGGAAGTATTCGAAACCGGTATTTGACCGCCTGAAAACAGCTAAAAAATACTGGGATTATCGCAAGATGTACGACGAAATGGGTAAAGACATTGACGCCGTTATCGTTGCAACAGCCGACCATACACACGCTATTATTGCGGCAGAAGGAATGACGTTAGGAAAACATACATACGTTCAAAAACCGTTGACTCATTCGGTTTACGAATCACGTTTACTAACAAAACTCGCTGAAAAACATCAGGTTGCCACACAAATGGGTAATCAGGGTGCATCAGCTGAAGGCGTTAACCTCATCTGCGAATGGATCTGGAACGGCGAAATCGGCGAAGTAACGAAAGTAGAATGCGCTACTGACCGTCCGATATGGCCACAGGGATTGAATACACCAGATAAAGTCGATAAAGTTCCTTCCACATTAAACTGGGATTTATTCACAGGCCCCGCAGCCATGCGTCCGTTCAATAATATTTATCACCCATGGAACTGGCGCGGGTGGTGGCCATACGGAACAGGTGCGCTCGGAGATATGGCATGCCACATCATGCATCCTGCATTTAAAGCATTGAAATTAGGCTATCCGATAAAAGCGGAAGCTTCTTCCACATTGCTGTTAAACGATTGCGCACCGCAGGCGCAACATGCGAAACTGACATTCCCCGCACGTGATAACATGCCTAAAGTATCTATGCCAGAAGTTGTTGTACATTGGTACGACGGAGGAATGATGCCGGACCGTCCGGAAGGATTTCCTCAGGATAAAGAATTGATGGGTCCGGGAGGAGGATTGACGATATTCCACGGAACAAAAGATACATTGATCTGCGGATGCTACGGACGGGAGCCATGGCTACTATCCGGACGTGTGCCTAATTCGCCGAAAGTCTGCCGCAGGGTAACTGTCAGCCACGAAATGGATTGGGTTCGCGCATGTAAAGAAAGCCCGGCTAACCGCGTAAAAACATCTTCCGATTTCAGTGAAGCAGGTCCATTCAACGAAATGGTAGTAATGGGTGTTTTAGCTGTTCGCCTTCAGGCCCTAAACAAAATATTACATTGGGATGGTCCGAATATGAAGTTTACGAATATTGGCGCCAGCGAAACAATTAAAACTGTCATCAAAGACGGTTTTACCATCAAAGACGGACATCCTTCATTCAACAAAGATTGGACAAAGCCAGTCAACGCACAGGAATTTGCCGCAGAACTCATCAATCACAAATATCGTGACGGATGGAAACTTCCGGCAATGCCATAAGATGTTTTTGAAAAATATTCAGTTGAATAATAAAAAGTTTCCTGATTAGATTTAATCAGGAAACTATCTTTAATAAACAGTTTAGAAAATATGAAGAAAACAATGTTATTAGCAAGTGCTGTCAGCATGATGGTATTTGCCTCTTGCGGCGGAGGAAAGAAAGCCGACAATACTGCAGATAAAGACAAAGCTCCTATTCAAGAAGAAATGAAAGTTGATCCGAAATTAACAGCAGAAGGTCCTTATGAAAAACTAATTCCGGCGACAGCTGAAAGTCCGGCATACGTTCTGATCGAAAAACCAACGATCAATCTGGACGACTTTTCGAAAGATAAAGACGGATTTTATGTTATTTTTGACGGAACATCATTCAAGGGATGGAGAGGTTACAATCAGGATGAAGTTCCGGCAAGATGGACCATTGACGATGGCGCCATGAAATTTAATGGTAGCGGTATCGGTGAAGCTCAGGAAGAAGACGGCGGTGATCTTATCTTTACCCACAAGTTCAAAAATTTTGAGTTGGCTTTTGACTGGAAAGTGGCTAAAGCTTCCAATTCCGGAGTCTTCTATATGGCACAGGAAATTAAAGGAGAACCGATATGGATTTCCTGTCCTGAATACCAGATACTGGACAACGAAAACCATGAAGACGCAAAAGCAGGAGAAGATGGAAACCGTCAATCGGCCTCATTGTACGACATGATTCCGGCGAAACCGCAAAATTCAAAACCATTCGGCGAATGGAATACCGGCTCTATCGTCGTATCTAAGGGTACTGTTTTCCATAAACAAAATGGTAAAACAGTGTTGGAATATCATTTATGGACTCCTAAATGGAAAGAACTGATCGCAAACAGCAAATTCAATCCGGGAGGAGAATATCCTTTGGCATACGAATTAATGACCAAGCTTGGAGGCCCGAAACGGGAAGGATATATCGGATTTCAAGATCATAGCGATGACGTATGGTTTAAAAATATCCGGATCAAAGTCCTAGATTAAAAGTTTTCGTTTTTCGTTTTTATAATTTTTTATCAGTCCGAGGCCGGGAGAGTTCCATGCCTCGGATTTTTTTAAGTTCATAGAAATAAAAGCTGATTTTAAATGACAACACAAATCCATACCCTTTCCAACGGACTAAGAATAATACATCTTCAGACAGATTCGCATGTCGCTTATTGCGGATTTGCAATAAACGCCGGGGCACGCGATGAAAGAGAACATGAACACGGACTGGCCCATTTTGTTGAACATACATTGTTTAAAGGCACACACAAACGTAAAGCGTGGCATATCCTCAACCGCATGGAAAATGTTGGAGGTGAACTCAATGCCTACACATCGAAAGAAAGCACTTTTATCTATTCCATCTTCATGGAAAAAGATTTTGAAAGGGCCACCGAACTGATCTCGGATCTTATCATAAACTCGCAGTTTCCGGAAAATGAACTGAAAAAAGAACGAGAAGTCATCATTGACGAAATACAGTCGTACGAAGACTCACCTTCGGAACTGATTTTCGACGATTTTGAAAATCTGCTTTTTGACGGACATCCACTCGGACATCATATATTGGGAAACAAACGTTCACTGAAATCTTTTGATTCCGTATCCGGAAAATCATTTCTTGAACGTTTTTATGTGGCTGAAAATATGGTCTTCTTTTCAATGTCACGTACTAATTTCAGGCAAATCATAAAATTCGCGGAAAAATACATGAATACAATTCCTTCGCAAAGATCTCCGATCATTAGAAACAGACCACAAAATATAAATGCGAAGACTTTTCAAAATAAAAAGAAAACACATTTGTCACATGTTATAATCGGAGGGCATGCTTATGATATACACAATGAAAACAGATACCCTCTGTTTTTGCTAAATAATATCTTGGGAGGTCCTGGCATGAACAGCAGGCTGAATGTCAGCCTGAGAGAAAAGCACGGCTTGGCATATAATGTAGAATCCAATATCACATCATATACCGATACCGGAGTCTTTTCGATCTATTTCGGCACGGATCCAAAAAATCGCGAACAGGCTATGCAGCTTGTAGAAAAAGAAATCACGCTCCTACGCTCTAAAAAATTGACAGTGACACAACTTGCCGCAGCAAAAAAACAAGCCATCGGGCAACTTGGCGTAGCCGGCGACAATAAAGAAAGTCTGTTTCTCGGTCTTGGAAAATCATACCTTCATTACAATCGGTATGAAATGCTACCCGAAGTCTTTATGAAAATCGAAAAGATAACTGCGGAGCAGATTCAGGAAACAGCCAACGACATTTTACATCCGGAAAAATTATTCAGACTCATCTATGAATAATTTGAATTACAAGTACCGTTTCATAAATTCAAGATAAACTACCCAATCAAGAGGAATCGTACCATGCCCGCCTTCATGCATAAAATATCCTAAAGTGTGGTATATGGGCTGATTCGGAGGAGGAAGTTCCGTGATACCAAGATTATCCTTACCCAACAGCTGATAGACTTTGCCGGCTTCTACGGCAGCACAAAACTCGCCTTTAGGATCCGACCAGTTATCGGTAGTGCCGGTTTGCAACAATAATGGACGCGGCGCAATCAATGCGACTAACATGTGGGCGTCAACCGGAAGTTTGGTGACATCCGCCCCATAATTACCATAGTTGGCAGCGAACTGATAAGAATAGCGGGTTGGTTCGGTCAAATGAGCAACCGTTTCTCCGAAATCGCGCCGGCTAATGGCTGCACCACCCTCTCCCGAACAACTTGCCAGCACCATGGCCACCCTCGGTTCACGCGCACCTGTCCACATTACGGTTTTACCTAAACGTGAAGCGCCGGTAATAGCGATCCGTTTAGCATTAATTGACGGATCTTTCTCAAAATAATCAATCACATGACTCACTCCCCAAGCCCAAGCTGAAATAGCCCCCCACTCGTCGAGCGCCGGCTCTTCCTGACCGGGCTTCAGATATAGCCCACGCACCCCAAGAGTAACCCCACCGGGAAAATCAGGCTCAATATCGACATAATTCAATGTAGCAAAACCAAATCCTTCCTTAAGGAATGCTTTTATATAATCGTTCATTTGGGAACCTGCGCGCGGTTCGCCGGTTGCTATGGAACGCGTTTTGGATTGTTTGTCCCATACAATGCCCGGTTTGATACCCGGATCATTTACAGTTGTATTGTTCGCAGAAAAACTCAGATTAAGCAACAAAGGCACTGGAGCTTTCGCATCTTTGGGGATATAAATCAACACATCCACTTTGGGACCATCATCGTTTGGCGAAAAAAAGATGGTTACCTGCTTGCGTATGGCATCCCCATCCAACCCTAAATCTTCCTCCACAGTATAACGAAGTTTCGGTTTCTCTACAGGCCATTTCCCAAATTGATACTCTTCAAAAAGACTAAGAATTTCCGGACGGCGCTTGTCATACCATTGCTCTGCAGTAGTCACTTTTTCTCCGTTCAGCAGAACTAACAGGTCCGGAAGTGTCGCTTTATAGTCGCCAACTAATGCCTCATCGTAATTGACGGGAATACCGGCTATTACCGTACGCTCTTGCGCTTTTAGCAGTGTGGATACAAGCAGGAAGCAGAGAATGATTAAAGAGTTTTTCTTCATTTGATTCATATTTCAGGTTTACAATACTCTTATCAAAGGCCGGTCGTCAGCTCTTTTATAAAGCGTTCTTCGGCAGACTCAACCCATGCTTTAAACGTCGCATGGTCAAAATTTCGTTCCTGCCGCATGTATTCCAATAAAAGAGATAAATCAAAGCTTTCACCAATGACACCAGCATTTATGGATGCCGCATCCGCTGCATTTATCTCCTGCTCCATGTGAGCAGGTATAAGCATCACCGGTTTATTCATATACAGTGACTCACAAACAGATTCAAAACCAGCCGTTGTTATATAACCGCGACATTTCTCCATATAATGAAGAAACTTCTCATCATTTATACGATGTAATGTCAGCGTATCATCAATAACCAACTCTTCCGGAGCATCTTTCTTATCCCAGAAAAAGTGCAACTTAACATCCGGATGCTCTTCATGCCATTTGCTGACTTCGTTTACATAGCCCTGATTAAGCATATAGCCCAATATATAATCTCCATCCGATGGATGCAATTCCAAAACTTCTTTTCGTAACAAAGGAGGCACAACAATTAATTTTTCACGCGGACAATCTTCCATCTTATAAAAAGACAGCGCCAGAATCTTCGTCGCGCTAATTCCGCTTAACAAAGTATAAAACCTCAACAATAGCATATTTTGGGTATCCTCTTTCCCAAACGGATAATCAGGATGCCTCAACATATATTGGTGGCCGATATTAATAAAAGGAACATCAACCCTGAAACGCAGGTGCATAATCCCAGGCAGTACTTCATGGAAATTAATAACCGCATCCGGCTTATGTTCTTTAACCTTCCGATGTATAAGCTCCACACTCTTCCCAAATCTATGTAGTTTCTGGGGATTTGAATTATACAGAAAAGTCCTGAATTTATCGATATGTTTTTTATCTTTTTTAAAAATAAGCGACGGAGCATCATAAATACGAACGTGAACCTTCATACGTTCACGAAAAAACTCCGGAACATCCCGAGAAGTACTTTTCCCGACAAGAACTTCAACTACTTCATGCCCATGACGACGAAGCATTTCCGATAATGAAATCGCCTGCGTCAGATGTCCACGTCCTTCACCCTGTACTATAAAAAGAAATTTCATATTTTATCAGTTCTATCAGACTTCATTAAAACCACAATTCGTGGTCAAAAATAAGTCGTTTTTCATTAACATCAAAGAAAACAAAACAAATAAACAAGATATACTGCTTTTTTCTTACTTTTGCCTATAATTATAACAAACTGTATATCAACAATATTTCAAAACAGCTTCTCTACTACCAACAAAAGCACTGATTATGAATAGAATTTGTGAACTTTTTGATATTAAATACCCCATTATTCAGGGAGGAATGGTTTGGTGCAGCGGCTGGAAGCTGGCTTCGGCCGTTAGCAATGCGGGAGGTCTGGGATTACTCGGAGCCGGCTCCATGCATCCGGAAATATTACTTGAACACATCCGAAAATGCCGTGCAGCCACAGACAAACCCTTTGGAGTAAATATTCCGCTAATGTACCCGGAAATCGAAAAAGTAATGAATCTTATCATATCCGAAAAAATAAAAATCGTTTTTACTTCAGCCGGAAGCCCTAAAAAATGGACCGGCTTTCTGAAAAATCATGGAATAAAAGTCGTACACGTTGTAAGCAGTTCTCAATTTGCAGTAAAAAGCGAAGAAGCAGGAGTCGATGCGATTGTCGCCGAAGGATTTGAAGCCGGCGGACACAACGGACGCGAAGAGACAACCACACTCTGCCTCATCCCTGCTGTCAGACGTACAATAACATTGCCCTTAATCGCTGCCGGAGGCATTGGAACCGGAGAAGCAATTCTTGCTGTTGAAGCCTTGGGAGCCGAAGGCGTTCAAATAGGAACACGGTTTGCTCTGACAAAAGAAAGTTCGGCACATGAAAATTTCAAACAACTATGCCTCCATTTAGAAGAAGGAGATACCAAGCTTTTATTAAAAAAATTATCACCTACAAGGCTGGCCAAAAGTGAATTCAAAACTGCTGTCGAAAGCGCAGAAGACAATGGAGCCTCGGCCGAAAGATTACTACTTTTACTCGGCAAAGGCCGTACCAAACAAGGAATATTTGAAGGTAATCTCAAGGAAGGACAAGTGGAAATCGGACAAATCGCTTCGCTTTTCAATAAAGAAGAAACTGTTGACGAAATTATGACAGATCTTATTCAATCTTACCGGAATGCGTTTGACAGAATAAAAGAAAACGCTTTTTTATAGGTTGCATTTATCCTTTAAAGTACGTAATATTATTTTTAATCAATATGAAACAAACAGGATTTATTTTATCAATTCTCCTATTCACCGTGATGTCAGTCCGGGCGCAAATGCAAACAGAACAAAGAACCATATTATATCCTTCCGAAAAGGAACAAAAACTTGTAGAAATAGAACCGGGAAGCTCATTCGTGCAGGATGTGACTTTTGATAACAAGGAATATCCGGTAAGACGAACCCTTCGTGTAGTGGGCGGAGTCAAAATGCCCGGCAAATTCTCTCCCCGGGGCGAAGAGTTTTTCAGGCAGCAGGAATACCTGATAGATGACAATTTAGATTCTCTGAATGTTTACAAAGATCATTATTCCCTTTATTTTAAAGGCGATAATGACCCTTTTGAACGTCATGCTTATAACCGGATTACAGGGATAAGCTTTGATAAAAACAATATTGACTTGCAAATCGCCTATAGACGTAAGAACCTGAAAGTTCAACCGGATGGCGATTTCGGAATCGAATTGCAGATATACAATAAAAAGGAAAGAAGGCATCCGGACGATATCTATGATAAACCCGATTCAGTTGTTTATATACCGATTCCCGAGGGTAGTGGAAATTTCAGGATATTGAAGAGAAATATAAAATTGCCGGAAGATGTTACGGCAATTTTAGTGAGAGTTGGTGGCACAAAGTTCAGTGGCGAATGCTGGGTGGAAGCCCCGCAATTTTATGTTGATAACAGAAATATCTTTACTTCGCCGTTTATTCAGAACGAAAATAAGCCGGATTCGTATAATTACTGGGTTGGTATTAATCTGGCGACCCGCAGCTGGCCCAAATGGAAATTAACATTTAAAGGAATAACCGTTTTCGAAGGTAATATATTCGACAGGGCTTCGGATATTGCGGATTTTTATATTACATTGCCGGACAATATGACCGGAACGGGAAAATTAGAACTGACACTGGAAAAAGAACCGCATCGTGCCGCTTTTCCGTATGAACTGCATTCATTGCAATTACTGGAAGAAAGCGCACAGGTATTTGAGATCGTTTCCATACCACGTTTCGTTAGCGTAGGAGATACGACAGCCCTATTGATCGAAACGAATAAACCGGATATCACATTAAATTTTTCAACTACCAGCCCGGATATAAGCCTGATAGACAAACAGCTGACTTTCAAAGAAACCGGTTTACACGCTATTCGGTTTGCTACCCTGAAAGCCGGTACACAAATTCCGGTAGAGGTCTTAGACGGTTCAGTCGAAAAGACCGGAATAATTGAACAAATCGTTGTGAAAGAAAAAGATTATGTGTATTTATCGTCCGGGGATGAAGTTCATATTGATAAAGAATACGAATCATACGATCCGTTCTTCAAATGGTATATCCGGAACCGCATCGGAAACTGGTATCAGTTCAGACCATCTTATCAATGGAGTGGTGTAAGAATCACAGATGAGAATATTATCGGGCATTACACCGATATACTCAATAAAATGAATATCCCTTATGCATGGCAGGTAGAAGGGCGTACGCTTGCAGCGGCAAGGATTAATCCGTCACTGACCTCTCTTCAATCGCCGGTATTCAGAGGGAAGCAGGCGCATGAGAACGATGGCGGATATTATTACTGGCAACACTTTAAATATAACGGTCTGCATTCTGATATGGCAGCCCGTACAAGACCGTATGGTGGTATATTTGCGAAACACAGGCCGATCTATACCGATCACGGCATTTTTATACATTACGATCCGTTTGGCGTAAAAGATATGGCTGACGGAGCAGACAAACTGGTTGCAAACCTGAGCTATTCACGGGGAGAAAGTACGCGTCATACAGGCCCTTCAACAATGTTCCGTTACCTGTATCAGGCCGGATATGATTGGCTGGGGGCCGAACAAATGTATGGACCGGAAGATGTTATTATGTCATCGTTGAGAGGTGCATCAAGAGCCTATAATAAAACAGATTTCGGCTCATTACATGCTGTTCAGTGGGGCTCGAAACCCTTTACCGACCCTAAACATTCATTACGTTTCTACTTATCCCTGGCTGTGGCTTACATACACGGCTCTTCCCATATCAACACGGAGGAAGGTTTGTGGACAGACGAGTATGCCAACGACAGGTATACACAAGCTGGCAAAGAACATTTGTATGCACAGCACCAAATACTGGATTATATACAAACGCATTCCCGCAAAGGCGATTTAACTACGAAAATTGCAGTTATACAAGGGCGTAATGATGCATGGAAATCATTCGGACGTACGTCAATCTGGTCGCAGGATGGCGACAAATGGGCTTTTAACAAGGCCACGGAAAGCTTTGACTTGTTGAATGTGTTTTACCCGGAAAACCGCATTGATTACTGCAGTACCAACGGATTATTTACCTCAACGCCATACGGGCCGGTTGATATCCTTCCGATTGAGGCCTCAAATGAAGTGATGAGTCAATATAAGGCACTAATATTCTTAGGATGGAATACTTTTAAAAATGCTGATTTTATCCGTATCAAGAAATTTGTTGAACAAGGCGGAATTCTCCTTCTCAGCGCGGCACACCTGAATAGTGAACTGCAACCCAACCTGCCGGTAAAATTCCCGGAAGATGATACGGTAATAACCATGCTGTTAGGTGCAGATTATAAAATGTACAGGAATAAAACGACAATCCCCTTGGGTAAAGGCTCCATTATTTATTATCCCGAAAATGTTTATCCTGCCGACGACATGATCAGGGTGCAGTATATCGAAGATATGAAAGCCATTGCTTCAGATATCGTTTCCGGAGAATACGAAAAAGGGTGGATTAAAGCCTCTGAACATATAGATTTTTCCGTATGGGATTCGGAAAGTTTCAGGACGCTATACTTATTAAATGTTGACTGGAAAAGCGATTTAAATTCCCAAACTGCGCATTTCATATTGAATAACCGGAATTTTACAGTTGAGGCAGAACGCTATCATATAACAACGATCCGATGCAAAGATAAAGTCGGAGCTATGTTAAATACCAATACCTCAGATATCCTGAATATAAAAGAAAACGCCGGAGGATGGACAATCACATGCCAGACAACAGGACCCGATAAACTAATTATTTTTAATGGAATAAATGGAAAAACTGAGGAACAAACAATTGGTTCTGCTGGTATTCACACGATTACCATCTCAATATAGCCAAAAAGATTAGGGATATTTAAATAACTACAGTAATGTTTCAATAGTCATCTTTCTTTATAGAGACAATCTTTTGCAAAAACAAATTGTTCGGCATGACAATCAACTCATTATCATCTGTCCTTATATGTGTATAAAAGGTCTGGATGCTTTCTATCGTTGCTATAATCGGATAATCTTTGTCGATGATATGAATGCGATCCCCGATCCGGAAAGGAGCTGTAAAAAACATGATTAATCCTGCAGTAATATTGCTCAGCATAGACCATTGGGCAAACATCGCAACCCCGATAATAGCAAAAATGGAAGACAGGCTCAACAACAGATTATTCGGATTTACACCCCATATAATCGCGATCATAAACAGGAACGTGATATTCAGCAAAATAGATAATATACGCTTAACCTGTTCTATACGGATATCCTGCATCTGTACAAGGCGACCATATTTGGATACGATTTTACGGGTTATATACCTTGATACGGGCAACAGTATAATAACAACTGCTGATAAAATAATCTGAAAAAGATATTGCTCGATAGACATGTATATTTGCATTTTTAGGATGCAAATATACATGATTATTCTTCTAATCTAAAGATTTCTCTTATGATTGTATGTTTTCCGGCTCTTCGAGTTCTTTCAATTCATCAAGGCTTTTAAGAATAGAATTAAAATTACGGCGGTAGATGCGCTTGTATTCCCAGAAAAAACCAATAACGCCGGCAAAAACAAGTGCAATCAATATACCCCATCTCCAGTACTCAATATTTCTAGAAAAAAATGTAAGCGATATTGCAGCAAAAATGATCAGAAGTGCAAAGACATAACTACCCATTAAATAGCGCTTATTGAAAATATTCAGTTTTTCGACAATATAAATATTGCTCTTTACCGGATTTGAAAAATTCACCTGATGTAATTTTATCAATTGAAATATCCCAACGATAAGATGAAATGTTAAATAAATAACAATAACAGAAGCAATTATTCGGAACAAAATTCCAAGAGATAAAGACACAGTATATATCCAAAAACTTATCGGTATAGATATAAACCCTAAAATGATTCCGAAATATCCGTAATTTATCAGCCGGCTCAATGCCCTATCCGACTTACTGAGAAGCATTTCCTTTATGAGCGTCAACCTGAGCCCCTCTTGTTGTTGCATTCTGTTATCCAACGATGTCCATATTTCTTTTAATTGTCCAAGTTCCATAATTTTAATTTTTACTGATTCGACATTTTTACTAATTTCTCTTTGATACGCTTTAACTTGACCGCCACATTGCTCAGCGATAATCCGGTAATATCTGCTATTTCCTGATAACTTTTTTCTTCCAGATAAAGCAGAATAATCGCGCGTTCCAGATTTTTCAACTGATGAATAAGACGGTACATTTCCCTGATTTCTCCGGTCAGATCTTCCGGTTGAATAAAAGCGTCTTGTATTTGAGATAAATCCGTATTTTGAGGAGTACGTTTTTTCTTCCTGAAATTAGAAATACATGTGTTAAGCGCAATCCGATACATCCAGGTAGAAACACTACTCTCACCTCTGAACTTCGGGTAAGCAAGCCACAGATTACACACCACGTCCTGATACAAATCGCTCAGCGGCTCATCATCCGACGCATAAAACGAACAGACTTTGTAAATCAAACGTTCGTTTTGCTTCACCATTTCTATAAATCTCTTCTCCAGTTCACTTTTATCCATTTTTTGAGCTCTTTTCTTACATTAGTCGACCAAACAAATTAAAAATTACATAAAGTCAAAAATATTTTTATACACCATTACGAGAAAAGTGATTACATAAGTGGAATATGTTTTCAGAGAAGAATGGGGGAATGAATGATCACGACAATGCAATAGAGAAATTTTGTCTAATAGCTGTCTATGCCCGGCGTGTCAATATTTTCAAATTGCCTCTTCGTCTATATAAAACATCAGATTACCATTTAACGGCAATACATGAGTTGCGGGGAGTAGCGGGTTTTTCTTATTTATAACCTCATTTAAAACGTTTTTCTTTCCGGATCCGGTGCAAAGAAAAACGATATTCTCCGCATGATTGATTGTTTTCCCCGTCAAGGTAATACGATGTTGTTTCGTTTGCGGATGAACAGCTATTTCTACAATCTCCGGACTATCGAACGAGTCCAGATTGCCGGGAAAGATGGAAGCGGTATGTCCATCTTCACCTATTCCAAGTATGATGAGGTCAAAACGTGGAAATTCGCTTACGAATGGCACATTCGTTCGAATGGCATCATCCGTTTCGGACAAAGCCAACGCTTCGTTTTTGTTGAACCGGATTGGAAACAAAGATGTTTCAGGTATAACACCCGCAGAAACCAAAATACGATAGAACTCT
This sequence comes from Tannerella sp., assembly GCA_031551825.1. Classification (GTDB taxonomy): domain Bacteria; phylum Bacteroidota; class Bacteroidia; order Bacteroidales; family Tannerellaceae; genus Tannerella. Next base: position 53,709 of record JAVBNB010000039.1, on the reverse strand, counting down.
CCGAAATTACTGTCCGGATCTTCCCACGGTACCATTCGTTCATCCACCCAGAAAAAATGCATCACAGACCAATCCGTCTCCCGATATTGTTCCGCCATGATGCGAAACAGTAATTTCGGTGTCGACCCTCCCGATAAGGCAATATTTACAAATCGGTTTTGCGAGTCGGAATCAGCAGTTAATTGTCCTTTTGAAGCCATCTCCGACAGCAACCAAGCCAATTGCCCACAAGCTTCTTCAGCTGTTTTGTATACTTTTATTTCCATTGTTATAATTCGCAATAGGAATCGTCTGCAGTAAGATTCTTACACGGATAGCGCCATTCGCAACCATCTTTAGCCAACAAACCTTCCGCCTGCTCCGGCCCCCAGGAACCGGCAGGGTATCCATAAACCGGAATCGACTTATTTTCTACCCAGGCGTCAAGTATTGGCTGAACGTACTGCCATGTCGTTTCCACCGCATCGCCACGCTGAAACAAAGTCGCGTCGCCCATGATACAATCCGATATTAATCGCTCGTAAGCATCCGGAATATGCTCTTCATTGAGCGAAGAATAACGAAAATCCATACTCACCTGATCCACCCGGAAACCTGTCCCCGGTACTTTCATTCCGAACTTAAGCACCAATCCTTCATCCGGTTGGATTCGTATAATCAATTTATTTCCGATATTATCCAATCCGTTTTTCTGGGCGAAGATCTTATGCGGATTCGGGCGAAAATGAATAACGACTTCCGTAACACGCGTCGGCAGGCACTTTCCGGTACGTATATAAAAAGGCACCCCACTCCATCGCCAGTTATCAATAAAACATTTCAACGCCACAAACGTTTCGGTTTTTGAAGCAGGATCAACACCTTTCTCCGAACGATACGCCGGCATAACAGCGCCTCTCACCATGGATGATATATACTGTCCGCGTACCACATGATCAGGTACCTCTTCTTTTGTCATTTTTCGCAGAGACTGGAACACTTTTAACATCTCATTTCGTATGGCATCAGCGTCCGACGAAACAGGAGGCTCCATAGCAACAATACCCAACAATTGCAACATATGGTTCTGTATCATATCACGTAAGGCCCCTGCCGTTTCATAATATCCGGCACGCGAACCGACCCCTATCGATTCTGAAGAAGTAATCTCCACATATTCAACATAATTCCGATTCCATAAGGGTTCGAAAATACCATTTGAAAAACGCGTAACCAAAATATTCTGTACGGTTTCTTTTCCTAAATAATGATCAATTCGGTATATTTGTTCTTCTTCAAAATACCGGAGAAGTTCTTTATTCAGATCAATGGCACTATTATAATCATGCCCAAACGGCTTCTCTACAATCACACGTTTCCATCCGCCGTCATTACACGTAAGACCTTCGTTATGAAGGCAACCGGCTACAGGCGCATACATAAAAGGCGGTATCGCAAAATAATACAAATAATTCGCGTCGCACACAGTATTTTCCGACAATGACCCAAGATATTCTCTCAGACCGGCATAATCATCCGGCTTATTCGTATCCATCACATGATAATGCAAATGCCCGAGAAATTGATCAATCTTATCCTGCAGATAAAAATTAGGAGGAACAAACTGTTCCAGGCCTTCAGACATTTTCTTACGAAAGTTATCATCATCCAAAGGAGCGCGACCAACGCCAAGAACCCTGAAATTTTCAGGTATCAGCAACTGATAATACATATCATATAGCGCAGGTATCAACTTGCGCCAGGCAAGGTCACCTGACGCGCCGAATATCACCAATATAAAACTTTCACATTCTTGCATAACTTTTCTTTTTACTAACACAAAGATAATGTGAGCCGGACGCAAAACAAAATAAATTGTTATATTCCGATGATTTTACAAGATTTCAAGCAATTTCTTTATAGCGACTTCCGGAGATTCGTTTTCGCCGAGAAGCGTCACAAATTTACTTCCGATAATCGCACCCGACGCATTGTCACATGCCGCACGGAAAGTTTCTTTATTACTTATTCCAAATCCTACCATCCGGGGATTTCGTAAGGACATCGAATTGATTTGATGAAAATAGGCTTGTTTCCGTTCATCAAATGATTGCTGCGCCCCCGTAGTCGCGGCAGACGATGCCATATAAATAAATCCGTCTGTATATTTATCAATCAAACGGATACGTTCTTCAGACGTTTCCGGCGTTATCAGCATAACTATCTTAACATCATATTTGTCTGCAATAGACTTATAATCACTCAGATAATCTTCGAAAGGTAGATCCGGAATAATACAACCATCTATTCCGCACTCATTGCATGATTTACAGAAATTTTCAAAACCATATTGCATCACCGGATTGAGATATCCCATAAGCAGTAAAGGCATTTTCACATCCTTACGTATATCTTTCAATTGATCGAAAAGATAACGTAACGACATTCCATTTTTCAACGCCTGGGTAGCCGCATTCTGAATAACGGCCCCGTCAGCCATCGGATCACTGAAGGGAATGCCGATTTCTATCATATCAACCCCATTTTTTTCCAACGTCCGTATCACATCCGTCGTATTATCCAACTCCGGATACCCGGCACAAAAATAAATGGAAAGCAAGTCTTTCTTTCCTGTCTCAAACAATTTATTAATTCTGTTCATAAGATTTGATTTTTAACTCATTATTATTTTAAATTTTTCTATTAGCCCATTGTACCAAATCGGTAAGTAACGAAAACTCATCCGAAATCCGGCTTGCGGATTTCTGTTATAAAATCTTTCAGTTTTCCGACATCTTTTATCGCGGAAGATATTTCAAATCCACTATTAAGGTCTATTCCTGCGAATTTGGAATGCTTCAACTGATTTATTTCAGACAGGCAATCGGGAGACAATCCACCGCTCAATAAGAATGGAGTATTACCACTGTACGCATCTAAAAACGACCAGTCAAAACGATTCCCGGAGCCTCCGTAGCCCGCACATTTCGTATCAAACAAAAAATAATCACAGCAATCCGGATAATCCTCTGTTTTCTTAAAATCTTTTACCGACGCAATAGAAAACGCTTTGATGACAGCATATCCCCGTTGCCGCAACTCCCCGCACAAATCAGAAGTTTCATTACCATGCAGCTGTAGAAAACTTAACTGGTACAATTCGGCTTTTTCAAGCATCTGTTTCAATGTTGCATTCACAAATACGCCAACCTTCGGTTTTATGCATCCGCGGATCGCTTCTAAAGAGTTATCATCCGTCTGAATGCACCTCGTCGATTTCGGATAAAAAATAAATCCGAGAAAATCCACATCAAGAGTCTCTATATGGCGTATATTCTCCAGATCGCGCATTCCGCAAACCTTTATTTTAATCTCCTTCATTCGTCATTTTTTTAATAAACTGCTCTAACGCCTCTCCGGGATTTTCAGTTTTCATAAAAAATTCTCCCATTAAAAAACCACGAAAACCGGCATTACGAAGTCTCTTAACTACTTCCGGCGCGGAGATTCCACTTTCGGAAATAAACAACGGAGCCTCACGTCCTTCTCCTGCCTCCGATTTCATTCGCTCTATCAGCCGGAATGAATTTTCAACATCAGTATGAAACGTTCCTAAATGACGGTTATTCACACCCAGCATATCAACATTTTCGTTCAACCGCGACAATTCCTCCTCACTATGTACTTCCAACAACACCTCTAATTCTAATTGATGAGCTATTGATGCTAATCGCTTGCATTCTTCCTTTGTCAGGGATGCGGCAATCAACAATATCGCATCGGCTCCCATCACACGCGCCTGATACAATTGATACTCGTCAATGATGAAATCTTTACGCAAAAGCGGCAATTTCACAAGCGGGCGCGCATGCTGCAAATCGGTAAATGACCCACCGAAAAAATCCCCGTCGGTAAGAATAGAACAAGCTGAAGCCCCCCCTTTTTCATAAGCCGGAACAACATCTTTCACTTTTGCATTTGGGTGCAACCAGCCTTTTGAAGGCGAGCGCCGCTTGAATTCGGCAATAATACCCGACTGTGACCGCTCCAACGCCTGCCGCATAGATACAGTCTTACAACTCAAACGCTTTGAACCAAAATTAAGCAATAATTCCAACGGAACAGCCTCCTTCTGCCGCACCACCTCCAATCGCTTATTGGCAATAATCGTTTCTAAAATATCCATAATAATTTCAATTAATGATTGACATTTAAAAGTCATTCAACGCAGTTAAATTTTGGTTCTTTTGCATCAAGGCAAAAGAACTACCTGTTTATCTCTATAAACTTCCTCAACACATTAAACGCTTTGCCGCTTTGTAACGACTCCCGTGCTTCATCAAGACACTCTTCTATACTCTTCTCTGGACATATAACCTGAATAGCGAAAGCGGAATTGGCCAATACACTGTCACGTTGTGCTTCGGTCGCGGTATTACTCAATACCGCATCAAAGATTTCCGATGCTGCCTCCGGCGTATTACCTCCCCACAGGTCTTCTCCTTTGTAACGTTTCATGCCCAGCATCTCCGGGGAATACACTTTTTCTTTTTCGGGCATGGCTACTTTAAATTCCGAAGTAAGAGATATTTCATCGTAGCCATCCATGCTGTGAACGACTCCAAAGCGCGTACCACTTGCCTGATACGTATAACTGTAAAGACGGAACAACGGTAGGTTATAAACACCGAGCAACTGATAGGCAGGCATAGCCGGATTTACCAAGGGCCCGAGAAGATTAAAAAACGTACGTACTCCCAAGTTCTTACGTATCGGAGCAACAGCTTTCATCGCAGGATTAAAAAACGGAGCATGAAGATACGCAATACGGCAGCCGTCTAATGATTCGCGTAACTTATCAATATCTTTCGTAAACTTAACACCATGTTGTTCTATCACATTACTCGCGCCACTTACTGAAGTCGCGCCGTAATTACCATGCTTTACCACATGATATCCCGCACCTGCCAACACAAAACAGGAAGCGGTACTTATATTAAACGTATTCTTTCCGTCTCCTCCCGTACCAACGATATCAATCGGTTTATATTCCGATAAATCAACCGGTACACGCATTGATAACAATGCATCACGGAATCCGGCCAACTCGTCCACAGAAATGCTTCGCATCAGAAAAACGGTGATCAGCGCAGAGATCTGTTCATTATTGTATTTTCCTTCAGCGATATCGACCAGAATCTTTTGCGCTTCTTCACGTCCTAAATAACGATGTTCAAAAAGATGATATAATAGATCTTTCATTTTATTTATTATTTTAAAGTTAATTTCCCCTCGCCCAGTTTTCAATCATCTTTTTTCCTTGCGGAGTTAATACTGATTCGGGGTGAAATTGTACGCCACGCACATCATACTGACGATGACGGAGCGCCATTATATACCCGTCTTCGGCATCAACAGCCGTAATTTCCAAGCATTCGGGTAATTCATCTTTCGAAACCACCCACGAATGATAACGTCCGGCACGAAAACCAGGTTCCAGGCCATCGAATAACATATCTCTTGCCAATATGCGGATATCGGAACAGACACCATGATACACATCCTTCAGGTTTAGAAGCTTTGCTCCGAAAGCTTCTCCTATGGCCTGCTCTCCGAGACAAACCCCCAATATCGATTTCGTCGATGCGAACTTTTTGATAAGAGGTAATAACAATCCGGCTTCCGATGGTATTCCGGGGCCGGGAGATAATATAATTTTATCATAAGTCTCCACTTCATCCAATGATATCTTATCATTACGATGCACATCCGCATCCACGCCTAACTCCAACAGGAGATGATGCAGGTTATACGTAAAAGAATCGTAATTATCTAATAATAAACACTTCATAATTATTTTAATTTTTAAATTTAAACCCACTAACCCACTAATACCGCAACATTTCTGCCTCACGTATCGCTTTATTTAATGCACCGAGTTTGCTGTTTACTTCCTGCAGTTCACGCTCATCATTGCTTTTTGCTACGATACCGGCGCCAGCCTGATAGTATAAAATATTGCTACGGCTGACAAACGACCGTATGGTTATCGCCTGATTCAAGTTTCCATTAAAGCCGATAAAGCCGATACATCCGCCGTATGCTCCGCGATTATGCTTTTCAATCCCTGTTATAAGCTGCATCGCACGCACTTTCGGAGCGCCACTCAGCGTACCCGCCGGAAACGTATCTATAAATGTTTTTATAGAATTACTATCATCGTTTATATCACCGCTTACCCGCGACACAAGATGCATCACGTGGCTGTAATACTGCACTTCTTTATAAAAATCAATCTTTACATGATGAGCGTTACGGCTTAAATCATTACGTGCCAAATCCACAAGCATCACATGCTCCGCATTTTCCTTCGGATCATTTACCAGATCTTCAACACGTTGTTTATCCAACGCTACATTCCCCGAGCGAAAAGCCGTTCCCGCAATCGGATCAATGCTTGCCCGGCCATTCTCAATTTTGCAATGAGTTTCAGGAGACGAACCAAAAATCCGGAAACCTCCAAAATCAAAATAAAATAGATAAGGTGACGGATTAATACTTCGCAAAGAACGGTAAACTTTGAAATCATCTCCCCTGTAAGGCTGTTCAAAACGACGGCTCAACACAATCTGGAACACATCACCACGCAAACAATGTTTTATTCCCTGACGTACCATTGCTTTATATTCCTCATCAGTAACGGGCGAAGTACACTCTCCCACTGCTTTGAAGTCGTATGAAGCATAATTTCTGTTTTCTATCAATGCCTCTATCTCATTTAAATGGCAATCTTCTTTTTCATTACACAACTCAATAAGGGTCAGTTCGTTTTGAAAATGGTTGAATACAAGTATGTATTTGTACAGAATATAGTACATGTCAGGCGCATCCGTATCTTTGTGGTGATATTCCATCACCGGAATGTTTTCAAAATAACGCACGGCATCAAAAGCCGTATAACCAAACAATCCGCACTGGTCCTTATCTTCTCCTTCTATTGAAAATTGGCTCAAGAATTCATTCAACGCATCCGATACGGAATATTCATTGTTCAGAAACCGGACAACTTCTTTTCCTCCGGGATAGACACTCGTCGATTTTCCGGAGTTGATACCAATGTTTGCTAACGGACAAAGAGCGATAAATGAGAGACTATTCTCATTCCCATGAAAATCGGAACTCTCTAACAATGCCGACTTCGGATAAATATCACGCAGTTTCAGATACAGACTAACCGGTGTATGCAGATCGCCTAATAATTTTTTACATATAGTTCTAAATTGATACATCACTCAAAAATTAAAATTAAACATTTATCATTTTCTACTCGCCACAAAATGACAAATAGGTTTCCATATCTTTATCTCCGCGACCGGATACCGTCAATACCACAACGTCTTCCGGTTTAAATTTTATTTTAGGAAGTACGCCTAATACATGCGCGCTTTCAAGAGCTGGGATAATACCTTCGGAACGCGTCAGTTCAAAAACGGCATCCATTGCTTCATCATCGTTTACCACAAAAACTTCCGCTCGTTTCGTTTCCGACAAGTTCGCATGAAGAGGTCCAATGCCGGGATAATCAAGACCTGCAGATATTGAATAGGGCTCTTCTATTTGCCCATCTTCATTTTGCATTACAAGCGTCCGCGCACCATGAATAATACCTTCTTTCCCTAAATGTACAGTTGCCGCACTTTTCCCGGAGAAAAGCCCTTCTCCACCCGCTTCGGCCAATATGATCCGGACACGCTCATCATGGAGGTAATGATAAATCGTACCCGCTGCATTACTTCCGCCTCCCACACAAGCCATCAGATAATCCGGATAATCGCGACCAATCTTTTCTTCTAACTGCCATTTGATTTCCTCACTTATAACTGATTGCAATCGAGCTACCATATCAGGATAAGGATGAGGCCCCACTGTAGAGCCAATGACATAATAAGTATCCGAAGGATGACAACACCAGTCACGTATGGCCTCATTGGTAGCATCTTTTAATGTCATATTTCCGGACAGCACCGGAACTACCGTAGCGCCAAGCATCCGCATTTTCTCCACGTTCGGTTGCTGACGCTCGACATCCGTCTTTCCCATATAAACAACACACGGCATATTCATCAGTGCGCATACCGTGGCTGTAGCCACACCATGTTGACCGGCACCCGTCTCTGCTATGATACGCGTTTTTCCCATACTCCGGGCTATCAAAATTTGTCCGATTGTATTATTGATCTTATGCGCACCCGTGTGATTCAGGTCTTCACGTTTAAGAAAAATTTTGCAACCGTACTTTTCACTTAATCGCTTTGCGAAATAAAGTGGGGACGGACGCCCGACATAATCACGAAGCAAACCATGAAACTCTTTTTTAAAAGAGTCACTTTCTAATACTTTCAGATAAGTATTCTGCAAGTCTTCCACACACCGGTGCAGGATTTCCGGAATATACGCGCCTCCGAAGCGGCCGTAATAACCTTTTTCATCTACTTGATAATTCATTTTCATTTCCATCTTCTGTTATTGTTAAAATTATTCTGTTTCTACACAAAAGGTCACAAAAAAAGGCCTGTCGTGAGTACGACAGGCCTTTTTAATCCATTTATTGATTATTCAGATAAATACATACGGCAAGCTACTCACAATGAATACATTGTAAGCACCACCAATTTGTATTTATCATCAAATGCTGCATATAAAAATTTGTTTTTTCGATTTATTCCAGCGACAAATATACAGTTTATTTTTAAACGAACAAGCAAATTGTCAAAAAAAAGATATTATTGGTTTTTCATCTTTGGCAATCCCCATTGATATTTCACCGCAAGCACACGGACGGAAAATATCGCAACTGACGTTACTATTTCACAGATTATCGCCGAAAAATTCAAACTGTAACACAACCAGTAAACCAATCCTCCGAAAACACACGCGAGCGCGTAAATTTCCTTGCGAAAAACAAGGGGTATCTCATTGATAAAAACATCACGTATCACACCGCCGATAATCCCTGTGATTGTCCCCATTATAATCGCGACCCAGAATGAATAACCGAGTTGCACGGTTTTTTCTACTCCAACCACAACAAACAAAGCCAAGCCGATTGTGTCGAAAATAAAAAATGGAGTATCTAATCGTACCAGCCGCTTACTAAAAATCATTACAATAATAAATCCGATAACCGAACAAATCAGGTATATCGGATTAAGCATCCAGAACGGTGTTACATCCAAAAGCAAATCACGGACAGTACCTCCGCCGATTGCTGTCACAAAGCCAACAACAATAGCCCCAAACCAATCAAATTCCTTCGCGGCTGCAAGTCTGACCCCGCTTATGGCAAAGGCTATCGTACCCGCAGATTCTATGACTCCGACAAAGGATATAGATGATAAATATTCAACAAGCTCTTTCATCATAAATTATCACTGTCAAGATACTCTTTCTTGAAAATACTAACAAGAAGGAAAAACATGGACATCAGCAACGGGCCAAAAATCACGCCCCAGAATCCGAATAGCTTAAGCCCTAATATGACTCCGAAAACAGTTATAAGCGGATGAGTATCAGCTAATTTTTTCTGAAGAATAAAACGTATTACATTATCAATGTTCGTCAGAATAACTAAGCAATAGATCAAAAGCCCTATGGCTGCGACCCAGTTACCCATAAGAGCCATATATACAACAAGAGGAAACCAGACAATACCCGTTCCCACGATTGGGATAATGGTGGAAAACGCGGTCAACACACCAAACAGAACAGGGCTTGGAACTCCCGCCGCCCAATAACCAATAAGCGCAACCAAACCTTGTATGACGGCTAATAATGGTATTCCGATCGCATTAGAGCGTACCATATTATGAATTTCCCCCATTACGGTATGCTTATTATTTTCATTGAATGGTAGCAAACTATAAGCATACGATTCCATACTCTTTCTACTTATCAGCATAAAATATAACAAAAAGATCATTACCACCGTTGTAACTAAAAGTCCGCTAACCTGACTGATTACGACCTGAAGCGCCCGGGTCATATACGTTGTTGCCGTTTCAATATTACTGATACTCAATACATCATACCCTGTCTTTTCTTGTATCAGCGCAATAAAATGTTTTACAGCATTTATGGACTCTGAAATATCCACATTCACTTCCTGTATTCTTTCAATAAGCACCCAAGCGAGAAAATACAATGGAACAAACACACATGCTATCACTTCTAATATAATCAGGATAGCGGCAAAAACATTTTTCATCTTTCGTTTTTCCGTCAGATGTTTCATCTGCCCACGTACAAGCACATACAACGTAAACGCCCCCAGCAGGCCATTCGCAAACGGCCATAATCCGCTCACGATAAGCCAACCCAGTAATAGGATCAATGCAACAAGAGAATACCTGAAATATTTTTCTTTCATTTTTTTTCTGTTATTTTACAATCATACGGAGTACAAAGATAATGCAAATCGAATGCAAAATTCGCATATTTTTGTATATTTGTTCCGCTAATAATTTAAATAGATATGGATGAAAAAATAATATTTCCCGCGGAATGGCATCCTCAAAGCGCCGTTCAATTAACATGGCCGCATGCGCAAACAGATTGGGCGCCAATCCTTGACGAGGTAACGGAGTGTTTTGTTTCAATCGCACGGGAAATTGTGAAACGGGAAAAACTGCTCATTGTCTGTGTTGACGAAGCGGAAGTTCGTCGCCGGCTCGGAGAAATAAATTACGACAAGATTATTTTCCGCGAAATGGAAACAAATGACACATGGGCGCGTGACCACGGAGGCATTACAGTCTTCACCGGCGGAAAACCAACTATCTACGATTTTGTGTTCAATGGCTGGGGAATGAAGTTCGCCGCGAACTACGACAACTTGATCACGCGGGTGCTTGCACAGACAAACACCTTTAATAAAGATGTTGATCTCGTAAATATGCAACCGATTGTTTTAGAAGGAGGAAGCCTCGAATCCGACGGTAAAGGAACATTGCTGACAACTGTGGAATGTTTAGCATCGGTGAACCGGAACGAATATCTAAATAAAGAGCAATTAGAATATCATTTGAAAGAATTATTCGGTTTGGAACGGATTCTGTGGATCGAAAATGGCTATCTTGCCGGAGACGACACGGACAGTCACATAGATACTCTGGCCCGTTTTTGCGACGAAAAAACGATTGCATACGTACAATGTGCCGACGAAAAAGATGAACATTTTGAAGAACTGCAGGCAATGGAAGAAGAACTAAAATCATTCCGGACTACAGACGGAATGCCGTATCAGCTAATCCCGCTACCCATGGCTGATAAAGTGATATGGGAAGGTGAACGACTACCGGCCACTTACGCAAATTTTCTCATCATCAATGGTGCGGTACTGGTTCCTTTTTATCAAAGTGACAAAGACCAAATTGCCCGAAAAGCTCTTCAAAAAGCATTTCCCGACAGAGAAATCATCGGCGTAGACTGCCGCGCGCTGATCAAACAACACGGATCGCTTCATTGTGTGACGATGCAATATCCCGAAGGGGTCATCTGATAGCTTGTTCTTTTTCTTGATAAAAAGAACCAAAAATCAAGACTTCGTCCACCTCGCTCGTTAAGCTTAACGCTCCGTCGGCTAAAATCTATGTAACTCGCTTCGCTCAAACAGCATAGATTTTGGACGCCTCTGTCACTACTTAACGGCTCACCGCACGAGGTCAGTCAAAATACTTTCAATTTCTAATTTTTAATTTATAAACCTCTATGAACCCAACAGATCTTTTTTTGAAATATGTGACATTTAATACGCAGTCCGATGAATCATCTTCAACCATGCCAAGTACGGAAGGTCAAATGATTTTCGCTAAAGAAATAATCAAGCAACTGCAGGGAATAGGGATGCAGGAAGTTTCGCTGGATGAAAACGGGTACATTATGGCGACATTACCGGCCAACACAGAGGCTGCAAATATTCCAACTATCGGATTTATTGCCCACCTCGATACAAGTCCCGACATGTCCGGAAACAATGTAAAACCCCGCATCGTAAATTATCAGGGAGGCGATATCGTCCTGAATGAAGAGCAACAGATCGTTCTGTCTCCTGAAATGTTTCCCGAAATGAAAGACTATATCGGTCAGGATCTGATCGTAACCGACGGAACTACATTGCTCGGAGCCGATAATAAGGCCGGTATTGCGGCAATCATTTCGGCTATGAGCCACTTGCTGGAACACGATGAGATAAAGCATGGAAAAATTCGCATCGCTTTTACTCCCGACGAAGAAATAGGACGCGGCGCGAACAACTTTGACGTGGATAAATTTGGTTGTAAATGGGCATATACGATTGACGGCGGCACAATCGGAGAACTTGAATATGAAAATTTCAATGCCGCATCGGCTAAAGTTAGGATCAAAGGACGCAATATCCACCCGGGGTATGCCAAAAACAAGATGCAGAATGCAATCCAGTTAGCCGTATATTTCCACAGCCAGCTACCGGAAAACGAACGCCCGGAAAAAACAGAAAAATACGAAGGCTTCTATCACCCGACATCCTTCGGGGGCACAGTCGAAGAAGCAATACTTTCATATATCATTCGCGACCACGACCGCAAATCATTTGAAGACAAAAAAACGCGAATGGTTGATATCGCACAAAAGATGAAGGAAAGCATGAATGCAGATATCACAGTCGAGATAAAAGACCAATACTACAACATGCGTGAAAAAGTAGAGCCACACAAGGAAATAGTGGATATAGCTTTTGAAGCCATGGTCAGTTGCGGGGTGAAACCGATCGTCAAGCCCATACGCGGAGGTACGGACGGCGCGCGCCTCTCATTTATGGGCCTTCCCTGCCCGAACGTTTTCGCAGGCGGCATCAACTTCCACGGGCGCTATGAATATCTCCCCGTAAAATCATTGAAAAAAAGCAAGGAAACAATACTGAATATCATCGGAATCACTCATTCCAGATATTCAAAGGAATAATTGAATGCAAAACCTATACATGTAATAAGACATATGCCTTTGAAATAAGAAATTCAGAAAATGTATAAAAAATATTCATTTTAATTTGTTCACTTTTTAGCATCGTTGGTTGTTCTCAAAAAAAAACAGCCACAGAATATCCGGTTATTGATGTAATCGGTAATATGGATAAATATCAACGGGTTTATTGTTCCGAATACTTTTCGTCTATAGAACTGATTCCGTTGGAAACAAGAGAGGATTGTTTGTTGGATTTATTTTCGGCACCCCAAGTTAAACTTAAAGATGATCTTATCTTTATGCATGGAAACGGTCGTTTTTATGCTTTTAACCGATCAGGTAAGTTTCTGAATCAAATCGGAGGAAAAGGACAAGGCCCGGGTGAATATATGTTTCCCACAAGTTATTTCCTGAATATTGACAAACCAAACATTTATGTTGAAAACTACGGGGAAATTTTAGAATATGATTTCAATGGAGATTATATCCGTTCTGTCCAAACGCCGGAAATAGAATTAATTAAAGTATCAAAATGTTCTTATGTTAATCATGATTTATTTATTGGTCAGATAACAAATAATGGAAAAAATCAATACAAATATTGTTTATTCAGCCAGAATGGAGACTCTGTTAAGTGCTTTCCAAACTACACTTTTTTCAACAGATAGAAAGGGTGTATTGGCTATGATTTCGCATTAGAACCTATTCGTGTAGACAACCATTTGTATTTAAAGGACTATATCAATGACACACTCTATCGCTTTGAAAATTCAAACCTTTATCCGGCATACGTTTTTGACTTCGGTAAATACGCATACACGACAGAGCAGCTCGAAATCCGCAATTTAAATAAACCATTTCCTTTTGGAGAAGCCTTTATATTTGATTTGGCATCCGGTATTGTTGGAACTCCAAAGTTTTTCTTCTATCAATTATTTATTCCCAGTTCTTTTTCCCGTCCCAAAGTGAAACCCAATTACAATCCTATTGCGCAAAAATTTAGAGAAAACACCCTACTTTGTGGCATTTACAATATAGAACAAAAAACCAATATACTTCTTGATACGGATCCACACTTTCAACAAGGCCTTGTTAATGACTTAAACGGCGGACTGCCGGTTATTCCAAGATATTATGCAGGCAATGACATTGTCGTAGATTTATGGTATGCAGAAGAGATGAGAGAAATGCTTACGGATGAATATTTTTCATCACAAACTATTAAAGACCGACAAGCGCATCAAAAATTAAAAGAGATTCTAAAAAATTTGAAAGACGACGATAATCCGGTTGTTGTAATAGCCAAATTAAAATAACACACGTCTTTTATAGTCAAACGCCAGCCTGACTTGTTTTATTGATGAAACAGGAAGAACTATTTATTTAACCTTACGGTCCGACCAGAAATCAACCATTCGCAGAATAGCTTTGCTGCAAACAGGACAGAAAGGATGCATATCACGCATCATACAATGATCCATCGGACGGTATATACCTTTAGACAAATATCCCCCTCCTTCAAAAACACCTAACTGATCGGCATACGGAGCTTCCAATGGTGTAGGAACCGGCGTTCCGGCAGGCAACAGACCTTTCCATTTGCTGTTAAAATCAACTAAGGTTGTTATATTAGGTTCCCATGGCTCAAATTTGAGATTATAAAAGTCATCGTATGCGGTCTCAGAAGAAAAATATTCATCGGCAAGACCGCCAAAACTATGTCCGAATTCATGGACAAAAACCTGTGCGGTTCTCGCGTTATCTGCAGTACCTATAGCATAAAAATTATACATTCCGCCACCACCGTAAACCTCGGAATTTACGAGAATAAAAATCGCGTCACATGGCACATTCCAAACTGCATCACGAATAGACTTCATATCGGGCGTCGTCAGGTAACGATCCGTACCGAAGGTATAAAAACCTGCGTTCAGGGCTGTATTAAGAAAAATGCCTTTGCCTGAAAAATCCGTACCCGAATCCTCGGATTCAAGAAAAACCGCTCTGACATTAAAGTCTTCACGGCATTGATCAAACGGAGGCGTCGTAAACAATGACTCCGCAAAACGCTTTGCATCAGTAAAAAACTTTTCTTTTTCAGAAGCGGTATATCCCTCCGCAAGAAAAACAAGGTCAACCTTTCCGGAAGGATCTCCTTTCAATTGAACATCGACCACCGGATTATCTTTCAATTTACCTCTATCGATAAAGATACTCGCTGGATCAATATCCAACACCAAGAGTGTATCTTTCATATTGGTTGAACGGTTACGCCCAAGCAAAACAAGGGTGATCGGATGATGAGGAAAGGGCATGGCTACACTATTTGTCCAGGATTGTACCTCTGTTTTAGCCTGCTCCGTCGTACGCCATTCTTCGAACAAGGTATTAAAACCATGCGAATAAATCAGCGCCTTACTTGCTTTATCGTATGCATCCAACGTATATCCTCCATAATCAAACGGATTCTTCAGGTTTTCACGCGGCCCGCACCAGATCGGTTCTTCACGTAACTGCATCAAAGCTGCGGACTGGTATTTATCATTTCCGCTCAATGCGAAATCAATACGCAAACGCTTGCCGTTAAAGTATGTATCAAAAACAGACTGAGCACTTGCCTGCAAACAAAAGAAAAGCACGAAGGATAAAGAGATTACCTTCATAAAATGGTTATTCATGGGTATATAGTTTATTTTATTTCAAATTTATCCGCATCCATCCATACCGGGAATTTGGCACGGAGCTTTTCCACGTCTTCATGATTAAGCGTTCCCGTAACGATCAACTCTTCTTTTTCTTTCGCCCCAAAGAGTTTTTTTCCTTTGGGAGAAAAAATCAGAGAATCTCCATGGTATTTGAACTCACGCGCATCGACCCCAATACGGTTCACACCACAAACAAAACACATATTTTCAATAGCGCGCGCCTGCAGTAATGTTTTCCAAACCTTTTTACGCGACTCGGCCCAATTGGCAACATAAATAAGCAAATCATACTCATTATCGACATTACGGCTCCAGACAGGAAAACGCAAATCATAACAAACCATCAGGCAGATTTTCCATCCGCGATAATCAACAATAAGGCGTTTTGTTCCGGGAGAAAAACATTTGTCTTCACCAGCCATACTGAATAAATGCCTTTTATCATAGTAAAATGCCTGCCCGTCCGGAGTTATAAAAAACGCGCGATTATAATATTTGCCGCCATCAGATGCCATAAAACTTCCGGTTACGGCAAGATCATAATCCTTCGCATATTTCTTCATCGCGGCCATTGTCTTTCCGTCATTCGATTCGGCTAGATCTTTCGGACGCAAAGACAAGCCTGTCGTAAATAATTCCGGTAATACAGCTAAATCCGTTTTACCCTTTAGACGACGTAACAACTCGCCATAATAACAGATATTTTCCTCAATGTCTTCCCAAATGATATGGGATTGAAGCATACTGACACGCAACAAATTAGCATCTTTCATAGCAAATATTTTAAAGTTATTTCAATTCGACGAAATTTTCCTCATGATATCCTCTGATTCCTTTATACATCGAACGTATGGCCAGAATATCTTCATCAACATTTCCTGTAGGATAAAATGTCGCTTTTATACCAACTTCTTTTTTTCCGTAATCAATATACGCGACTTGAATCGGTACTCCGGCTTTCAACGCAATATAATAAAATCCCTTTTTCCATTCCTTTGTTTTCTTACGTGTTCCTTCAGGCGTTATGGCAAGATGAAAGGTATCACGTTTTGCAAATTCTTCGGCCAATTGCTCAGTAGTA
Source organism: Tannerella sp. (assembly GCA_031551825.1). Taxonomy (GTDB): domain Bacteria; phylum Bacteroidota; class Bacteroidia; order Bacteroidales; family Tannerellaceae; genus Tannerella. The sequence continues at coordinate 36,945 of JAVBNB010000039.1, read as the reverse complement.
GAAGAGGATTTACTGCGGTTAATCGGAATTCCTCCCATACTCTTAAATACAAGATTCAGAGGAAAAATAAACCACTCCTTCTTTATCAAAAACTTAGCTTTCCTTCCTATCGCATTATAAAAAAGTTTCCCTAACGTAAAATCCAGATTACTCGTATGTGGAGCCACACATATAATACATTTCGGAACTTCATCACCTTCCGGACCAATTGTCCATCCCAATAAATGCAGAACCCATCTGCAAAACGAACGCTTTATATTCAATTTTCGACTCTTTCTTTATTCAACGACAGAAGTTCCGTGTAGATCTTATCCACCTCCGTATCAAAATCCTCACGTATTTTTTTATAATACTGCTTTATCAATTGCTTATTGGCACTTCCGGCAGGATGCTGAATGCGTTCTCTGAATTCTGCGCTCATGTTACATATTTGAGCCATTATTTCTTCAAGTCTCGCTTTGTCAACTTTCGGTTGCAATGAACAAAGCAGTGTTTCCATCATTAATTCACCGGACAGATAATCAATTGCTTTCTTCAAATCTCTACGTTTTGCCATATTTTTAAATTTAAGAAATGAACGTGTAAAGATAATTAAATTCTATATACCCGATCCTTTTTTAAGAAAAAACTTTATCTTTGCGGCCTTAATTTGCGATAAAACAAACTAAATGATAGTACCTGATTATATTTTTGAGAGCAGTTGGGAAGTTTGTAACAAAGTTGGCGGGATCTATACTGTTTTGTCATCTAAAGCTCATACTTTAAAAGAGAAAACCGGAGACAATCTGATATTTATTGGACCTGATTTAAACAACAACCCGGACGATTTTGAAGAAGATCCGTCCCTTTTTGATGACTGGAAAAAGTCCTTACCGGACAACTTTCATGTCAAAATCGGACGTTGGCTTGTTCCGGGCAAACCGGTTGTTATCTTAATATCGTACAAAACATTTTTCGACAAAAGAGGCTCCCTCTACTATGACATGTGGAAAACATACCAGGTTGATTCCTCCCACGCGTATGGAGATTATGACGAATCATGCATATTCGCATATTCTGTCGGATTGATCATCGAAAACTTCTACAATTTTCATAAACTCGAAAATAAAAATGTCGTAGCGCTTTTCAATGAATGGATGCTCTGTATGGGAGCATTATATATACAAAAACATGTCCCGGCAATAGCCACATTGTTTACGACACATGCCACAACGATAGGACGTTCCATTGCGGGCAACAATAAGCCCCTATATAGCCACATGGCCGCATATAATGGTACCCAGATGGCAAAAGAATTGAATGTGGAAGCAAAACATTCGTTGGAAAGACAGGCGGCAATGTATGTAGATTGTTTTACGACAGTCAGTGACATCACCGCTATCGAATGCAAACAATTGCTTGACAAAGCGCCCGATGTTGTAACGCCTAACGGATTTGAAAAAGGCTTTGTTCCGAAAGGAGAAATATACAAAAAGAAACGAAGTCAGGCAAGAAAACAAATCCTGAATATTGTAGAAAAACTAACAGGATCATCCATTAGTTCCGATGCTTTCCTCATAGCGACAAGCGGGCGCTATGAATACCGGAACAAAGGCATCGATGTTTTCATCGACACAATGAACATATTGCGGAAATCAAATCAGCTAAAACGTGATACGGTAGCATTCATAATGGTTCCGGCATGGGTATACGCAGCCAGAGCGGATCTCAAATATGTAATCGAAAATGATTATAACACGACTGCACCTATGCAGACTCCGTTTCTGACTCACTGGCTCCACAACATGGAAGAAGACAAAGTGATGAATTTTATTTTTTCCGCAGGGTTTACAAATTCAGCATCGGAAAAACTCAAAATCATTTTTGTTCCATGTTATTTAGACTGTCACGATGATATTTTTAACAAATCCTACTATGACTTGCTAGTTGGCATGGACGCTACGGTTTTCGCTTCCTATTATGAACCATGGGGATATACGCCATTGGAAAGTGTAGCATTTGGAATACCGACTATCACTACCGACCTTGCAGGTTTCGGCATGTGGGCTAAGACAATTATATCCGGAGACGATATTAAAGAAGGAACAGCTGTTATAAAACGAACAGACTATAATTATTTTGACGTCACCAAAAACATTGCCTCTCTAATACTTGACCTGATGAATGCGGATGAAAATACGATCCGCGACAACTGTTTTAGTCTGGCAAAAAAAGCCGAGTGGAAAAAATTCATCACTCACTACTACACGGCATTCGACATTGCATTAAAGAACGCGCAAAGGAGAAATAAAAAATAAATTTCATATACTTATATTTATTCGTATCTTTGCAGGATAACATAATTACGAGTTTATAACGAAAAAAATTAAAATATGAAGATTCCGTCAACTAATTCAAATGAACAAATCTGGAAAGATGTATACTCTTATTCCAAACTTCCTAAACAATTAGAATTGCTAAATGATATCGCCACTAATCTATGGTGGGTATGGAATCATGAAGGGGCTAAATTGTTCGGAGAAATTGATCCCGAATTATGGACAAAAACCGAAGGCAACCCAGTCCTGCTATTGCAAAAATTATCAAGCAAGCGGGTAAAAGAGATACTTGGTGATAAAGAGCTTATGGCCAGAATAAAATACGTGCACGAACTATTTAAAGCCTATACGGATGTTAAACCCGATCCGACCAAACCATCCATCGCGTATTTCAGCATGGAATATGGTATGACAAATATTTTGAAAATATATTCCGGAGGTCTTGGTATCCTTGCCGGCGATTATTTGAAAGAAGCCAGCGATTGTAACATCGATCTTACCGCAGTCGGTTTTCTTTACCGATATGGATACTTCACACAATCGTTGTCCATGGACGGGCAGCAAATCGCAAACTACGAGCCACAGGATTTCACTTCCCTGCCTTTAACGCAGGTAACAACATCCGATGGTTCTCCGATGTTACTTGAAGTACCATTCAAGGAACATACTGTATACGCTCATATATGGAAAGTCAGCGTGGGACGTATCCCTTTGTACCTTATGGATACGGATATTCCGGAAAACAGCGAATGGGATCGTTCCATAACACATCAATTGTACGGAGGAGACTGGGAAAATCGCATGAAACAGGAATATATGCTCGGTATAGGCGGTATATTATTGTTGAATAAATTGGGTATAAAAAAACAGGTATATCATTGTAATGAAGGCCATGCCGCATTGATAAACGCCCAACGCCTTGTTGACCATATCAATAAAGACAATCTCGAATTTAACGAAGCCCTTGAAGTTGTACGTACATCGACTTTATATACGGTACATACTCCCGTTCCCGCAGGCCACGACTACTTTGATGAAACATTGTTCGGCAAATATATGGGCCATTTCCCACAACAATTAGGTATTACATGGGAAGAATTCATTGATATGGGACGTATAAATCCTGGCAGTAATGAAAAATTCTGCATGAGTACATTTGCCCTGAACACTTGTCAGGAAGCGAATGGAGTAAGTCTTCTGCACGGCAAAGTTTCACAGGAAATGTTTTCTCCGATGTGGAAAGGATATTTTCCGCAGGAGTTGCATGTAGGATACGTTACGAATGGTGTACACATGCCGACATGGATGGCTACGGAATGGAAAAAATTCTGTTTCGATAAATTCGATGACAACTTCATCAATGACCAGTCGAACAAAAATATATGGGAAAAGATTCAACAGGTACCGGATAGTCAAATCTGGGATATACGCCAAGCTCTTAAAAATAAGCTCATAGAATATATTAAAACCCAATATACGGAAAACTGGCTAAAAAATCAGGGAGATCCGTCTAAAGTGGTGACAATTCTTGACCGTATCAATCCGAATGCATTGTTATTCGGATTCGGACGCCGTTTTGCGACCTACAAACGCGCGCATCTATTATTTACGGACTTGGATCGTCTGGCTAAAATTGTAAATAACGATAAACAACCCGTACAATTTGTATTTACCGGAAAAGCGCATCCGGCTGATGGTGGCGGACAAGGATTAATCAAACACATCGTTGAAATATCCCGCCGTCCGGAATTCTTAGGTAAGATTATCTTCCTTGAGAATTACGATATGCGTCTTGCGCGTCGTCTGATATCAGGTGTTGATGTATGGATTAACACACCTACCCGTCCGCTCGAAGCATCCGGAACATCCGGAGAAAAAGCCGAAATGAACGGTGTTCTTAATCTATCCGTACTTGATGGCTGGTGGTATGAAGGATATCGTGAAGGAGCTGGTTGGGCGCTTACGGATAAACGGACGTATGAAAACCAACAATACCAGGATCAATTGGATGCGGCAACGATCTATCATCTTCTCGAAGATGAAATCATACCCCTCTATTTTGATAAAAATAATAAAGGATATTCGCCGGAATGGATCCAGTATATCAAAAATTCAATGTCACAGATTGCTCCTGATTATACAATGAAACGGATGATGGATGACTATTTTGACCGGTTCTACAACAAATTAGCGACACGTTCCGCAGCTCTGACAAAAAACAAATCTGCGGAAGCCAAAAAGATCGCGGACTGGAAAAAAGAGGTTGCTGCCCACTGGGATTCTTTCCAGATAGAATCACTCGATTACGACAAAGCAACATACCAACCGATTGTCGGTGATGATTATACAATAGACATCGTAATAGACCGGAAAGAACTTAAGGGTATGCTTGGCGTGGACATTGTTTATGCCCGTGAAAATCCGGAAAACCATAAACTGGAATTTGTTTCTTCGGAACCTTTCAGTTTAAAGAAAGAAGAAGGATCCAAACTATATTTCGAACTGAAACGCACGACAACCGAATTCGGACATCTCAAAGTCGGATTCCGCGTATATCCGTATAACGAGAAACTTCCTCACCGTATGGATTTCGCATACGTTCGCTGGATACAATCATAACACACATGTATATCAAAATAAGAGCGGCCATCCTCAACGGAAAGCCGCTCTTATTTTTTAGCGTCATTTGTTCCCTGCGTTTTTTTAATTCGAACTATAGGTTACCTGCAATACGACCACAGAAACTCAACATGGAAAGTCCTACCGCAATTACTATTCCCCACAAAAACCTTTTATTTGGCTTGCTTTTGGGGAAAATAAATTTACCTATCCATCCGATTATAGCCCCAACAATAACTATAACGATAATACAACCTATTATGTAACCGATCGTTTCGCCCATGGATTCCGCTGCACTAATTTCATTCATAACTATTTTTTTTAAAAATTAATATTTTTGATAAAAAATCAGCGAAAATATAAAAAAATACATTTAAAAATAGCACGATATAAACAACTCAATTTCAATAGTCACATGCCTTCAATGCAAGGAACCCCTTTAAACAATATTATGGTTATTTCACAGACTTGCTTTTCGCCAATTCGAGAGCATGTGTTGTCACATAATACTTCGCTATCATATTAGGCACTTCCCAAGCAGGCAAAGCCCCCTGCTTTAAATATTTCAGGAAATTTTCGGTAACCTGTCCGAAATGAGCTTCATGACCGTTGTGATATCCGGCCGGTACCACGACTTCCCATGTATTTTTTCCCATTCTCTTCAAGTCAACACCCGGATATTTATTCGCTATAATTTGTAAAGAATGCATAAGCGTTTCTTCATAAGCGTCCACATCCGGCTCCATACATTTGATATATAAAACCGGTTTATAGCCCTGTTCCTTCCCCTGCTCTATGATCAGATGAGACTTAGAACCCTTCATTATGGAATAATGCGTATCACCTCCTCCTTCGGGATAAGTATAATTCCATATAACGGACACTTTCGCATGTATTCCGCATAGCTTATAAAAAATATCTCCGTTTGCGTATACCTGCAAAACATTATCTTTAATATCTTTTTGCAGGTAATCCGGATAAGCGTCAAGCCCTGTCACTTCCTTAAATTGCTCTAATGACATATCAGTTGTCCAATGGTTCGCATCAAGCAATTCGATATCATGCTGGTAATTAATAATCTGTTCCGGAAAGCACTCCCACTGAACCAGGTCCACAAGATGTGTCGTTACATCGACAACACCTTCCCCTTGCTGATTTACATCAAAGAACCATGCCGGCCGGATCAAAGGCTTGCCGGATACCGTTTTAAAAAAGTGATGGACACTTTCCTTTACAATTCCGGGATCATCCATAGAGCCGCTCTGCTGTTCTCCATATACAGCCTTAATCATCGAAAATTCTCTCTGCAACAAGGTCGTTATTTCAAAACGCTCCGTCATGATATCATAAAGCAACAAGCCTTTTTGTTCCGCGATATTGAAACATTCTTTCAGCATCTCAAAATCACTGACATTGATCGCCATCGGCTTATCCGCCAATACATTTATTCCAGCCGAAAGGGTCTGCTTGATATATTCGGTCTTTTTGCCATTGTTACCGGCCGTTATCATCACATTCCCCTTTTTCTCTTCCAACATTTTGCTGAGAAAATCAGGCCCTGTATATACAATTTCATTCCAGTCGGTCGGATTGTCCGCTCTTGTGTTATATCCTTCTATTCTCTTTAAATGCTCATTCAGATCAGCGCCTCCCGGAGCATAGACATAAACATCACTGCTCACATCGGGATAGGATGTTTTTTGCACCAAAGCCGCATGAAAATGTCCCGGATCAAGGGTTATCAGTTTAACTTCATTCGTTTCCGCAGAAGTCTTTTCCTTTTTCATTGTACATGAAACATTTAACAACATCAATAAACCTGTGATTAATAAATAATTATACTTCATTGTTATCTACTTGATTTGTTTACTCACTCTTATATTTCTCAAACTCTTTCTCTATCCCGGCCTGTCTCGTGTCGCCGGCATGAACAAGCACGCGATAGCGAAGTTTAACCACCTCTCCTTTCTTCAGTTCTGTGGACTTATCATCTTCAGGCCAATACATCGGAGTCGGTGAAACAAAGCCATAATCACGTGTAAACCACGGAGAAGGATACCATTTATTGGAAGGATGCTGCATGATAACAAGACCTTCCGTACCGGTTTTACGTACTCCATAGCAATCTATCCACGGAGAAGCCATTCCGAACGTTGCTTTTTCTCCTTCTTTTCCTTCCGAATTGATCATGACGCCTCCCTGTTTAACGGTCAGATCCGGATCAATACGCGCGCTGAACAACGAGTGATTTGTTTTTAAGATGGTAACATCCATCAACATTTCCATTTCAATATCAAAATCAATTTGATATATACCCTCAGAAGGCGCGGTAATCGTAATTTTCCTTCTGTCTATCACAGGTGACTCCGCGTCAGGACGCTTCCAGATACATTCATCTTCTATCACCACACGTTCTCCCTTTTCTTCAAGAATACGCGCGCCGATCGAAATAATACGACCACGCTCCAAACCTTCCTGCCAATAATTTCCTCCGTTCACCCTGTCACAGGCAAAAAATAAAGAACTGTGATGAGGATATTCACCGTTACGCATGGATGTGACACTACCTCCTGACAAAGGTCCATTCACCGGATAAAAAAAAGGATATTTTTCATCCGGCTGAAAATGATAGCTTGTAAAAAAGTTTTTACCGATTGTTACATCTATTCTGTTACCCGTCTTTGTCGCGGAAACAGTCGCTTTTTGCGCAAAAAGCCCGCAACAGCTTAAAAACAGAACTGTTATTAAAAATAACTTCTTCATATAATCTGATTTATACATAAAACTCATCTGTCAATCACTAATAAGCGTTTGAATCAACAATAATAACCGGAGGATTGGCAAAATCATTCCACAAACGGTCCGCTTTTTCTTTTGTCATCTCGCCTTCGTACGACAATACCCTGTAGCGTAACAAGTAGTCTCCACCCGGCAGAAGCTCCCAGTCCTTATTCTTTGTCGGAGCAAAATTTATAAAAGCGTCACCACGGCCGCCATTTGCGTTTTCATCCCATATACGAAGAGGTTCCGGCGAATTATAATTTTCCGGATGCCCCATAAACAACAGCCCGGAACGACCGGTTTTCGTATCTCCTGTGATATAGATCCAGCGAGCGACGGTACCATCTATCTGCTGACGGGTTTTACCTTCCGAAGTAAACATCTCACAGTTTTCTTTTGTCCAATCTTCTGTTGCCCGGTATCCGAAACCGGCGTAGCGATATTCCTGTATCAGAACAGGCAATGAAGTTGAAGGATGAAGATAAGATTCAAAATCCCAAAGAAAACCATCGGAAACATTCCAAGCTTTGATTTTCCATAATTCATTCATGATTACCTTTTCCCCTTCCGGTTGAAATATAGAATGATCCAAACTCGCGTTATATCCGGCAAAAACATCTCCCCCAAAAGTATTTTCTATATTTTTGGCCTTCACCGTACCTTGTTTGTCTCCGATATTCCAGAGATCATACGTTTTACCATCATACTGAATTCTCGTCCACGGATTCCAGATACCATAGTGATGATAATGATCTTTAGGCTGAATTGTTGTCAGGATATTTCCATCGGGCGAATAGGCAGGGTGAATGAAACCGCTTCTACCATAAGACGGATCAACTCCTGCGGGAGGCTCCATACGTGTATAATTATACTGCAAAATATTCTTTCCGTCCTTTCTCAACAACAACGTTTCCTGATTATCCACAACAGTCATCAGCGCTCCTTCCGTCTGTTTTTTCTTTACTCTCCGGGCAAAAAAAGTCCGGACAGTCTCAGCATTCGTTTTACCGTCGAGAATCCAGTATAAACGAGGTGTCTGACCTTTTTCCGCTACAAGTTGACAGGGAACCGGTTTCTTTTGCTTCCCTATTTCTTCATATAACTCAACAGCGCTTTTTTCATTCAGGCCCAAAGCGGAAACATCCGCCGAAACCACACAGTCAACCCGTTCATGTGAACCGGACTGAACCGTAATCCTGATCTTACCCGCGATATTTATATTTATCGCAAGCAACATTATCAACGAAATAAGAGTAGTTTTCATGTCTACAAAAATTAAAAATTATACGGAACTCTGTGGGGACGTGAGATCATGGAATTTGCTTCATCGTCATTTTTGAAGCGTTCCTGTATCGGATCCCAATACAGTTTCCGGTTCAATTTCATAGCAATATGTTGCAACAAGCATGCTGAACACGAACGATGCGCCACCTCAGCCGGTGTGATATTCGGCTTGCGGTCTCTGATACTTTCCAACCAGTTGCCATGATGATCGGTACTGACATATAAGCGAACGGGATCATTATCTGTCAATGGAGATAATATTTTAGGATCAGAAGCCTGCAATGCTTTTGAAGTAGTACTGATCGGGTCGTTTGCAGAAGCGGCATAAGAACCACGGCTGACAAATAGCCACCCATCAGTTCCGGTAAACAGAACACCATTCGGTTTTTCTTTACTGTCAGTTGTTCCCGTTACGATCACTCCGTTATCATATAGCATTTCCGTTTCATACTGCCCATGTACATTCCAAAGCCCTCCTGTCGCGAATTCCGCTTTTCCATAAACCTCTATCGGCCCGGAATACTCTTTATCCATAGCCCAATGAGCGATATCAAAATGATGCGCTCCCCAACCGGTAATCATTCCCGCGCCAAATTGTTCGCAACGCAACCATCCGGGACGGCCATATCCTTCCTGAGGATGTACCCTGTCTACCGTATAATACACGTAAGGCGTTTGCCCAAGCCACATATCGTAATTAAAGTTTTTAGGAACAGGCATTTCTTCTACATTTCCTCCGGGAGGATCGCCCGGCAAACGAATTTCTATCCGTTGCAGTTCTCCGATACGACCGTTGCGTACCAATTCGCAGGCCACACGGAATTGTTCCATCGAACGTTGCTGGCTTCCGATCTGCAGAATTCTTCCGGAAGCATTTACGGCATCACTCATCTTTCGGCCTTCCTCTATAGTCAGCGAAGTAGGTTTTTGCAGATAGACATCTTTCCCGGCGCGAACCGCGTCAATCGCATTTTTAGCATGCCAGTGATCCGGTGTACTAATCAAAACGGCGTCCACATCTTTATTTGCTAACAAATCCTCATAATTAGCATAAGTGGTCACGCCGGTATAAGGTTTTCCTAATTTTTTACTGTAATATTCTTCTACTAATTTTTTCGCATCAGCCACTCTGTTTGCGTCGACATCCGCGACTGCTATAATCCGTGCATAATCATATTTCCATACCCCCGGCATATCATGATCGCGGGAAATACGTCCGGTGCCGATGGCGCCGATATTGATCCGGTTAGACGGAGCATTCGGGCCGAATATCGACGCGGGAACTATTGTCGGAGCCACAATCAAACTTGCTCCCGTAGCTAACGTTCGCTTAATAAAATTTCTTCTGGTAACCATAGTATTTAATTTATTTTGATAAGGTTTTATTTTAAAGGAATTACACAAAAATAACGTTTTTGATTTTCTTCAGCAAATATTTTTTTTGCATATCGTAATATTTTCTTTGCACATTGCTTCCCATTATCATTATTTAACAAAACATCAGAGTTTTAACAAAAAATGTTCACTATCTTTATTGAAATATTCAAAACAAATCTTTTATTACTATATAAATTTTAACCACATGAAAAAAATATTGTTATTAATATTTGCCTGTGCTGTTTACCCAATATCCTGGGGACAAGACAGAAGTGTTTCCGGTACAGTCGTTTCTGAAAATGGCTTTCCAATGAAAAACATAAAACTATCAGTTGTGGATGTTCCTATTTCTGCCAAAACGAACAAGAATGGAGTATTCACGTTAAAAAAAGTACGTTCGGAAGACACCATCATCGTTCATATAACGAAACAAAATTACATTAAATTTCCACTCGGTGACAACGATTCTCTAAAATTAATCCTATCGGATAAAATGGTCGCCATTCACAATGAAAGCAATATAGCGGTCAACACACCTATTCTAACCGGAACATCTTATAATAATGAAACACGTTCCATTGCCATTATTACCTCTAAAATGATAGAACGCAGAAACGCCCTGACTCTTGTTGACGCGATAAAAGGAATGATTCCCGGCGTCAACATCGGAGTAGGAGCATCAGGGGAGCATTATGCAATCATACGTGGACAAAAGTCATTGAATTTATCCAATAATGCCTTGGTTCTTGTGGATGGAATGGAAACGACATTAGAACATGCGAACAGCATATCTGTCCATGATATTGCAACCATAGAAGTCAATAAAGATGGTTTCGGTTATGGCGTAAAAGGCGCGAACGGGGTGATCATCATCAATACGAAAAAATAAATTGTATTTATGTAGAAGAAAGAGTGGATTAAACGTCCACTCTTTCTTCGTAATCTTTTATTTAGGGCCTAACACCGTACCTTCTTTCGGTACAATTAATGCAGGCTGATTATTTTCAGCGCCCGGATAACCGATATTCTGATTAATAACGCCTAATATATTACTATTAATCGCATTTGCAGGAACAGGCCATAAGATATGATGTACACTGATTTTGTACTCTGCCCATTTATGTTTCACTCCTTTATTATAGAAGTTATTATTCTTATTCACCCAATCCCACCAGAAATTGACGCCTTCTTGCTTAACATTCGAGGCGGCGCCTCCCGGACCTGAAATATTATCCAAACGATAGGTACGTCCGCCGAAGACTTCACAAGATTTACCGAATTTAGCATACGTATAAGACATACGGACTAATTCCACGTGGCGATTTTCTTCGTAGTAGAGTTCGCGGGCGCGTTCATGCAAGATTTCACCGATATTGACATCCGCAGCCGTCAACGGATCCGCTCCGGCACGCGTTCTCACAACATTCATCATTTCAGCGGCCTGCGCAGGCTGATCTTTCCAGTAATAAGATTCAGCCATCATCAGATAGACTTCCGCTGAACGATAAATATACCAGGGTGTTTCTCCACCTCTCCATTCAGCCTGCAAAGGATCCGGCACAAATACTTTAAAATGCGGCCAACTAAACCAGCAACGAATCGTATCTTCCACGGACATTGCCGGATTTTTTACAAAATTCTTTCCATACCACTCACTCTTTCCATATAAAGCCGGATTGTTATAATGTAAATCTTCCGGACTTCTCCAGCTGTCACGATTAAAAGGCCCGCGCAAATCATTTTTTTCTTTTTCTGTCCAGATAGCATATTGAAAATAATTGGTCGGACGCAGACGACCAATGCCACGCCCATACGTTTTATTTAAGTTCATTTCCGGATCTGTTTCATCAGCATGCGGATCACGGGCGGTTCCGGTTTCTCCTGCCGGAGTCTTTACATTCCCACTATTCCAAAAAGGAACGGCATTTCTTGGCACATAACACCTTGCGTCAGATGACAACGCCTCACCCGATTCCGGATAAGCAACAACATACATCAAACCTTCTGTATTACCCATATCAAGTTTAGCCTCCACACTATGGAGATCATGCATCAAATTGGTACGATCTTTTGTTTGGTTCGTTGTAAAACGCTTGGTCATCAACGGATGTTTCGCGACAATCTCCTGTCCGACTTCTATCGCCCGATCCCATTTCCCCAGACACATACAATATTTCATCAAAAGAACGCCACACGCAGATTTAGAGGTACGCCCGCGATCCACGACTTCGGGAACCCATTGATATGCAAACTCCAATTCTGGCAATAACTTTTCCAAAATACTCCAACGATCATACGAATAAAAATCAATTTTAGGAATATTTACCTCCCAGTCTAAAAATGGCACATCACCAAACTGATGGGTTAATTTATAATAACGATATGCCCGTTGAAAATAAGCAGACCCTAGTACCGCATTACGTTCCGCATCATCCCTATAGGTTGCGTCATTAATACGCGCCACAACTACATTGGCGTATTTGATGCCCTTATATCCCTCATCCCAGTACCACCCAACCTTCGTGCGGTCGGTACTGTTCAGGTTAAGGTCCGGCAACAAGGACACGTCCATATCCATCTGAGGCCCTGACTTATCAGTGGTTCCCTCCACGCAAATATCCGCTTGAATCATCTCCGTCAGGATGGGAGATCCGTCTCCAAAAAATTCATGCCGCATATTTCGCTCGCAAGTAGTCAGGGCCGAATAAAAACCAGCAGCGTCCACATACGAATTTTCCGGCGTATACATTGACAAAGGTTTCGGTTCAAGCCAACTATCACTACAGCCGCCAAACAAAAGCAACGAACAAGCGCCCGCGGCTATCATGCTATTTTTCAATGCTATATATTTCATTTTTATTTGTTTTTTAAATTATAAAGTAAAGTTTATGCTAACCGTATAAGTTCTCGGAGTCGGTTCAATAATAGACCTGTTATCATCCCCATTATCATCTTTATAAAACCGAACCTGTTCCGGATCAAAATAAAACCAATCCTTATTAAACGCGAATACCGCCACATTTTTCACACCAAAGGAAACGCGCATATTCTGGACCTTAATCGAACTCAATACTTTTTTTGGCACATTATAAGACAATGTGATGTTATCCAAGCGCAAAAACGATTTATTCACATAATTAGTTCCCAGGTTCTTAGAGCCGATACGCCCCCAGTCATTGGTCGGATTGTCCGGTGTCCAGCGAGGCTGTACATATTCCGAACAACGATCCGCAAAATTTGAAGTATTTGCCGCCCGGTTAAATTGATTATAAACTCCCATATGAGAATAGACCAAAAATGACAGTGTAAAATCTTTGTAAAATGTAAAGTCATTGCGTAAAGACCAGGTCGCGCGCGGAGTTTTATATTTTTGAAAAACTTTATCCTTATTCGTCAACTGCCCGTCTCCGTTTTGATCTTTGTACTTAAAATCACCCGGCTGGCATCCGAATTTAGCAGCCTCTTCCTCTTCGCCAAGCTGCCATACGCCAACACGCTCATAATCCCAGATACGATCCGGATCCTGTCCGATAAACCATCCGTTTTTCTCATCATCCGCTTCTTTTTGTCCGATCACATTGCCATTGTCATCTAAAACATCTACCATATCCCCGTAAAGACTCTTGATTTGTCGACGATTTATCGCCAAATTGGCAGTGGCCGACCATGAAATATTTTCTTTTTTAATGATGTTTCCGGTAAGCGTTAACTCAATCCCTTTATTCTCCATTTTTCCTAAATTGGCCGCGACACTGCTATATCCTAAGATAGTAGGCAAGGACCTGTCAACAAGCAAATCGTTTGTTTCCGATAAATATGCTTCAAACGTACCGCCAATAATATCGTGGAATAAAGAAAAATCCAATCCTAAATTATAAGAAGCGGTACGCTCCCATTTTAGTGCCTTGTTTGCCATACGGCTCACGTATAACTGCGATGTTATATATACATTTCCGTTCTGGTCAATGTAGGGATGCGCACCTGAAACCATATCTGATAACGCGTCATAGATTCCAATGTCACGGTTTCCGTTTTCGCCCCACGAGAAACGTAATTTACCATAGTCAAGCCAGGAAGAGGTACCCTCTAGAAATTTCTCCGACGAAAACACCCAACCTGCCGCCACTGCCGGAAAAGTTGCTCTTGGGTTCATCTGTCCAAACGCGGAATAACCATCACGACGCACGGAAGCCGTCAACATATAACGATCCGCATACGAATAATAAGCGCGTGCCATCAAAGCATCCCCAGTAGAATACTTATCCGTACTCTCTGACGAAGGAACCGTTCCTGACTGGATACGATGCCAGCTCAACACATCGCTTGGTGAAAAATTAGTTGCGAATGCTTTTGTCTCCCACTCCTGTTTTTTCTCCGCGTTCTGCAGCAAGGTCAGTTCTACATTGTGAACACGATTGAACGTTTTTTTCCATCGCAAAATATTATCAATCTGCCAACTAAATGTTTTATTATTTGTTCTCTCGGTCTTACCTCCGTGCAGCCAGTATTTATTAGCAGAAGACTCATGATTATAATATTCCCGCCAGTAATAATAGGGTGTAAAATTCAGCTGATATTCGATACCGAACGGAAGCTTCAGGATCGCATACATATTCACATTTAATTTTTGGTATTCATCCTTACGGTCCCGGTATAAGTTATCGTAAAAAGGATTGACCGGAGTAATATCTTCTGTCGGATACTTCCGGTAGGGACTGTCCAAATCGTCTATATTATTAGACCCATAAGGAGATATCCGGACCATTTGCTCCCAATCGCAAGTCAAGAACCCCTGATCACGTGAAGAAAAGTTTCCGTTAAATCCGACGCTGAGAAAATCCGTTACTTTCGCCTCCAGATTCAGGAGCGAACGAATATTTTGATAACGTTGCCCGACTTTGATACCTTCCCTGTCGGCATAACCAAGTGACCAATAATAGGAAACATTATCGTTTTTACCGGATATACTTACGGTATAATCTTGTTGCAATGCTGTTTGGAAAACGAGATCATCCCATTTGGTGGTATTCCCGGCAAGGTAATTTTCTATTTCTGGCGTCTTCAATTCCAAACGGGATAACCAAGATCTCATAAGCATTTCTTCCGTAACGGAAGTTGCCGGCGTGACCTGATCATAATTGTACCAATCCAATTGGCTCACCCCATTCAATACACGCGGATCATTAAATATCTGAGGAAATTTAGTCAAATACGCGTCTGTATTTCTTCCGATTTCATAATCCTGACGATATTTGAGAAAACCCGGCCCATCCAACAATTCCGGAGCATCCGCTACAGTCGCAAAACCGACATTCGCATTAAATGATATCGTTGGTTTTCCCGTTTTACCTTTTTTGGTTGTGATAGCAATTACACCATTCGCTGCTTTCGCACCATAGACGGCTGCAGAACTGGCATCTTTCAGTACGTCTATACTCTGAATATCATTCGGATTGATTTCCGCCAATCCTCCACCATAAATGACACCGTCCAAAACAATCAATGGGGACGCGCCCGCTTTCAACGTTGTCTCCCCTCTGATTTTAATATGAGCATCCTTATCAACATTGGGTGATAATGCAATACTCACCCCCGGAGCATTCGAGCGTATCAGATCGGCTACTGATTGGGGCGCTTCCGCCTCCATTTTTTCCGCTTTAATGCTGGAGATTGCTCCTGTGAGGTCTTTTTTACGGGCCGTACCATAACCGATTACAACCACCTCATCTAAGCTCTGAAGATCTTCTTTTAATACGATACCCCAACTGGTTTTGTTTCCCACAACAAATTCCTGATCGATAAACCCGATATAGGAAAATACAAGAATCGATTTTTCACCTGATACCGATAAAGAAAATTTACCGTCTATATCAGTAATTGTACCATTCGTCGTTCCCTTTTCAACAACATTCACCCCCGAAAGGAGCTCTCCGATCTCATCGACAACAGTTCCTGTCACAGCCTGTTTCTGACCTTTCACTTCTGCAAAAAACGAACCTATCGCCAGAAAAGCGATAAACAGAAAAAAAGGTGGTAACAAAAAGTTCTTTTTTAACATAAAATTAGATTTTTGATTAAACAATACTACATATCACAATCGAATGTGTACGAACACACCCCATTTTATTCATTCAATAACAAGACATCTCGAATCGCTATCCGGCAATAACTGAATAATACCCAATAGAAATTCAAAAAAAATAAGAGAAGGATATTTTTTATTTTTACAGTGATCATTTTTTTATTCGTACGATAAAAGGTTTTACTCCCGGTTAAAAGGCTACAATAAAAATTAATTCAACTCATAATCATTCGGTTTTATTAACACTTTCGCTTTTTAATCTTAAATTTTGATACAAAAATAAAATAAATATTTTTTTAATACATATACTATTTTTGCGTTTTTTTTTCATATATTTGCATCTACATTTATCACAATTATGTTATAGAGCATCTAAGATTTTAATATCAGCTATGAAAAGAACTATAATGAATGAACAACTTGCTATAAATAAGCACAATCCGATTATCGCAAGAAGTTATGACTACAAACATTTTACTTACCCATTGCATTTTCATCAGGAATTTGAAATTATATATGTAAAAGAAAGTTCCGGAGAGCGTTTTGTCGCGGACCGCATAGAAAAGTTCTTCTCCGGAGACCTGATATTATTAGGCAGCAACCTGCCTCATTACATGAAAAGTGATGATATTTATTTTAATAACGATCCCGTAATAAGGGTAAAAGGCGTTGTTATTCAATTCGCGTATGATTTTATGTCGCACGCCATTAATAATTATACCTCGTTCCATCATATAAAAGTTCTGCTCGACGAGGCGAAAAGAGGGATTCATTTTCCCCATTCCCGGAATAAAGAGATCATCATGCTGATTGAGCAGCTCCCCACGTATAAAGATTTTGAATTAATAACACACTTATTGTTCTTGTTAGACAAAATGGCCACATCTGAGGACAAACAATTATTAGCAAGTCCCAATTATGATGAAAACAGCGCGAAACTATATAACAACCGGATCGAAAAAATTATATCCTATCTGAATGAACACTATACACAGGATTTGCGACTTGACACAATCGCATCCGAAGTTTCGATGAACACATCCGCGTTCTGCCGTTATTTCAAAGAAAAAACCGGAAAGTCATGCGTTGAATACATACAGGACCTCCGAATCGGACATGCGTGCAGATTACTTTTGAATACATCGTATGATATCTTCCAAATAAGCATAGAATGCGGATTTAACACGATATGCCACTTCAATAAAACATTCAAAAAAAGAACCGGATTTTCCCCATCTGAGTATAGAGACAAAGTCACAAAACAATCCGAATTCCGATAAAAATATCCTTCGCTTATTTTGTATTGCGCCCGGCTTACATTACCTTTGTGATTAAATTTGACGAATGGATTTTAAATTAGAACATAAAGACAAGGGATCAAACGCGCGTGCGGGACTGATTACAACAGATCACGGATGTATTGAGACTCCCATATTTATGCCTGTCGGGACACAAGGAACGGTAAAAGCCGTGCATGTAACGGAATTACGGGATGACATAAATGCACAGATAATTCTCGGTAACACCTATCACCTCTATTTACGCCCCGGATTGGAAATATTAGAAAAAGCCGGCGGACTTCATCGCTTCAACAGCTGGGAACGTCCGATTCTGACGGACAGCGGAGGTTTTCAGGTTTTTTCACTTGCAGAAAACAGAAAACTAAGTAATGAAGGAGCCGAATTTCGTTCACACATTGACGGAAGCAAACATTTTTTCACCCCGGAGAAAGTAATGGATATACAGCGTACGATCGGCGCCGATATCATCATGGCTTTTGACGAGTGCTGTCCGGGTGATGCAGATTATGACTATGCCAAAAAGTCTTTGACCCTTACCGAATCATGGCTTGAACGATGTGTCAGCCATTTCAACAGTACCGAACCGAAATACGGATACAGCCAATGCCTCTTTCCTATCGTACAAGGGTGCGTATACCCCGAACTCCGCAGGCATGCCGCGCAAAATGTAGCGAAGATCGGAGCTGACGGATACGCTATCGGCGGACTTGCCGTCGGCGAGCCGACTGAGAAAATGTACGAAATGGTAGAGATCGTGAATGAAATATTACCTGAAGATAAACCCCGCTACCTGATGGGGGTCGGAACTCCGGTAAACCTGCTCGAAGCCATTGAACGCGGTGTTGATATGTTTGACTGTATCATGCCTACGCGCAACGGGCGCAATGGGCAATTGTTCACTATCAACGGCACAATGAATATGCGTAACCGAAAATGGGCCGATGATTTTTCGCCGATAGACGAAAACGGATATTCTTACGTTGATACCTTATACAGCAAGGCTTATCTTCATCACCTTTTCAAAGCTGATGAAATATTGGCTCTCCAGATTGCTTCGATTCACAACCTGGCATTTTACTTATGGCTTGTGAAAGAAGCGCGGCGACAGATCATTGCCGGAGATTTTTCATTGTGGAAAAAAAAGATTGTACCGGATTTGAATAAAAGAGCATGAGACTAAGTGATTTCAAGTTGAAACGAATAGACAGATATATTATCAAACAGTTCCTCGGAACGTTTGCTTTTACCATGTCAGGTATCATCCTGATTGTCGTCGTCTTCGATGCGAATGAAAAATTCGACAAATTCATGGTGCCGGAATTAACATTGAAAGACATCGTAGTAAGCTATTATATAAATTTCATCCCCTACTTTGTCAGTATGTTCGCCTCCCTGTTTACATTTATCGCTGTTATTTATTTCACTTCTAAACTCGCGGACAGGTCTGAAATAATAGCCATGCTATCCACCGGTATGAGTTTCGACCGGCTCATGCTGCCATATGGCATTTCGGCCGGAATAATCGCTATCACCATGTTTGTCCTAAGCGCATATATCATTCCTCCGGCAAATGCGAAACGCATTGATTTTGAATACACATACCTAAAGAAAAATAAGAAAGTGGAATTTGCCAATAATGTTCAGATTGAGGTTGAGCCCGGTATATTCGCATATTTCGACCAGTATCGCAATTCGTCACGCATGGGTTATCGTTTTTCGCTCGATCGTTTTGAAGGAAAAACATTAGTATCAAGACTTACGGCCAACTCTATAAAATATGACACGTTGTACAACTGGACTATCTCAGACTACATTATCCGTGATTTTGACGGTATGTATGAACATATTTCTGCCGGCACACGTAAAGACACTACGCTGATGATTGTTCCGGCCGACTTTCTTATTTCGGAAAATGACTGCGAAACAATGACTAATCCGGAATTAGCCGAATACATCGATCGGCAGAAAAAAAGAGGAATGGGAAATATACAAACCTTTGAAATTGAATATCACAAACGCATTGCGAATGTCGTTTCATTTTTCATCCTTACGGTAATTGGTGTTTCTCTTTCATCCTATAAGAAAAAAGGCGGCATGGGTTTAAATATAGGCATCGGACTCGGATTAAGCTTTTCCTATATATTATTCATGACTGTTACATCGTCGTTTGCGGTTAGCGGGCTTGTTAGTCCGATGATCGCATCATGGATCCCCAATATCCTCTACACGTTTATCGCTATTTATTTGTATCGCAAAGCACCCCGGTAAATATAAAACTATGCGCACATCCGCCCTTCAACGTTTGTACCTACAGAAACCTATCAGTTCGGTGATCATTACTTGCGCCATCGCGCTTTTGCCATGGCTCGGCAACAAATTCTACACAGAAGGAGAAGCACGCGAAGCTTCCGTAGCCGCGTTGATGTTAGAATCCGGAAACTGGATTTTACCCAAAACAGCCTCCGGTGAGTTTACACATACTCCTCCTATGGCACATTGGCTAATGACTATATTCTCACTGCCTCAGGGACATGTTTCGGAATTTACATCACGCCTGCCTTCTGCCATAGCGCAAATCATACTGATCGGCTTCGTACTCGTTTTTTTCGGAAAAAGAATTCGTTTTCAGGAAGCATTCATTGCCACACTACTATTACTCACTTGTTTGGAAGTACACCGGGCGGGCATGTCCGCATATCCGGACATGTTATTCGCTACATTCACCGTATTGGGGCTAATGCAACTTTATAGATGGGAAAATAAACTTGAGCTGAAAGGATTACCGGTAATTATTCCCTTACTATTCAGTTGCGCAATACTAACAAAAGGATTGGTGGGAATTTTCCTTCCACTGATCATATTCTTTGTTTACCTGCTAATACCGCGTAAATATAGTTTTTTAAAAATAATCAAGGCCCTCCTGTATGTAGGGATATCATCCATGTTCATCCCTACAATATGGTATGTAGCGGCATACAAACAGGGAGGTTCGGAATTTCTAAGTATGGCGCTATTCGAAAACCCCTTCCTTTCAAGCCAAAGTTACATCAATGAGTCAGGATACGGAAAGAGCGTATTATATAATTTAGGGACTCTCCTTTCCGGTTTTATACCCTGGATTGTATTATTTATATTTTCACTATTCGGAGCAAAATGGTGTATGCCCGGCAAATCTTTCAAGCAAATCATGAAGGACGCGTGGAATTGGTTTATGTCTATTGAAAAAGTGAAAAGGTTCAGTATCATCGCCGCTGTATGTATTATTTTCTTTTACACCGTTTTGCCTGGCGAAAGAAACGCTTATATCCTATCAGCATACCCTTTCGTATCGATACTGCTTGCTCAATATTTTATTTACATAACGGAAAATCGCTCAAAAGTAACGAGAATATTTGCCTACGTTCTTACGACGGCAGTATCCATTACCTTTATTGCCGGAATACTAATGATGACACACGCTGTTGATTTCAATGCGGTTATAGCCGGATATACAGCAGACATATCCATCCTTCACCTGATCGAAAGTATAACAAATACATTTACTTCCGGCCATGTAGTAAACTGGATCATTATGACATTTCTGCTGATTTCTATAATAACGGTTATCTATCAGACAACCAAACGGATAAACATTAAAATCCTGTACGCAACCATACTGATGACATTCTGCTTAAACCTTTTCATTGACGGCATTGTCATGAAAGGAGTTAGCGCGTTACTCCCGATTGTCGAACAGACAAGTTGCACCCCAAAAATCGATAAAAATCCGGTTCAACAGTTACTCGCTGACTAATTTGATTTCAAAACTACCAAGGCCCTTGGCAGATGCTTCGAAGACAATATCCCCGGTTTTATTTTCCAATGTCTGTACGATAGCTGTTAGTTCACCATTGAAAACAGACATCTGGGGAAGGTGGAATTGTTCAATACACACAGGATTCCCATTTGCCGCCGCACGGTATTTACCGGCTCCTTTTACTTTGAAACGTATTGTTCTCCCGTCATCCGGACAAAGATTTCCGTCCTTGTCAACTACACGTACACGGATAAATGCCAAGTCACGTCCATCAGCTGTCAAGGTTTTACGATCCGAAGATAAAATAATGCGATATGGCAGTCCCGCCGTATGCACTTCTTTCTCGGCAACAACCTTACCTTCGTCATCATAAGCGACCACCCTGACTGTTCCGGGTTCATATTTCGTATCCATCCACATCAGACGATAGCGCTTCTGGCGCGCGAACGAAGCTTTCGCTTCATCATTGTCACTGTTTTCAAGCGTTACATTCAGATCTTTTGTCCTCCGCCCCTGACTGACACCGTTTATAAACAATTCCGCAGACGGATAATTAGTATAAACAAATACCGGGGTCACTTCGCCTTCACGTCCGGGCCATGTCCAATGAGGCAGTATATGCAATGTCTCTTTCTCCTTATTCCAATGGCTGCGGTATAGATAATAACGGTCTTTCGGAATGCCTGCCAAGTCTATGATTCCAAAAAGCGAGCTATGACTTGGCCAGTCTGTATAATAAGGCGTAGGCTCACCTAAGTAATCAAATCCGGTCCAAACAAACTCTCCGATGCAATACGGACGATCTTCGTGTTGTATGAAGTCATCTTCCGGCAGATTCGACCAGTTGCAATGCTCCACATCATAACCGCTACTCTGATGATCATTGTATTTAGCATCTATCTTTCGCTCCACCGGAAACTTATAAACACCGCGCGAACTGACGGTCGAAGCCGTTTCACTCCCCAGCATAATCTGCTGAGGCAGTTTCTGATATGCCTCATCGTACACATGAAGGCGGTAATTAAACCCGACTACATCATGCAGAGCAGCAAAGTTATTATTTACAATCGCCTTCCCCCTGTCCATACCACACGTAACAGGGCGCGTTGGATCTTCCCGGTGACAGATATCCTGTAACATACGAGCCAGATAAACACCGCCTTCAGCGGTCTGATCCGGAACCTCATTTCCTGTACACCACATCACTACACTCGGATTATTCCGGAACTGATGCAAGAGATTTACAAGGTCTCTTTCTACCCATTCATCAAAATACAGGTTATATCCGTTCTTACATTTCGCGGTTTTCCATTCATCAAAACTCTCGGCCATCACCATAAATCCCATTTCGTCACATGCGCGCACCAATTCCGGCGCCGGCATATTATGAGATGTTCGTATAGCATTACATCCCATCTCTTTCAGTATACGCAACTGATGACGTATAGCGGCATCATTGACAGCCGCACCTAACGGCCCCAGATCGTGATGATTGCATACGCCTCTGAACCAGGTCTTCTTACCATTCAGATAAAAACCGTCATTAGGACGTATTTCAATCGAACGAACGCCAAAACGTGTTTCGTATTTGTCCTTCAGCTTTCCGTCCACATAAAGACGGGATACGGCAGTGTATAAAAACGGCGTCTCCGGAGTCCACAAGTTCGGATCCGTAATCCAAAGCCTGTTTTCATAGCAACCGTCAACCATCAATTCGGGATCTACCACGGATGATATGGCGCCAAAGACTTCACCGTTCGGATCAAGAATATCCGTTTCCAATTTTATTTCACCGGTTATTCCTTCCGGATATCCGAGTTTCGTCTTGATAACCACCTTCGCGTTTTCTTTTCTCACGACAGGTGTTTGTATTTGCGTTCCCCACAAAGGGATATGTACTTCATCCGTCACAATCAGATGTACATTCCGGTAGATGCCGGCACCCGGATACCAACGCGATGATTCGGGTAAGTTCTCCAAACGTACGGCAAGCGTATTCCTACCGCTTTCATGCAAATATTCTGTGATATCAAAATGAAATGAGTTGTAGCCATAAGGCCAATAGCCCACTTCTTTTCCGTTAACATATACACGGGCATTACTCATTGCGCCGTCAAAAAGCAATGTAACACGTTCCCCTTTCGTAAATAACGGCACATCAAATTTCAGACGATACCATCCGGTTCCGACAAAAGGCAAGCCACCTGTACGCCCGGCATGTTCCGAGGCCTCTGTCTGACCATCCTGTGCTATAGCTACATGTTGTTTATCATTCTGCGAACCGAACGGGCCATAAATGGCCCAATCATGCGGAACAGTGACAGACTCCCATTTTTTATCATCAAAAGATTCGTTTACAAACGCAGCATCATCTTCGCGCGAGAACCTCCAGTCTTTCCCAAGTAAATATTCCCTGCGCACATCTTCAGGAAATAAATAATGACTGATAAATAAAAAAGTAACAATAATCGATAATGCTCTTCTGACATCCATAATTATGGTATTTTTCCTACTGAAAATCTTTTTATTCTGAATATTAAGCAAATGTCCCTGCAATGAGGATGGAAACAACAAGTGCAAGGATCGCATACAACTCTGGGAACACGGCCATTACCATTGTTGCAGCAAATACGTTATGTCCTGCTGCCGTAGCAGAAATACCATTCGCACAAACCTGTCCCTGACGTAAAGCGGAGAAAAAGCCTCCAAATCCCATCAACAATCCGGCACCGAAAATACCTCCTGCTACAATCCATGATATATCAGCGACAAGATACTGCTGCACCATCATGTATGCAACAAATCCATAAAGTCCCTGTGAACTCGGCAGTGCGCTAAGTGCGATATAAGTACCCATCTTATCCGGCGCTTTTTTCATTGCTCCGACAACAGCGTTACCACAGATTGTCAAACCATAAGCGCTACCGATACCACTAAATCCTACCATCAAAGCTACTCCTACATAAGCTAATACTATTGGTTCC
This sequence comes from Tannerella sp., assembly GCA_031551825.1. Classification (GTDB taxonomy): domain Bacteria; phylum Bacteroidota; class Bacteroidia; order Bacteroidales; family Tannerellaceae; genus Tannerella. Next base: position 12,403 of record JAVBNB010000039.1, on the reverse strand, counting down.
ATAATTTTCTGTTTTTTAAGTTATTATTTTTGTTTTATATTTTTTTAAACGGCTTATAATCAAGCCCCCCTCCTTCAAATTCGGAATTCTTATAATATTCCACATAAGTAAGACGAAGAGGATGCACCAACGAGCTGATTATACTAAGTCCAATATTCAAGGCATGTCCGACAAGCAGGATCAGTAACATCGGCAACCATCTTACAAACGGGTTCATCGATGCTGTCATGTCAATGGCCATTGAATTAAAAACTCCTCCAAGCAGCGCTCCGGTAAGGCCTATCGCATACAAACGTATATAGGAAAGAACATCACCGACTAATCCCGACACCGTATTATAAGTTGCCCATATACCGGAACCAAAATTAAGAAATATATTTTTTCCGGGAGTATTATAAAATAATACGATCGCTCCGCAAAGTATAATGATCCCATACAAAATATATTCAACCGGCTTGGATAGTTGTATGTTCACCATTGGCAAAACAAAAATACAGGTAAACGCGAGTATGACAAATATCCAGGCAAAAGCGGCAAGACTGTATTTGAACCCTCTCTGTATCTTTATTTTCAATGCTGCTATAAATTTAGCATAGATCACGTGAAAGAAACCGATAACAAGCGATATAATCATCAGATTATCCGTTGTGATAAAATAGTCTTTAACCGAGGACAGCGCCTTGATATCTACAATGGAAAATCCGAAAAACGAACCAGTCAGTATACCAACGACAAGTGTCGCTATACCAAAATACAACACTAATGTCATTATTGGCTTTATACTCTCGCTGACTTTAGGTTTCAGAATAATTGAAGCTAATATCAGAAGCAGTCCGTAACCTCCGTCGCCTAAGCATAATCCGAAAAACAACATAAAAAACGGAGCAAATAATGGTGTAGGGTCAAATTCGTTATAATTCGGCAAAGAATAGAGTCGTGTAATCGGCTCAAATATCCTCGTAAACTTATTATTCCGCAACTCTATTGGAACCACATCGTCGTCCGTAATCTCCATTTTCAGATAGAAATACCCCGAATCTCCCAACGACTTCTCCATTTCAGTAACCTTATCATCAGGTATCCATCCTTCTAAAAGCATCAGCTTATTATTAGCTCCATGAACTGTCTGAACAATCACATCATGCCATGCCGATTCATTTTCCACCTCCGTCTTTAAATTCAGGAGAGAACTATAATTATCTCGTGCTATTTCAAGCAAACGCGAATCTATTTTCTCTTTATTTTCACGTTCTTGCTCAATCTCATCACAAATATGTCGATAATCCTTCAATGGCATTTTCGTTTGATCGGCATTAATAGACATTTCCGTACCGGAACGCGTGATAGTTATAAAATGGATTACCGACTGTATCGTATTAATAACAACAGCATTATAATCCTTTTCCCACAATTTGTCATATTGTGATGCTTGACAAGTATAAAATCCGACGTCGTATCCGGCATTACGCAAATGTACGAGGTTGCTATAACTAAAATCACCCCATACAGAAATCGCTTCACGCTCCTTTTCCTTTGACAACAGAGATGATTGTATTCTATTACTCTTTTCTCTCAAATCCTCAATCCTGCCGAGCAAAACTTCACATTCCTTCCGTGATAACAAAGCCTTTTCTGGTTCCACCGGTTTTATTGCATCATTATTCCCGGCAGAATCCTGGCTATTTTTTTTATCCGCCTTTAGTTTCGCGTCTTCGGCTTCTAATAAACCACTCAGATAATCGAGCTGGGTCTTTATGCGTTTATCTTCCGTTTTTAATTTTTGTATAACCGGATGATCCTGTGTCGGTTTAGATTGTTTCACATGAACAACGCCAAGCGTGCGCAAACGCTCTAAAAAAACAGCATACTCTTTGTGATAGACTAACCAGGCATATTTATTCATTTTTACAATCATGATTCCTCCTCCTCTTTCTTTTTGCGTTTTTCCTGATTGGCGCGCATAATTTTTTGAGACGACTTAGACAAGCTTTCCTCGTCTTCCATAAATCGTTTTATCTTAAGGATAGCATCTTTGTACCCAGGTATTTGTACTTTTTCAAACAGATTCAGTTTCTGTGTTGTTTTACGGCGGGCATGTTCCAACATATTAAGCTTCAAGCCCGTAAACTCAGCTTCAATACCTGTTGAGGCCAACGTTTTAAGAACATTTATCCCGTCAAAAAACCAGGACGGCTTATTGAACAAGCTAAAAGACTTCACATCAAATATGATATCATCTAAAACAGGAACTACAACTCCTGCGATTTTTTTGGAAGATAAAGCCACATTCTTAACAGCGATCAACTCCGGATCAAATTCACTCCACAAAGCGGCCATCGATTCATAACTTTGGATATCTTTTTCCAATTTATCCTCCAAAGCAATCATTTCATCTTTTGTACGTTTCACTTCGAAACGTAGCGCGTTTTCCTTACTCTTTATCGTAGGCAAAGCGCGCTCCCGGATTTTCAGTTGCTTTTCAAGCCCCTGGAGCGATGTTTTATTATATTGAAATGTTATTGCCACTTACATTATTGTTAATTTGTTCAAAATATTTGAATTGTCAACCAAAGGTCACTTAGCGAAGCGTAAAGTAATTGTCAGTTGCCAATTTTCAATTGCGCGCTTAGCGCACCCAGTATTTATCAACTAATTCCTGTTTAATGTTCACTTCCGAGGGAGTGAAATGTTTAGCAAACAATTGCCATGCAACATCAAGCATTTCCGTTGTATCAAGATTCACATCAATTGCCAGTAGCTTTTCCGAATAATCTTTTGCAAACGCCAACGTACGATTATCGTAATCCGTCAGATCAAAACCATTCTCCATCTTTGTCTTCGCATCGGCGGCATCAGCATACAACCGCACAGCAGCATTCATTACCTGCGGATGATCTTCACGGGTCCTCTTTCCTGTAACCAACTGTTTCAAGCGCGAAAGCGAACGGAACGGATCAACAATAACCTTACCCACGTCGCTGTCGCGACGTAAGTACAACTGCCCTTCCGTTATATACCCGGTATTATCAGGCACAGCATGGGTAATATCGCCACTGGAAAGGGTGGTCACCGCAATGATTGTTATTGAGCCTCCAGCCGGAAACTGAACGGCCTTTTCATAAATTTTCGCCAGATCCGAATAAAGGGAACCCGGCATAGAATCCTTTGAAGGTATCTGATCCATACGGTTGGATACAATAGCCAAAGCATCTGCATAGTTCGTCATGTCGGTAAGAAGAACAAGTACCTTTTCGTTCTTCTCCACAGCGAAATACTCTGCCGCCGTCAAAGCCATATCCGGTACAAGAATACGTTCTACAGACGGGTCTTCCGTCGTATTAATAAAACTTACAATACGGTCAAGGGCGCCGGCATTACTAAATGTATTTTTGAAAAACAGATAATCATCATTTGTCATTCCCATACCTCCAAGTACGATCTTGTCGGATTGAGCTCGCAAAGCCACAAGCGCCATCACCTGATTGAACGGTTGATCCGGATCTGCGAAAAACGGAATTTTTTGTCCGGTAACCAATGTATTATTCAGGTCTATACCCGCGATACCTGTGGCAATAAGTTCCGAAGGTTGTCTACGACGTACAGGATTTACCGACGGACCGCCAATTTCCACTTCGTGCCCTTCAGGCACAGGACCTCCGTCAACCGGTTCTCCGTACGCATTGAAAAATCGTCCGGCCAACTGATCGCCTACCTTCAACGCAGGAGCTTTTCCCATAAACACAACTTCCGCATTTGTACGGACACCTTCAGTTCCCGAAAAAACCTGTAAGGTAACCTCATCACCTTCGATTTTTACAACCTGCGCAAGTTTTCCGTCTACCGATGCCAGTTCATCATATCCTACACCTGTAGCCTTCAATGAACATGTAGCTTTTGTGATCCGGGTAATTTTTGTGAATATTTTTTGAAACGCTTTTGTTGCCATATCTATTGTTTATTTTTTATTTCTTCAACTTTACGAACAGATCCTTTCGTTGACCAATATATCAATCTGCTTGTCGTAATCATTAAACTTCTCGCTCTTATATTCCGAATAGTTCATCTGCTTAAATAAATTGATCAATTTTTTGAAATACTCGGAGACCTCGCTAAAGTTTGCATACAAAAATTCAGCACGACATAGCTTAATAACCTTTTTAAGCATATATTCCTGGCGCTCCAACGGACAAACCGCATCAATAGAATCAAATGCATCTTGTTGCAGGATCACAAAGTCAATCAATTCAGACTTCCAGAATACGACATGATAATCTACCGGAACACCGTCGTCCCCAAGTATATTTATCTGTTCGGAAATCTCCTTACCACGTTGCATACGGGTCTTTACTTCGTTCACCATACCAATCCAGTCCGACGATATATGTTTGGATATATATTCGTTAAATTCAGGGTATTCAATATATTTAGAATAACTGTCTATCGGATTCACTGCCGGATAACGTTTGCGGTCGGCGCGCGCCTGTTCCAACGCATAGAAACAACGCGCTACTTTCTTTGTATTTTCAGTGACAGGCTCCTTCAGATTTCCTCCCGCGGGAGAAACCGTACCGATAAAGGTTACCGAACCCGTATTTCCATTTCCCAAAACAACCATTCCGGCGCGAGCATAAAAGTTTGCGACGATAGCGGATAAGTCCATCGGGAACGCATCCTGTCCAGGTAATTCTTCCAAACGGTTCGACATTTCACGTAAGGCCTGTGCCCAACGGGATGTAGAATCGGCCATCAAAAGTACTTTCAAACCCATGGTACGATAATATTCCGCAATCGTCATTGCCGTATAAACAGAAGCCTCACGCGCCGCAACAGGCATATTCGACGTGTTCGCGATAATAACGGTACGCTCCATCAATTTACGTCCTGTATGCGGATCTACCAATTCCGGGAATTCTACAAAGATCTCGACCACCTCATTCGCACGCTCGCCACAAGCTGCCATAATTACAATATCAGCTTCCGCTTGTTTTGATATGGCATGTTGAAGCACGGTTTTCCCCGTTCCGAACGGCCCCGGAATAAATCCGGTACCTCCTTCAACAATCGGATTGACCGTATCAATAATACGCACGCCTGTTTCTAACAATTTATACGGACGCGGCTTTTCTTTATAACACATGATAGGCTTTTTAACCGGCCATTTCTGTGTCATTGTTATCTCATGATCGTTCCCGGCTTCGTCGGTAACGACGGCAATCACCTGTTCAATCGTATATTTTCCGGAACCAACAACGGATTTCACCTGATATGTTCCCTCAAAAACAAAAGGAACCATGATCCGGTGCGGTTGCGAGTTTTCCTCTACTTCCCCTAACCACGAACCGGCAATAACAGTATCACCGGCTTTCGCCAGCGGCTTGAAATCCCACAAACGCTCTTTATCCAAAGGAAACGTATATTCTCCACGACGAAGAAAAACTCCGTCCATCTTATCCAGGTCGTTCTGCAATCCGTCATAATTACGCGACAACATTCCCGGCCCCAGTGTCACCTCAAGCATGTGTCCCATAAATTCGGCTTCGTCACCGACTTTCATTCCACGCGTGCTTTCAAATACCTGTACATAAGCATTTTTTCCGATAACCTTAATAACTTCTGACATCAGACGTACATTGCCGATGGTGATATAACATATTTCGTTCTGCGAAACAGCACCGTCAACTTCCACCGTCACAAGGTTTGAAACAATACCTTTTACTATTCCTTTAGTAGCCATAATTTATTTATTATTTTTCTTAAATTCCTCCAATGTGTCCGAACTTTCCCGCTTCATATCCGAAACAAGTTTCCGGAAAGTCTTCTCGCCACCAACCTTATCTAATAAAACCCATCGTTCGATCATCTCAAGGCGTAACATATACGCAATAACACTCTCTACATCGAATGTTTTAAAAAACGTATTATCGTCTAACCACTTCCAGCGCAAAATATCGATACGTTTCTCACGCATAATCAGATCCTGACCTTCTGTAATCTGCATAAATTCAGCTATATAATCAAATGTTTTTCCAATATTAAAATCGCGCGCACTTGACTGGCGCAATTGCTGAGCAACTTCATTTTGCCCTATGATATAGCTACTTTTATCCAACCCATATTTTTGACAATTCTGTGCTGTCAGAATATTTCCAATATTCAAATTCATTTCAAACCATGAAGAAAGAAACGCATTTTTGCATTCAATCGCTTCATTATAGTACAAAGCGGAGATATAATCTTCCAACAATTGAAATTCCATTGATACCGCTTCTTCGAAGCGCGCGTAATACCTTCTTATGAATTTAACAAAATAGGCAGGAACCGATATATTTTCCGGCACCTTATCCTCTTCTTGCAGCAGATCACAGATTTCACGGATCTCTTCTACAGAAAAATTACCTCTTTGATCAAATTTACTTTCGGACACCTTTCTCAAAAAGGATAATAAATTATGATTATCATACTTAAAGAAAAGCCAACGCATAAGCCGCTTATCTTCGTCTGATAATACAGTATCTAATTCCACCTTAAATTCCGAAACCGAATATGTCAACTTCGTATCCTCTAATGTAACGGAAGGTAACCCTGCTATTAAGCAATAGTATTTACTCATTAGAAAAGCATTTCAATCAATTGTGGACGCAAAAATTCTTTAAAATAGGCAATAAATTCCTCCTCCCCAAAGCTTATTTTATAAGCTCCGTCAGCAGGAACCAACGTAAATGACGTCTTTTTACCATTTACCTGCTCAATCTTGACTCCTTTGTCAAGCAAGCCCTTGGCATTTGCTTCGAAATAATCCATTAAAGACTTTTTATCTGACGTCTGAAGAGTAATTCCTTCATTTTTAACCCATTCATTTGCGATTTCGAGCATCGTTTTCTGCATAAAAGCCACATCTGCCGTCGCCGGCTTTATACTATCTGTTACAATTTTATCAGTTATAAGATTCGCCACTTCACTTTTCAGCGCTTCCACTGCCTGAGATGCAAATAAACGCAATTCCGCCTCGGTATTTCGCTTCAATCCTTCAGCCTGCTTTTCTGCATCCGCAATTATTTGCTTAGCTTTACCTTCCGCCTCATGAATAAGGGTTTCCTCCCGCTTCTTTGCAGCTGCAATAATTTTGTCAGCCTCCTCATTACCTTTTTCTACGCCTTCTTTGTAGATTTTATCAGTCAGTTCCTGAATCTTTGTGTCCATACATCTATATATTTTCTTTATTGATCCTTCAAGCTACAAAGTTAAAGTTTTAAACTTATGAAAAAATTTTTTGTGAAAAAAAAAGCAAGAAAAACATACAAAAAACCTACATAGATGAAATTGTGACCACTTTTAGACGTATTTATCCCATTTTCACAACCTTTTTGTATAAAAGTTTTCGACCAAGCCCTTGTATATTTCAATAATTATCTATCTTTGCAACGTAAAAAACATAAGAAAAAGTAAACAAAGTATTAATTATCAAACATTTAAACAAAAAGAAAATGGAAAAATTAGTAAAACAAATCGAAAGCACATTCAATGCTTTTTTAGAAGATGCAAATGCTCAAATTGAAAAAGGAAATAAAGCAGCAGGAACACGCGCACGTAAAGCATCTTTGGAAATGGAAAAAATGTTGAAAGATTTCAGAAAAAAATCTTTGGAAGCTTCAAAGAAATAATATCTCCCAACATAAAAAAATGAGAAAATCACAGGATATGATTTTCTCATTTTTTTTGTGAAAAAGTTAACATATTCTAAATACGCGACATAATTTGAATACAAAAAAAGGTTTAAGTATTTTTGTCCCTCATTCATATAATAATAATCAACAATATAAAATGGAAAATACACGTCGCAATTTCATTAAACAAGTTACAGCCGCTGGTATAGGCGCCGCAGGACTGACAATCGCAGATCACGCCGCAGCTGCCGTAAATAACGCCCCGGAAACACAACAAAAGAAAAAAACCGCCGGCAAGGATGATGGTAAGATAAAATTCGGATTCATAGGCACAGGCTCCCGTTGCCAGGAACACATCAATAATGTTCTTGCTATCGAAAACACAAAAATTGTCGCTATATGTGATATACAAAAAGGGCCTTTGGAAAATACACTTAAACATATCGCCAAGTTCAATGTTCCGGAACCTAAAGTTTATACCGGAAACGAACACGAATTTGAAAAAATGCTCAATAATGAGGAATTTGACTGCGTCATAATAGCCAGCCCGTGGGAATGGCACGTACCGATGTCTGTCGCCGCGATGAAAGCCGGTGTTCCTTATGTAGGAGTAGAGGTTTCGGCCGCCAATACTGTAGAAGAATGCTGGGACTTAGTTAATGTTTCCGAAACAACCGGAAGTCAACTCAATATTTTGGAAAATGTATGCTATCGCCGGGATGTAATGGCCGCGTTAAACATGACACGCCAGGGACTGTTCGGAGAAATGATACACGGAACATGCGGCTATGAGCACGACTTACGTGAGGTGAAATTCAATGATGGCCAAAATTATACGTATAAAGAAGGAGGTGAACTACGCATGGGACCGACGGCTTATGCCGAAGCCCAATGGCGAACACAACACTCCGTCGCGCGTAATGGTGATATCTATCCGACACATGGGATAGGCCCTGTCGCAAATTGCATGGACATCAATCGTGGAAACCGCTTTCTTGCCTTAAGTTCAATGGCCACAAAATCCCGTGGCCTCCATAATTTCATTGTAGAAAAAGGAGGTGCTAACCATCCGTATGCAAAAATAAACTTTAATTTGGGCGACATCGTGACAACCATGATTAAATGCGCGAACGGAGAAACAATCATCGTAACGCACGACACCAATTTACCCCGTCCATACTCATTAGGATTTCGTGTTCAGGGAACTAAAGGGCTGTGGATGAACGATGGAGATCATGTATATGTGGAAGGAGAATCCAAACCACATCGCTGGGATGAATCTGACGCATGGTTTAAAAAATACGACCATAAACTGTGGAGCTCGCTTGAAGCTAAAGCCAAAGAAGCCGGCCACGGAGGTATGGACTTCATTATGATGTACGACTTCATCGATGCCATACGCAATAAAAAAGCTGCTCCGATGGATTGCTATGACGCCGCTGCCTGGAGCGCCATTTCCGGCTTATCGGAAATGTCTATCGCCCGTGGTGGTGCATTAGTAGACTTTCCGGACTTTACCCGCGGACAGTGGATACATCGCAAACCCGCGTTTGCAATATAAGACAAAAAAAGGAAGCTTTTCAGCTTCCTTTTTTTGTCTTATTTATTCAACACCTCGGCCACTTTATTTTTTAAGTTATCCCCACGCAAATCACGGGCGATAATAGTTCCGTCCGGCCCGAACAATATAATATGAGGAATTCCCTGAATTCCGTACAGTTCCGTCGGGATAGCCTGCGCGTCAATAATCTGAGACCACTTATTACCATCTTCCTCTATTGCATGAAGAGTAGCTTCACGCTGATCCCATACGGCAACGCCCACCACATCAAACAGATCACCTTTATATTTATTATATACTTCCGCAATAATAGGCGCCTCCATACGGCAAGGTCTGCACCATGACGCCCAGAAATCCACAAGTACATATTTTCCCTTTCCCACATAATCAGAAAGAGATGCTGATGAGCCGTCCGAATTACCATTTTCTATTGTAAAATCAACAAAAGGTTTCCCTACAGCTGTCTGATCAAGTTTGCTATAATATTCCGCCATCTGTTTTATCGGGCCGAAATTCAATACATTTTCTCCGACGAGTTTACTGGCCTCATTAAATAACTTTTCAGAAGGCTCCATCTGATTCTGCATCCACGTATAAAAAACCATTGCTCCCAGCATATCATTGGAATGCTCTTTCAAATAAGACTTAGGCAATTCATTCAATTCAACAAAAAGATCATCCACAATCTTCTCCTGAGCTTCTCTTTGCTCAGCTACCGGAAGAGACATATCCACATTCGCCAACTTTTCCCTTGTCTGCACAATAGCATCTGCGCTTTTCGATAAAAACTCATTCATTTTCTCTGTCAGGAGATTTCCTTTTGCACTGTAAGGATCAGCCATATCGACCGTCATCGTTCCTTTTTCCAAAATGACATTGGCCTGAAGATTTCTTAGTGTCAGGCTTCGTGCCGCTGCGCTATCCGCAACACCCTTAAAGACAAACTTTCCATCCGACACAACTGCGCTATCCACAATAAGACCATCATTATAATCAGTCATATATACAACTTCTCCATTATCCACTCCATCCGGAACAATACCATTTAACACATACTCATTTTTTGTACCACCACAAGCGGCTAACATCGCTATACACAGCGGTATAACAATAAAACTAATTCTCTTCATTTCAAATCATTTAAAGTTTTTCTCCACAACATGCAGCAAAATTAGTATTATTTTCCCAAAAACACACCTTTCATTTTTTTTAAATTAATTATACATTTCTGCATTTTTTATTATATTTGTATCCTTAAAATAGAATCAAAATGAAAAAGGCATTCTTAATCATCATATTATCAGCAATATTCATAAATTTAATGAGTGCTGCCAACCCTTTATTAGGTAAATTTAAAACTCCTCACGAGACCATCCCTTTCAACAAAATTAAAAATGAACACTTTATTCCGGCTTTTGACGAAAGTTGCAAGCAACTAAATGATGAAATAAATGAAATCATAAAAAATCCGGATTCTCCTTCCTTTGAAAATACAATTATAGCGATTGAAAGAAGCGGTTCTTTACTGAAACGCGTTTCCGGTATATTTTACGGATTGCTTGAAACCGAAAATAATGATGAATTGTTAGAAATTGCCCAGATCATTTCACCTCAAATATCCGCTTGCCAGCATAACACTTATCTGAATGACACTTTATTTTCACGGGTAAAAGATGTTTACCAGGACAAGGTTGCTCTTAACCTTTCAACGGAAGATTCGCGTTTGCTGCAAAAAACATACAATGCATTTTTTGATAATGGAGCAAACCTCTCCCCCGAAGGCAAAGACAGATATCGCGAAATCAGTACCGAGCTAAATTTGTTAGAACTGAAATTCAATTATAATGTCCTGAAGGATGAAAATTGCTTTGAATTGTCACTAAAGAATAAAAAGGATGTAGCCGGACTATCGGAAAGCGTACTTGAAATGGCAGCTATAGAAGCAAAGAACAGGGATCAGAGCGGTTGGCTCTTTACGTTGGCCAAGCCCAGCTATATTCCATTCATGCGTGATGCCGAAAACCGGGAATTACGAGAAAAAATGTACAGGGCGAGAGTAAATGTCGGCAATAACAACAATGAGTATGACAATAAAGAAATTGTAAAAAAGATCGTCAACATACGGTTAGAGATTGCGAACATGATGGGATCCCGGACTTATGCGGAATATGTACTGAAAGACCGAATGGCAAAGGACGAAGAAAACGTATTAGACCTCATGCAGGAATTACTCAACTACTATAAGCCCCTTGCCGTTAATGAATATAATACGATTCAAGGATACGTTTCCGGACGTGAAAACATTGACAGCTTTATTGTAATGCCATGGGACTGGGATTATTATTCGGAAAAGCTGAAAGACCTTCATTTCAAAATTAATGATGAAATGATGCGTCCCTACTTTGAACTTGAACGTGTAAGACAAGGCGTTTTTGATCTTGCGACAAAACTTTACGGCATTACTTTTAAAGAAAATAAAAAAATCCCCGTATATAACTCTGATGTAAAAGCGTATGAAGTATTTGACAAAAGAGAAAATTTTGTTGCTATTCTGTACACGGATTTATATCAACGTCCGTCTAAAACGTCCGGAGAATGGATGAGCAGTTTCCAGGAACAATATATTGATAACGAAGAGAAAGATCATCGTCCGCATGTTATCATCGTAATGAATTTCAGAGCTCCGACAATGACAAAGCCAACACTCCTTACATACTCCGAAGCAAAATCCCTTCTTCATGAATTCGGGCACGCCCTCCATGGAATGCTTAGCAAATGCACGTACGAAAGCCTGTCGGGCACAAATGTTGAACCGGACTTTGCCGAATTGCCATCACAAATCATGGAAAATTGGCTGAAAGAAAAAGAGTTTCTTGATCTGTTAGCCGTTCATTATCAAACAGGAGAAAAAATACCCGACAATATGGTCAAAAAATTAGTCGACGCAGCCAATTTTAATGTAGGATACGACTGCTGCCGTCAGATAAGCCTCAGCCTGTTAGACATCGCATGGCATACCATAACAACTCCTTATGACGGTAATTTTGAAGAATTCGAAAAAACGGCGTGGGAACCAGCTGTGGTATTACCTGAAATACCCAATACCTTATTGACCACATCCTTTGGGCATATCTTTACGGACAACGAATACGCGGCAGGATACTACGGATACAAATGG
>JAVBNB010000061.1:0-28741 GCA_031551825.1 Tannerella sp. | reverse complement strand
ATCGTGCTGATATTGACCGACACCGATCGACTTCGGATCAATTTTTACTAATTCCGCTAAGGGGTCCATCAGGCGCCGGCCAAGAGATACCGCACCACGCACGGTCACATCATATTGAGGAAATTCTTCACGGGCGATTTTGGACGCGGAATAGATACTCGCGCCATTCTCACTTACACTGAAAATCTGCACCTTCCGATCATATCGTATACTCTGAACAAGCTGCTCCGTTTCACGCCCGGCCGTACCATTCCCTACCGCAATCGCCTCTATATTAAACTGCTCCACGATATGGGCTATCTTTTTCATCGCAATCGAACGTTCATTCTGCGGCGGATGCGGATAAATCGTTTCATTATGAAGCAGATTGCCCTGCTCATCTAAACAAACAACCTTGCATCCCGTACGAAATCCGGGATCGATCCCTAATATACGTTTTTGTCCGAGAGGGGGCGAAAGCAACAACTGACGCAGGTTTTCTTCGAATATTCGAATAGCCTCCTTGTCTGCCTTTTCTTTGCTCGACGCCGCAAATTCCGTTTCGATCGAAGGCTTTAATAAACGCTTGTAGCTGTCGGTGACAGCCTGCCGGACCTGTTCTCCCGAATCATTATCTGTTTTTACAAAAAATTTATCCAACCGCTCCAATGCCCGCTCTTCATCCGGAGAAATGTCTACGCGCAAAAAACCTTCCGCCTCCCCGCGACGCATCGCCAGGAGCCTATGTGATGATATACGACGCAAAGGCTCGCTAACTTCAAAATAATCACGGTATTTATCTCCTTCCGTTTCTTTTCCCTTAACCACACGACTTGAGATAATCGCCTCACGTTCAAATACGTTTCGGACAATATTACGCGCGACCGCATGTTCATTCACCCATTCCGCAACAATATCACGAGCGCCGGCCAACGCGTCGTCTGCCGTCGGGACTTCATCCGAAATATAACGCTCCGCTACATTGTCAATACCTCCTTGCCGTTGAGACATCATGATCTTGGCTAACGGCTCCAGCCCCTTTTCTCGCGCGATTTGCGCACGGGTTCGGCGTTTCGGTTTGTATGGAAGGTAAATATCCTCCAGCTCGGTAGCCAACCAGATCGCGTCAATTTTAGCCCGCAACTCATCTGTCATTTTCTCTTGCTCTTCTATTGTCGAGATAATCGTTTCCTTCCGTTTCTCAATCTCTAGCAATCGCTTATACTCATCAGATATATCTGAAATCTGCACCTCATCAAGACCACCGGTGCGTTCTTTCCGATAACGGCTAATAAATGGTATGGTCGCCCCGTCATCTAATAACAACAATGTATTTAGCACTTGTTTTTCCGCAATCTGAAGCTTTTCGGCAATTAAAGCCGGAATCATATTGTTCATAAATTCATCCATTTGAAAACGCAAAAGTAAGAAAAAAATACTATTTTTGCCCAATGAGCCAACCGTTAGCAGAAAGATTACGACCGAAGACACTCGATGATTACATCGGACAGAAACATTTAGTCGGAGAACATGCGGTCTTACGCCGGATGATAGAATCCGGACGCATACCATCGTTTATTCTCTGGGGGCCTCCCGGAGTCGGAAAAACGACACTTGCAAAAATCATTGCCAATAAACTTGAAACGCCTTTCTATACACTCAGCGCTATCAGCTCAGGAGTTAAGGATGTCAGAGACGTGATTGATAAAGCAAAAGGAAATCCGCTTTTCAATAAGACAAATTCTCCGATTCTGTTTATTGACGAAATACACCGTTTCAGCAAGTCTCAGCAAGATTCACTGTTAAGCGCGGTGGAGACCGGTACTGTCACCTTAATTGGAGCCACTACGGAAAATCCCTCGTTCGAAGTGATACGTCCGCTACTTTCACGATGCCAGGTCTATGTCCTTAAATCCTTGGAAAAAGAAGACCTGCTGACACTTCTCCATAAAGCGGTCACGGAGGATCTTATTTTAAAAGAAAAAAAAATCGAGATAAAAGAAACCGACGCGTTCATCAAGTATTCGGGTGGCGACGCACGTAAATTACTGAATATATTAGACTTAGTCATATCCGCGGAAGAGGACAGCGACACAATTGTCATTACAGATCAGAAGGTTGTTGACAGACTGCAGGAAAATCCGGCCGCTTATGATAAAGGAGGCGAAATGCATTACGATATCATTTCAGCTTTTATCAAATCTATCCGAGGAAGTGATCCGGACGCGGCGATCTATTGGCTGGCGCGTATGGTAGAAGGAGGTGAAGACCCGGAATTTATCGCACGTCGATTACTCATATTGGCAGCCGAAGATATCGGATTAGCCAACCCAAATGCGATGCTAATAGCAAACGCATGTTTTGACGCTCTCAAAAAAATAGGTTGGCCCGAAGGCCGTATCGTCCTTGCGGAAGCCACTATCTACCTTGCCTGCAGTCCGAAAAGTAATTCCGCCTATATGGCGATAGATAACGCGATCTCAACCGTACAGGAAACCGGCAACCTACCGGTTCCATTACACCTGCGTAACGCGCCAACCAAATTAATGAAAGACTTAGCGTACGGAAAAAACTACAAATACGCTCATAGCTATGAAGGCAATTTCGTCAAACAAGACTATCTCCCGGACGAATTACTGAAACATCGTTTTTGGGAAGGACAACATAATCCGGCTGAAAGTAAACACATCGAACGGATGAAACAGTTATGGGGAGACCGCTATAAATAATCAAACTAACTTCTTTAGTTTTATTTAACTAAATAAATTAGTTGCAAAACTAAATTATCTCGTTATTTGCCTCTGTAAATAAAAAAGAGGAGAAATTGTTATGCAAAAAATGACGGCAAAAGAAGAAGAATTGATGTGTTTTTTCTGGAAAAAAGGCTCTTTGTTTGTAAAAGATATGCTTGATTTCTACGACGAACCCAAACCCCACTTCAACACATTATCTACCATTGTTCGCGGGCTCGAGGAAAAAGGCTTTTTGTCACACAAGACTTATGGCAATACCTATCAATACTACGCAATCATAAGTGAAGAAGAATACAGCCAGGGCACATTGAAAAATGTAATCAACAAATACTTCGGCAACTCGTACCTGCACGCGGTATCATCACTCATTAAAAGTGAGAATCTCTCCATAGACGAACTTCGGAAACTGATTGAAGACGTTGAAAAACAGTCCATTCAACCCAACCATCCTCCCAAAAACAAAAAATAAACCAGTATGGGGACATTCTTCGCATATTCAATCCAATCAGCGATATGCTTGGCTGTGTTTTACCTATTTTATAAAGTATTACTCAGCCGGGAAACATTTCACCGCTTCAACCGCATTGCACTGTTGAGCATTCTGGCTTTATCGTTCCTGATTCCTTTTGTTCTGATGATATTTCCTCTTCAGCAAAAACATGCGACAAATTCGGAAACCATACTCTTTATTGAAAACTTTCCTGTTTCAAACCACACAGGCCCAATAGAAAAACTTTCAAACAATGAAACAGGAAGCGGCATCTTATCATTACTATTGATCATCTACCTGTCAGGCTGTGCCTTATTCATCGCCTATAGCATCCTATCAATAAGCAGGATCATCTATCTCATAAACAAGGGGCAATGCGCCCAAACCGGCAACGGAACAAAACTTATCATCCTTGACGACAATAGCATCACGCCATTTAGTTGGATGAAACACATCGTACTTTCAAAGTTCGATTTTGAAGAAGCCGGAGACACGATCATAGCACATGAAAGCGCACACATCTGGCTGAATCATACACAAGACCTCCTGATTGCCCAAATCTGTATTCTTACACAATGGTTCAACCCCGCAGCATGGCTCCTCTATCAGGAGTTACAGGATATACACGAATACGAAGCGGATGAATATGTCATTCGCAAAGGTTTTAATGCAAAACAATATCAGTTATTATTAATAAAGAAAGCTGTCGGCACACGACTCTACTCTATGGCCAACAGCTTTAATCACAGTAATCTTAAAAAACGTATCACTATGATGTTACAAAAAAAATCAAACCCATGGGCGCGGTTGAAGTACGCGTATGTACTCCCGTTGGCAGCTATTACAGTAGCTGTATTCGCCCATCCGGAAATCTCTCAATCATTCAACGAGATTTCAAGTGCCAAAATTAGTCATTTTGCTTTAGAAAGAAGCACAAATGAAGTTAAAAATCTGCCGGAGGCCAATCTTTTCACCGAATCGCAAAACACTTTCGAAGTGCATAATCCGGAAGACACAACAGTATATGTTACAGTTGAAAGAATGCCGGAATTTCCCGGAGGCGACGCTAAACTTCTCAAGTTTATCGCCGACAGAATAAAATATCCTGAAAGGGCGGCAAAAAACAAAATAGAAGGGCGTGTACCCTGTAGTTTTGTTGTAGAAAAAGACGGCTCTATTTCAAACGTTAAAGTTAACAACCCCGTAGACCCCGATTTAGACAATGAAGCCATGCGCGTAATAAGGGATTTGCCAAAATTCAAACCAGGAGAGGATAAGGGCAAGGTAGTAAGAGTCAAATACAGCGTTCCGGTACGCTTCTTCCTATCGGCGCCATCTCCTCCGATAAGGGTGGATAAGGTGGAAGATAAAATACTAACCGAACCAATGACTGACCCTTCTGACCCGACGCTATATGTGACGGCAGAAAATATGCCGGAATTTCCCGAAGGCGATGCAGGACTGCTCAAATACGTTGCTGATAATATAAAATATCCCGAAAATGCGGCAAAGAATGGCATCCAGGGGCGTGTGAGTTGTACTCTCGTTGTAGAAAAAGACGGCTCGGTTTCGAATGCGAAAGTCACTGCACCTGTAGACCCCGATTTAGATAAGGAAGCCTTGCGTGTAATTATGGCATTACCTAAGTTTAAGCCCGGGACAATCGATGGAAAAACAGTCAGAGTCCTATACACCGTCCCGGTGCGCTTCAGGTTACCCCCGAGGCCAACTGATTAAAACCGGTGAACGATAACAAAAAAACACCTAAATAAAGGAAACCGGCGATCACGACAGCATATTCTCTTTTACACTCGTGATCGCCGGCTCCATATCCAACCTAACCTAAATCCATATTTTTTTTATATCCATTCTCTGAAAAATAAATATAATCATTATCTTTGTCTTGTTCTAAGAAACTTAATAAATTAATTAATAATTGACAAAGATGAAGAAGCACAATTTTTATGCAGGCCCCTCTATTTTAAGCCAGTACACAATTAAAAATACCGCTGACGCGATACTTGATTTCGCAGGAACAGGATTGTCACTGATGGAGGTTTCACACAGAGGTAAAGAATTTATTGCTGTCAGCGACGAGGCGCGTAACCTGGTTAAGGAATTATTGGATATACCATCGACCCATGATGTAATTTTTCTTGGAGGTGGTGCGAGTATGCAGTTTTGTATGATTCCCTACAATCTACTGAAGAAAAAAGCGTCCTATCTTGATACGGGCACATGGGCTTCCAAAGCGATCAAAGAAGCCAAAATATTCGGCGAGGTAGAAGTTGTTGCTTCATCAAAAGACAAAAATTACAGCTATATTCCTAAAAACTATCACGTTTCCGACGATTCGGATTATTTCCATATTACTACAAACAATACGATTTTCGGAACACAACTGCATCACATTCCGCAGGTAAATATTCCGTTAGTGGCAGATATGTCATCCGATATCTTCTCACGCCCGATTGACGCGTCTAAATACGATGCGATATACGCAGGGGCACAAAAAAACCTGGCGCCGGCCGGAGTAACAATCGTGATTGTCCGTAAAGACGCTTTAGGTAAAATGGAACGTCCGATACCATCCATGTTGAATTACCAGATCCATGTTGACAATGATTCCATGTACAATACACCGCCCGTAGTACCTATCTATGCGGCATTACAAACCCTCAAATGGTATAAGGAATTAGGCGGTATCTCGGCCATGCAAAAGAAAAACGAGGAAAAAGCGGCAGTCCTGTATGATGAAATAGACCGCAATAAGCTATTCAAAGGTACGGCAGCTGCAGAAGACCGTTCTTTAATGAACATCTGTTTTGTTATGAATGACGAATACCAGGAATTAGAAAGCGAATTTTCTTCATTTGCCACAGCGGCCGGGATGATCGGAATAAAAGGACACCGCTCTGTTGGCGGATTCAGGGCATCAACTTATAATGCGCTACCATTGGAAAGTGTAAAAGCGTTAGTTGAAACAATGCAGGCTTTCGAAAAGCAACATTGATCAAGAAATTCTGAATTTAAAACCTAAAATTTAAGTAAAATGAAGATATTAGTCGCAACAGATAAGCCATTTGCAGCTATTGCCGTAAATGGTATCCGTGAAGCTATTGAAAAAGCCGGTATGGAGTTGGCTCTTTTAGAAAAATACACGGAAAAAGCGCAACTGTTAGAAGCGGTAAAAGACGCAGATGCAATCATCATTCGCAGCGATATCATAGACAATGAAGTTTTTGATGCCGCCAAACAGCTGAAAATCGTTGTTCGCGCCGGCGCCGGATATGACAACGTGGATCTGGCAGTTGCCACTTCACACAATGTATGTGTCATGAACACACCGGGACAAAACTCAAATGCGGTTGCTGAGCTTGCCTTAGGCATGATGGTATACGGCATTCGTAAGATGTTTGACGGAACTTCAGGCACAGAGTTGATGGGTAAAAAGCTCGGAATTCACGCGTATGGCAATGTCGGTCGTAATGTTGCCCGTATTGCCAAAGGTTTCGGTATGGATATTTATGCCTATGATGCCTTTTGCCCGGTAGCTGTCATTGAGAATGATGGCGTAAAAGCCTTGAATTCAGCTGAAGAACTTTACGAGACATGCCAGTTTGTATCACTTCATATCCCCGCCACGGCAGAAACTAAAAATTCGATTAACTACCACCTACTTTCGAAAATGCCGAAAGGAGCTATGCTAATCAATACTGCCCGCAAAGAGGTGATGAATGAAACCGAGTTGGCAAAACTGATGGAAGATCGCGCGGATTTCAGGTATATGACGGATATCATGCCAGGCAATCATACCGAACTGTCTGAAAAATTCGCCGGGCGCTATTTCAGCACCCCGAAAAAAATGGGAGCGCAAACCGCCGAAGCAAATATCAATGCCGGTATCGCCGCTGCCAATCAGATTGTCAAATTCCTAAAGGACGGCGACAGAACATTTCAGGTAAACAAGTAAAATAATGGTTAATTATTATACAAGATGAAGATCAAACCATTCAAAGGGATTCGTCCTCCCAAAAGTTTCGTAGAAGAAATACAGTCACGTCCGTATGATGTGCTTAACTCTGCAGAAGCCCGTACTGAAGCGGAAGGAAATGAAAAGTCGTTATACCGTATTATCAAACCGGAAATAGATTTTCCGGAAGGAACAGACGAACATGCTGCTGAGGTATATGAAAAAGCGGCGGAAAATTTTAATAAATTTCAGGAAAAGGGGTGGCTTATACAGGATGATAAGGAGCAGTACTACGTATATGCGCAAACAATGAACGGACGCACCCAATATGGTTTGGTTGTATGCGCTTCCGTTGACGATTACATGACGGGGAAAATAAAAAAGCACGAGCTTACCCGCAGGGATAAGGAAGAAGACCGTATGAAACATGTGCGCATCAATAATGCAAATATCGAACCTGTGTTCTTTGCCTATCCCGACAATAAAGAGATTGACGCCATAGTGGCCAAATACACCACAGGAACGCCAGAGTATGACTTTACGGCAAAATTAGATGGATTCGGACACAAATTCTGGATCATCAGTGATCATACAGATATCGCGCGCATCACTGAATTGTTCGCCGCCATGCCGGCCATGTATATCGCAGACGGTCATCACCGCTCAGCGGCTGCCGCCCTTGTTGGCAACGAAAAGGCGAAACAAAACCCAGCCCATAAGGGAGATGAGGAGTATAATTACTTCATGGCTGTATGCTTTCCGGCAAACCAATTGACAATCATTGACTACAATCGTGTAGTAAAAGATCTTAACGGGCTTACCGATGATGAATTCCTGCAGAAGCTAACGGAAGATTTTGATGTGGAGAAGAAAGGCCCGGAAATTTTTAAACCTTCACGTCTTCACGAATTTTCCATCTACCTGAGTGGTAACTGGTACGCCCTCTCGGCTAAGCCGGGCAGATACAATGATAATAATCCGATCGAAGTTTTGGATGTCACAATCTCATCCAACCTTATATTAGACAGAATATTAGGAATTAAAGACCTGCGATCGGATAAACGCATCGATTTTGTGGGCGGTATACGGGGGCTTGAAGAACTGAAAAAGCGCGTTGACAGCGGCGAAATGAAAGTTGCGTTGGCTCTTTACCCTGTTTCCATGAAACAGCTGATTGACATCGCCGACTCCGGCAATATCATGCCGCCTAAGACAACATGGTTTGAACCGAAACTACGTTCGGGATTAGTTATTCATTCACTTGACTAATTATTCCGGATAACAATAATTATAAAAGGAAATCGTTCTTTATAAAGGGAACATTTCCTTTTACTTTTTTGAAAAAAACAAAAACACGAGATGATAAAAAATATAATTTTCGATATGGGCGGTGTGATTGTCGATGTGCATCGCGACAGGGCAGTCCGCAACTTTAATGCAATCGGGGTAGACGATGCGGAGGTACTCATCGACGCTTACCACCACAAAGGAATATATATCGATTTTGAAAACGGCGATATAGATACGGATGAATTTTGCCGCCAATTATGCAAACACACCGGAAAAGAAATTCCCCGTGAGGAAATAGAAAAGGCGTGGAAAAGCATTATCGATCTGCCACAGGAGTATAAGCTTGAATACATACAGGATTTGCGGAAAACATACCAGGTTTTCCTGTTGACAAACAATAATCCGATTATCATGAACTGGGCTTGCGCGCCGGGATTCACCCAATCAGGAAATACCTTGTCCGACTATTTCGACAAACTATACATTTCGTACAAAATGAAATGTACAAAACCCGATTTAAAAATATATAAAATGATGATCGAAGACGCAGGAATAAATCCTGCCGAATCACTCTTTATTGATGACAGCGAACTGAATCTCAATGCCGGAAAAGAATGTGGCCTGCAAGTTTATCTCGCTAAAAACGGAATAGACTGGAGAGAAGACATTTCATTGATGCTGCGGACGCAATAAATCGTTCACCGTTTTTACCGGATTGAATGTTTCAATCGGAACTTCAACAAAAACAGTATTCCAATCACTCATAGAGCCATTCCACAAGCCCGGAAGTTCAAGCGCTTTCAATTCGCGCCCATCCTTACTCTTTTGTGAAATAAAACCGGTATTTTTATCAACATAATCAGGCAGATAATACTTTTCACCGTTCACATCTTTCAACGCGCAAACTAAATCGACCGGATTAAAATGGGAACCTTGTTCAAAGGCGTTCTTCGCATCCGGATTATTCATATCAATCTGTGAACTTTCAAGTATTTGCGAAGATACGGTTCCGTCAGGATTCACTGTAAGGAACGGGCCTCCTCCCGGCTCTCCGACATTTTTAACCATTCCGCAAACGCGCAACGGACGCATCAATTTGTTTTTTATATAAAGCACCAATTCCACATCTTCAAGAAACTTTGTTTCCGGATTTTTAATACATAAATCTGTCTGCAGAAAACGGATCATCTCTTCAATCTGCTCATGTGTATAGTCCCCGCTTTCAATCAGACGCATATATTCGAATACCTTCTTCTGGAGCGACACAAGTACGCCGGCAATCACTTTCTTGTAACGCACGGTAGCCTCCTTAAAATGATCCGGCACAACATTATCTATGTTTTTCACAAAGACAACATCAGCATCCAGCGCATCTAAGTTTTGTATCAATGCCCCATGTCCGCCGGGGCGAAAAACCAAGTGTCCTTTCACATCGCGAAACGGTGCGTTTGCCATATCTACGGCAATTGTATCAGTATTTGACAGCTGTGTACTGAACGACAAATCATACTTTACTCCGAACTTTTTTTCATATACCGGCGTCTTTTCTTCGACTAATTTTTTAAAGAAAGGCAAATGCTCCGGCGATACCGTAAAATGTATAGTTACTTTATTTTTTGCATTTTTAGCATACATAGCCCCTTCAGCTAAATGTTCTTCCATCGCCGTACGCGCACCCTCCGGATAGTTATGAAACAACAGCAACCCTTTCGGTAGAGAACCATAATCCAATCCCCTATTTTCAAGCAGATTCAACACGACATCTTTATATCTTCCGTCGGCAATCAGACCAGAGATATCTTTACCCTCGTTCGTTTTACAACTATTGTTCAGGACTTCATAAAACGCAAAATGTTTTATCCCATCAAAAAATGTTTTTTCAAAATCCGTTGTCGGCACCTCGTAAGAAGCGGACAAAAATGAATATAAATCCTTAAACATACGACTTGCGGCGCCCGAGGCAGGAACAAACTTTGTGATTTGCCTGTCACCGGAAAGATAATCATCCCACATCCCGATAAAGCAATCCTGCTGTTCTTCCGTCAGACGCATAATACCCTTATCAACAGACGCGGAGGATTTAATCTCCAAAAATGGAAATCCTTTCATAAAATACGATAGTTGTTCTTCAATTTGAGATTCAGTCAGATTTTTCGACTTCAGTTGCAATAAATCACTTGGTAAAAGCATAGTATATAGTTTTTTAATTATTTTTCTTCAATAGATCAATGTCATGCAAATATAGCGAAAGTTGAGAGCAATACAAAAAAGTTTACTTTTTTTTGTTGCCGAACGAAGTTGTATTCTGTTTTGACTAAACTTAGATAAAAATCGGGATTTACACAAAAAAACCGGACTTTTTATTACTTAGACGAATCCACATTCCGTTTTTAATAACAGATACTATATTTTTTAAGTTAGTTCGCGTGGATAGCGGAAAAAAAATTTATCTTTACCAGCAAATTCAGGTTTTAAATATGAAGACAAATAATTCGAATAACTTCTTCACAGAAGAAGAAAAAAAAATATTCTGCTCTAAATACAGAGAGCTATTGAAAGCGCTTTCGGAAAGCCTCGAAAAAGATGACGCGCCTAAAATACGACAGTTGCTCAAGCCTGTCGTTGCAATGGAATGCTACGGTCGCGACCGGAACGGAATAAACGGGCTAATACGCAATATCGAAACAGCGCTCATCGCGACTAAAGATATCGGATTGAAACGCACATCCATACTCGCGCTTATTTTATACCGTCCGGTTCTGAAAAAAGTGATTTCAATCGAAGAAGTTGAAAAAACATTCAATTCCGACGTATCGCTTATGATAAACCGGTTGCTTAAAACATCCGACCTCTATGCCCGAAACACTGCGGTTAATTCGGAAAACTTCCACCATTTACTATTCTCCTTTGCCGAAGACGTACGCGTCATACTTATTATGATTGCCGATCGTTTGTGCATGATGCGCATGGGAAAGGCGATCATCGAAGAAAAAGACCGCGTTCGCCTTGCAACCGAAGCTTCCTATCTTTACGCGCCGTTGGCTCATCGTCTCGGATTGTACAAAATCAAAAGCGAGCTGGAGGATCTATCCCTTAAATACTTAGATTCTAAACAATATTATTACATAAAGGATAAGCTAAATGAGACAAAACGTTCACGTGATGAATATATAGACAACTTTATCGAACCTGTCAAGAAAAAATTAGAAGAGATAGGGCTGAAATTTGAAATTAAGGGAAGAACCAAATCCATTCATTCGATCAACAACAAAATAAAAAAACAAAAGGTTGATTTTGAGGGGATATATGACCTCTTCGCCATACGAGTCGTTCTCGATTCTCCAAGGGAAAAAGAACGTTCAGACTGTTGGCAGGCATTCTCCATCATCACCGATATGTATCAGCCAAATCCGAAACGTATGCGCGACTGGCTGTCCGTCCCTAAGAATAACGGGTATGAAAGTCTGCACATCACCGTGTTAGGTCCTCAAAAACGTTGGGTAGAAGTGCAAATACGTACACAGCGAATGGATGAAATCGCGGAAAAAGGTCTCGCTGCGCACTGGAAATATAAAGGAGGACAGGAAGAACACGGATTGGACGAGTTCCTTTCAGATGTACGCGCCGTGCTTGAAGTACAGGGCTCTACGCCAATGGACCTGATGAAAGAGTTCAGGATGGAACTTTACCAGGATGAAATTTATGTATTTACTCCAACCGGCGACCTCATCAAATTAGGAAAAGGAGCAACAGTTCTTGATTTTGCTTTTGCTATTCATTCAAAAATCGGAAGCCGTTGTATTTCGGGAAAAGTAAACGGAAAGAATGTACCGATAAAGTATGTTCTTAACAATGGCGACACAATCGAAGTCGTAACGTCGCCCACCCAAACGCCCAAACGCGACTGGCTGTCCTTTGTTGCTACATCAAAAGCCCGTTCGAAAATCAAACAAGCGCTCCGTGAAGAATACGCGAAAAGCGCAGACATAGCCAAAGAGCAACTCCAACGTCGTATAAAGAACCGCAAAATAGAGATAGAAGAAGCTGTATTAATGCGGTATATAAAGAAAAAAGGATATAAAACCGTAACCGATTTCTACATAGACATTGCGGAAGAAAAACTCGATATTAATACGGTTATTGACGAATGTGTCGAACAGGATCAAAAAGAAAAGGATCCGGCCGAACATTTAGAAACACGCAGCGCCGAAGGATATATCGCCAACATAGAAGCGAAAGAAATGTCTACCCATCAGGACATTCTGATGATCGACAAAAATCTGACCGGTATTGATTATAAACTTGCGAAGTGTTGCAACCCGATATACGGAGATCCCGTGTTCGGCTTTGTATCCACTCAGGGCATCAAAATACACCGGATGGATTGCCCCAACGCTACAGAAATGCGTAGTCGTTTCGGGTACCGGATCATACCTGCGGAATGGAGCGGAAAAGGTACGAGCGGATATACGGTCACGTTACGCATCATAGGCAACGACGACATCAGTATTGTGACGAATATCACTTCCGTAATCAGTAAAGAAAACCGCGTTTCCCTGCGTTCGATTAATATTGATTCCATAGATGGGCTCTTTCAGGGAACATTTACGATTATTATTCCGGATACTTCATCACTCACCTCATTAAAAAAGAAAATTCAAGGGGTGAAAGGGGTAAAAAGCGTAAGCAGGCTAAACTGATTTTTTAAGCCCCATTTCCGCCGCTTTCCGGTGCATAAATTTTACGGCAGCCTCATACTCATTAGGAATAACGCCGTCAAGTATGGCATTCTTAATCGCTTCCTTCAACACACCAACAGGCTGTGAAGGAGGTATGCCGAATGTTCTCATGATTTCTTCACCTGAAACCGGAGGTTGAAAGTTGCGAATGCGGTCTTTTTCCTCTATATCAACCATCTTTTCCCGTACCGTACGGAAATTTTCAATAAAACGACGAACTTTTGCCGGATTTTTACTCGTAATATCAGCTTCGCAAAGTTTCATCAGATCATCAATATCATCCCCCGCGTCAAATAATAAACGACGTACTGCCGAATCTGTAACCTCTTCATCAGCTAAGTTGATCGGACGCATGTGCAAAGCAACCATCTTTTGAACATACTTCATCTTTTCATTCATCGGCAGCTTCATCCTGCGAAATATTCCGGGGATCATTTTTTCCCCGACAAAATTATGACTATGAAAAGTCCATCCGAGCCGTTTATCAAAACGTTTAGTTACCGGCTTGGCGATATCATGAAGAAGCGCACTCCAGCGGAGCCACAGATTATCCGAAGTCTTACTCAAACGGTCAAGCACCATCAACGTATGCGCGAAATTATCCTTATGCCCGATACCATCCTTGGTTTCAACCCCTTTCAACGCACATAATTCCGGAAATATAATTTCGAGAAGTCCTGAACGGTCTAATAACTCAAAACCGACGGAGGGCTTGGGAGACAAAATAATTTTATTCACCTCATCAGCGATTCTTTCTTTCGAAATAATTTCAATACGATCCTTATTTCTCTCAATCGCGTCAAAAGTCTCCGGATCAATGAAAAAACGAAGTTGTGAAGCAAAACGAATCGCCCGCATCATACGTAACGGATCATCACTGAATGTCACATTCGGATCCAAGGGAGTGACAATGCGCAGATTTTCTAAATCATCAAGCCCGCAAAAAGGATCTATCAACTCTTCATAACGATTTTTATTCAGACACAAGGCTAACGCGTTGATTGTAAAATCCCTCCGATTCTGATCATCTTCCAGTGTTCCGTCTTCAACAATCGGTTTACGGCTATCCCGGTTATACGACTCACGCCGAGCGCCGACAAATTCGATCTCCCATCCTTTATATTTAATTTGTGCGGTACCAAAGTTTTTAAAAACAGACAAGTTCGACTCCCGGCCCGCTTTTTTTGCCACAGCCTTAGCTAATTCAATCCCGCTTCCAACCGTCACAATATCAATATCTTTTGATGGGCGCCGGAGAAAAAGGTCACGTACGTAACCTCCTATTACATAAGTTTCCAGGCCCAAACGATCTGCAATTTCCGAAATCATAAAAAACGGTTCCCCGTTCAGATGCGACGAGATATCTTCTGCGCTGTAATACATTTTACAAAATTAATTTAAAGGAGTGCAAATGTAGCGCAAGTCGATCGAAATGCAAAATAAAATTAATTTTGTTTTTCCGGAATACCGCCTGTACTCTGTTCTTGATAAATATGTTGCGTATTTTTTTTATCTTTGCCATTTCATTATTTAAAAAAGTAAGGCTTATGTACAAACAATTAATAATAGCTATCGCGGCATTCGTATGCTTCACGGGTTGCGGAGAAGGAAAAGAGGCCCAAAAGAGATTGGATGAAGCCAAATCCATGTACGAAAACAAACAATTCATTGCCGCCAAAAGCGCCATTGATTCAATCAATATTCTTTTCCCGCGTGAGATAGAGGTTCGCAAAGAGGCGCTCACCCTAATGCGCCTTGTAGAGAAGGGAGAATGCGAGCAAAACATAGCTTATTGCGACAGTCTTCTCCCTATCCGCATCGGTGAATTAGATGGTTTGAAAAAAGGATTTGCATTCGAAAAAGATACCGCTTATGATGAAACAGGTAATTATATCTGGAAAACGATGACCATAGAACACAATGTGGAACGCAGTTACATTCGCTGCGGGGTAAACGAACAGGGTGAAATGTACATGGCAAGCGTATATTTCGGCAGTTCTCCGATCGAACATACAGGACTTAAACTATCCATCAAAGACGGGACTTTTGCCGAAACACCTTCCATACCCTACGACGGAGGAGTGAACTATCGCTTTAAGGATCTGGGTAATACCACCGAAGTCGTAACATATAAAGGAGAAGACTGTAAAGCTGTTGCAAACTTCGTTTCCATTGTTGATGAAAAAGAACGGATAAAAGCAGAATATACCGGAAAAAGGTCCTATTCACTTTATTTATCCGACACAGATAAAAAAGCAATCAAAGCAACCTATGAATTAGCGCTTGTATTGAGTGAGATAAATGCCATGCAGAAAGAAAAAGAAAAAGCGCAAAAGAAAATTATGCTCATTGATCACAAGCTAAATAAAGATGATCAATAATTGTTAATTGACAATTGACAATTATTCTTATCTTTATCCCATAAATGAAGATAGGCGGCATCTCAAGAATGTCAAAAGAAAATAAATATTCCTTTGACATTCTGTTCGATTTGCACTATCTTTGTCCCCGTTTGAAAAATAAAAAAAGTCTTATGGCACAACAGGAAGATGTATTT
Source organism: Tannerella sp. (assembly GCA_031551825.1). GTDB lineage: Bacteria > Bacteroidota > Bacteroidia > Bacteroidales > Tannerellaceae > Tannerella. The sequence continues at coordinate 12,960 of JAVBNB010000061.1, read as the reverse complement.
AAAAAATTAGTTTCGCACTGTAAGGAATATGGTTTCGTATTTCCTTCATCCGAAATATATGACGGATTAGGAGCTGTATACGACTACGGCCAAAATGGTGTTGAACTGAAAAACAACATAAAAAAATACTGGTGGGACAGCATGACCCTGCTGAACGAAAATATTGTGGGTATTGATTCCGCTATTTTCATGCACCCTACGATATGGAAAGCCTCCGGACACGTCGATGCCTTCAACGACCCGTTAATCGATAACAAAGACAGTAAGAAGCGTTATCGTGCGGATGTGCTGATTGAAGATTACTTAGCTAAGATCGATGATAAAGTAAATAAAGAAGTTGAAAAAGCGGCCAAACGTTTTGGCGAAGCATTCGACGAACAACAGTTCCGCACCACCAATCCCCGCGTGCTTGAAAATCAGGTCAAACGTGATGAAGTGCATACGCGTTTTGCCAAAGCGTTAAACGATTCCAATTTGGAAGAACTGCGACAGATTATTCTCGACTGTGAGATTGTATGCCCGATTTCCGGAACACGTAACTGGACGGATGTACGTCAATTCAACCTGATGTTTGCAACGGAAATGGGTTCCACGGCCGACGGCGCCATGAAAATATATCTCCGTCCCGAAACAGCCCAGGGTATCTTTGTGAATTTTCTGAATGTGCAAAAAACAGGGCGTATGAAAGTTCCTTTTGGTATTGCCCAGATAGGAAAAGCTTTTCGAAATGAAATTGTAGCGCGTCAGTTCGTATTTCGCATGCGCGAATTCGAACAGATGGACATGCAGTTTTTTGTGCGTCCGGGTGAAGAATTGGAATGGTTTGCCAAATGGAAAGAGATACGTATGAAATGGCATCAGGCGTTAGGCATGGGCGAACGGAAATATCGTTACCACGACCACGATAAATTAGCGCATTATGCAAACGCGGCTACCGATATTGAATTTGAAATGCCATTCGGGTTCAAGGAAGTGGAAGGAATCCACAGCCGTACGGATTTCGACTTATCACAACATGAAAAGTTCTCCGGTAAAAAAATACAATATTTTGATCCGGAATTAAATAAGAATTATGTCCCTTATGTAATTGAGACGTCTATTGGCGTAGACCGTATGTTCCTTAGTATCATGGCGGGAGCTTATTGCGAAGAAACGCTGGAAGGTGGAGAAACACGCGTTGTGTTGCAGTTGCCTCCGGCTTTAGCTCCGGTAAAATTGGCTGTTATGCCTTTGATTCGCAAAGACGGACTTCCGGAAAAAGCGAATGAAATAATGAACATGTTACGTTTCGATTTCCGGTGCCAGTATGATGAAAAAGACTCGATCGGCAAACGCTATCGTCGCCAGGATGCTATCGGAACACCTTATTGCATCACCATTGATCATGACTCACTGAACGATCATTGTGTTACCATACGCTTCCGCGATACAATGGAACAGGAACGCGTACCTATAGACAAACTGCACGGCATTATTTCCGAAAAGGTTAGTATGCGCAGTCTTCTTGAAAAATTAAAATAAACCAATCAAAAATTCACGGTTAATGAAAAAATACGGAATCTATCTGATGATGATTGTTACGACACTATTCAGCGTAACATCCTGTGGCGACGACGACAATGATACTCATCTGGAAGAATGGATGATTGCCAACCAGGTGGCATTTAATGCTATCAAGCTTGATCCTGAATATAAAGAATTAGTATCTCCGGGAAACGAAGGCAGTATTTACTATAAAGTACTTGAAGCCGGAAAAGGGACAAAAGCCATACTATATTCAAGCACTGTGTCTTGCTATTACAAAGGCTACTATGTGGCCGATTATCCTAAATTCGACATTGAAAAAGGTGATGTTTTTGATCAACGTTTATTTAACGACGGCTCTCCGTCTTCTTTTACTCCCAAGAGTGTGATAGCTGGTTGGAAAACTGCACTGCAGCACATGGTCAAAGGAGACAAATGGGAGATCTGGGTTCCGTACCAATTAGGTTATGGAACCGGTTACAATGATATTCCCGGATATTCGACACTTGTATTTGAATTAGAAGTTGTCGATGTCAAAGGAATTGACGATTAAAAAATAAAACCGGATCCAAAGTCCGGTTTTATTTTTTATCAGAAGCAAATCTCTCCGAAGTGTTCCGGACAATGATAATCCGGAGAAGGCAAATCGATCGGACTCCAGGTCACATAATGAGGATTGGCCGTTTCATCCGCGCATTTGTAAAAATTACCACGGATCTGATCCGGCAGACTTGAAACATCAAGCCCCATCAGTTCAAACGGTATGGCAACCGTTAATTCCCATTCGTAAATACCGGTTTTTTCCGGAAAAGCTTCACGCTGAACAGTCGTATAGCGGCGTATCTTTTTATATTCATTTTCCGTAAACGGCGTACGCGCATGACGACTTTGTCCGCGTGCCGCCAAGCAGGTTCCAATGCAGTTAAATTCAAAATTTGTGTAAAACAAATCTTCTTTCAGACGCATAAAAAACTCCACGCAACTGTCCGGATGCACAAACTCTCCATCCTTATCAGCCACCGCGCGCAACGAAAGTCCACGCACGAAATAATGAAGATACAATTCCTTATCACCTCTTGCGATATCAAAAGCCACAATCGGTTTGTAGGAATATTCCTTCCAATTAATTACATCCACACTCTGGCGCAAAGCTGCTGTTTCCATCTGTTCCGCCACACTACTCAATTCAAGTCCGTCCAACGCCGGCACATAAGGTACTTTTAATGTTTTCATTGTTCAAGCAAATCTATTTTCGCAAATATAATCATTATTCATTACAATGTCACCCCCCCTATTCTGTTTTTTAACTGAAAAAACAGGAATGCGAAAATACCCCACAAAAAGGGTAGTACAAAAATCGGAAACCCATTTCCTTTGTCAAAAAAATAAAACAGATTGTAAAGAGTAATTATTTTTCACCTTCAAAATTCAATTGTTATGAAAAAGTTAATTTTAGTATGTATCAGTTTAGCTATTTTCGCTGGAAACGGATTGGCACAGAGAAACAACCTGAATCTAAGTTCTGCGGAATTGAGGCAAAGGATGTCAATAGATGCTCCTCAGCTTTACAAAAAGTACAAATCGGGAAGCACCTTATCTGGCATTGGCGCCGGCCTGACAATTGGCGGCGTAGCATTGGCTGTGGTTGGAGTTGCGACTGCTGAAAAGGAGACGGAAAGCACCGCAACAGGTGCACAAGTCAATTTATCGGGATCGGGAGCTGCCGTTTTCGCCGCCGGGATTGTCTGTGCATTGGCAGGCACTCCTTTGTGGATTATCGGGCATTCCAAGAAAAAGAGAGCAAAGAACACCTACTTGCGGGATTATGGTTACAGTGAGAACCTACCTGTTCAACCCTCACCCTATCTGCAACTCAATACTGCTTCGAATGGATTGGGATTGGGACTGGCGCTCACTTTCTGAAAATCAGCCGCGAATATTAAAGAAATTAGCAATAAAAAAGTCCGGACTTCAAGCAAGCCCGGACTTTTTCATTTTTATTTAACTTTATTTCTTATCCCACCAGATACGTCCGAAGGCATCCGTAAGTTCCCCAAAATCAGGATCTTTCGCCATCTCTTCCAGACGATTCACATTATTCTGATAATTAGAAGTTCCGGGCAATGGCTTAGCAAAGACAAATCTTCTCGGCACTGACTGTAGCTTACCATCCGCATAACATTCTTCATTTGCAATAATCGGAGATGTCGGATTAGGATATCCTACACGGCGATATAGCGCATGAGACTCACTTGTATTTTTAAAATGTTCAACATAAGTCTGCGCATAAATCTGTTCCTTGCCGATAGCCGGATTCCACTTAATACCCTCTTGCTCCATAAATGTATTGATTTCATCATTAGTCATGGCTACATAATCGTGGATTTTACAGTAATTACCTGCTTTATTCCACAATTCAAGAGAGGATCTTACACCTTCGGTATACCACTGTTCAGCCGTTTTACTGCTGGCAACTCCATTCAGGACAAATTCAGCCGCCATAAAACAGAAATCTGCATACGTCAACTTCGGCCACCAGGTACCTCCCGAACCGCCATCATAATATCCCGAAAACATTCGGGTTTGCGGAAGGTTTAACGGTGTCATATTAACGCCATCCATAGAACGGGTCTTAAACATTTTTACCCACTCAGCCTTAGTCAAGGCATCAAAATTAGAGGTTCCCGCTTCATAACGTCCATATTCACTTAGCTGGTCATTCGGATTAGCAGCGTTCCATTTAGCGACATTTTCTGCCGTCAGGTTATTTTCACGGAAAAACATCCTCAGGCGGGGATCATTGTATTTCTTCAAATACCCCATGAATGTTACAGTTCCACGAATCAGGTCATTAATAGACTCAAAGTCTCCATGGTTTGTTTCCACTCCACTCAACCATATAACAAACGAATCGTCCATAGACGAAGGGATACTACTGCTTCCCAACACCTCTGCCGCTATTGATTTGGCCTTATTCATATCGCGCTTCATCCAACGTAAAGCGAGGCGCAAACGAAGAGCATTGGCCGTTTTAACCCATTGGCTGATATCACCGCTAAAAGCCATATCATAATTCTTTATAGACACTTGGTTGGTTGCTGAATTAAATTTGCTAATGGCTGTTTTCAATTCATTATCCCATATTCCATAAAGCGTTTCCTGTGTTTCAAACGCAGGATCTTCAATCTCGCCGCCGGAACGTAAAGACCATCCCTGTGTATAAGCCAACGAACCCTGGGCGTCAGAAGTAAATATACTTTGATAAATCAATGTAACCCGCGCCGCTTCTATCGCATGGGTATACGCCTCCGCATTAGGCAGCTTATTTGCGAGGTATTCCAGGTGCCTCATATAGGAACCGGTATTCAAAAGACCGTTGTCATAACGCTGTCTCCATATATTTGAGTTCCCATAAGTAAAAGTAGTCAGCGTATTCCCTACAGAACGGCAACCGTACTGCAACCATCTCATATTTGCAAAATAATAATCGTAATACCATTCCCACCCGTTTGAGCTGGTAGAAAATTGGACATTATACAAAAATCTCTCCGGCTCAACCTCATAGATCGTTCTTATATCCGTATTGTATTCCACAAATTTATCCGTACAGCTACTACTGAGCAGTAACGCAACAGCACCTGCAACAGTCAATATATATTTCTTTATTGTATTCATATTATTATCTTTTTTAGAATGTGACATTTACATTAAATCCATACGTACGCGCATAAGGAGCGCCACCCACCTCGATAAATTCATAACTTCTGTTAGAAGACAATCCTTCCGGATGTATATTATCAGGAAGACTGTTATACAAATATCCTACGTTACGAACCAAAACTCCCAGGTTAACATTTTGAAGATACAGTTTATGAGCCAGTTTCTTAGGCATATTCCAACGAAGCGATATTTCTCTCAGTGCAATCCAGGAGATATCCTGTACGGCCTCTTCACGGATACCATCTCCCCAACTATATTTACTATTGTAATAATTAGATGCTGAAACCGGCTTCACCAAACCTTGTTCATAAGCCCATTGATAAGTTTTTCCGCTAACATCCACATCACCAATCTTAGTGTTTTTATCAAATACACCTTCCGGAATCATTCCATCATATACAATGCGGCCATCATCCAATTTTCTCTCTAAACCACCGTATTCCGCCGTACGGCCAAATAATGAACTTTTCAGTACACCGGTATACATACCATAATTATATGAACCGGATACGATCTGACCACCGAAACGTGAATCAAAAAGCAGGCTCAGGCTAAAGTCTTTGTATGTCAACGAAGTATTAAAACCCATAATAAAATCAGGCTGTGCACTACCTACTTTTGTCTGTTCTCCGGAACGGGTCCATGTTCCGTTAGGATTCACAATGATTTGACCGTCATCGGTTCTCTTATACGCATAAGCGGTGTAAATATCGGCATAACCGCCACCTACTGTTGCATACGCTTTCATATCCAGATTACCGCCTTGAATCTCATACTTCTCCACACCTTCAATGAGTTCGTTGATTTTATTACTGTTTTTCGTAAAATTAAATGTCATGTCCCAACGTAAGTCACGAGTTTCCACCGGAACTGCATTTAAAGAAATTTCAACTCCCGAGTTCTGTATATCTCCCGCATTAATCCAACGTTTGGACAATCCTGTCTCACTCGGCATACTCAATGCAAGGATCTGATTTTTGGTATTTGTCTTATACCATGCAAAATCAAGTCCTATACGATTATTAATAAACCGAAGTTCAGTACCCAATTCCACCGAATGTTGCTTTTCCGGCTTAAGGTTCAGATTTCTCAACTCACTCGTATCAAATACATTTTTCGGATATGTTTTTCCGTCAAGAGGATTAACATACGTATTATTATCGGAATCTAATTTGTAAAAACCGATACCTGTCAGATAAGGGGCACAGTCATTACCGGCAATTGCATAAGAAGCTCTCAATTTTGCAAAAGAAATAGCCTGCGGCAGACTTTCACGCAATGTCTCTGTCAAAATCCACGAACCGGTAAATGACGGATAAAAATAAGATACCTGACCGGAACCATCCGAATAAATCAAAGCGGAAGACCAGTCGTTACGTCCTGTAATATCCAAATAGACCTGTCCTCTCCAGTCTAAATTGATCGCTCCGTAAATACTGTTCAACCGTTTCCGGTCTACATCGATACGAGTTTCCGTAGTAATCGGCTGTATGGAATTAGACATATCATATACGCCCGGACGACGTAACCCGCCCTTGGTATTTGCATTGAAATAAGAACTTCTTGTATCATATTGTTCAAAAGCAACGAACCCGCTCACTCCGAAATCATCAAAGTTATGGTGCATATTAACCATTCCTGTCAGCTGATACTGATTTTTATCGGTTTTCTTGGTTTCGTATTTTGCCCCATCATAATTGGATGCTCCATCAGCCAAAAATTTCGTTTCCCTTAATTTTTGCAAACGATTTATATTTCCCTTCAACTGAATATTCATCCAACTTGTAATTTTAAAATCAGCATTTATATTTCCACGGATATTATCTTCTACCTGTGAAACATTATTTTCTAATAAATTAAACAAGCTTTTTGTATATGTTATCGGATCTGCTTCGTTATAACCATTACCGGCTTCATTCATATAATGACTTAACCAGTATTTTGTATCGTAGGTACGAGGCACCTGATACATAAAATCGTAGATCGGAGAACCGCCACCACCCTGTGCGGTAGGATTCTTTGTATCCGAATGAACCCATGTAGCGCCCGCATCAACTTTCAGCCACTCACTTATATTGCGGCTTGCATTCATACTGATACTATTACGCTTATATCCGTTGTTAAGGGTCATACCTTCAGACTCCAGGCGTGAATACGAGACACGGAATGTACCCTTACTGTCTCCTCCCTGCACAGCAACGTTGGTATTCATATAATGTCCGGTCTGATACATTTGATCGATATTATCCTTTTGAGCCTGATATATAAAATTCTCAGAATTTGAACCCTGGGTATAAGGAAGTCCATCAAACGCAGGTCCAAAATGTCTTGTAGCAGATGTTGCACGATTTATGGATCCGTCGCTATTCAAACCCCATACCGAATTTGATCCGGGCCCGAATTCATTTTGTATATCCGGAAAGCCATATACCTTGTCCCATGTCATTGATTGAGACACACTCACTCCGATACCTTCTCCGGCCTTACCTTTCTTGGTTGTAATCAAAATAACGCCATTTGCAGCACGGGAGCCGTAAAGAGCTGTTGCAGCAGCACCCTTCAATACGGAAACAGATTCAAAATCGTCCGAGTTAAGGTTTTTGATATCATTACCAAAGTCCTTCTGAGATCCCCACTGGGTGCTTTCATTCATCTCATTATCGATAATAATCCCGTCAATAACGAATATTGGCTGGTTATTCATACCTAACGATGAGTTACCGCGAATAAGGATACGGCTGGAAGATTGAGGGCCGCTATTACCCATATCAATCTGAACTCCGGCAACCTTACCTTGAAGTCCTGTAATCGGGTTTGCTGTAGCTACACGCGCAATTTCATCCCCCTTAAGTTCCGTCATAGCATAACCTAACGCTTTTTTCTCGCGGCTCATACCAAGGGCTGTAACCACAACTTCATCCAGCGCCTTTGCATCTTCCGACAAGGTGATTGTTAATTTAGGCTCTCCCTTGTATACAATTTCCTGAGTTATGTAGCCCAAATACGAGATAACGATTCTCTCACCATTGTTTACATCCAAAGAAAAGTTGCCATCGGCATCTGTAACAATACCTCTTGTTGTTCCCTTCACTGTCACAGCGGCACCTGCTACCGGTCCGGATTCATCTGACACGACTCCCGTCACTCTTTTGCTCTGTTGGGATACATCCATGTTAGACACCGTAGGATAATGCTCCGCACGCACATTACCCGCACATAAGCACACTACAGCACTTAGAATAAAATACTTCAATTTTCTCATAAATTAAAATGATTTAGTTAAATTTAATAGATACAAATTAAATATAATAAATACAATACAATATTTTTACGTTTAAGGCTTATAATAACATAGTTATCAAAAGATTTATAGAGCTTAACTTTCGGTACTTCATACAATTCATCGTAAAACAACAACGCAATAGTCCTTAATTCACCGCACAAATATAAAGCATTTATTTTTTATGTTCCAAATAATTAACACAAAAAACTATTTTACTTAATTTTTGATAAAAAAATAAAAACACGTCTTTTTTTTAAATTTTTAAACATTTGTCTCTCGAATAAGTCAATCAAATTTCATTTTGCAACAAAATGAACCTTTTTCACATTTAAAAAAAAAGATTTACCGGGATTAAACCCGGCAAATCTTTTCGATTTTTCATTTCATTAAGTATAAATTTCACTTCGAATCCCACCACAAACGACCGAATTCATTATTCAGGTCACCGCCAAACTGAGGATCTGTAAGCATATCATCCAGACGCTTTTTCAGATTATCATAATTATGAACACCATCATTCGGATAAGAGAACTTTACCCGACGGGGAATTTCCTGTTTTCTTCCGTCAATAACAGGACGTTCAAATTTAATAATTGCGGAATTATCCCAATTCGGATAATCGGTGCGTTTCCATAAAGCATACATCTCATCAACGTTCTTATAATGCTCAATATAGCTCTGTGCATAGATCTGTTCCAATGCTTTGCTTCCATCCCATTTAACATCCGGTTTGGCAAGGAACGTCGCGATTTCAGCTTCCGTCATCGCTTCATAATTTGTAATGTCACAGTATTTTCCAATCGTATTCCACTGATCGAGCGAAGCTCTGACGCCATCTTCATACCATTGCTGAGCTGATTTTCCGGAAGATATTCCTTCACTCAAAACAAATTCAGCCGCAAGAAAACAAAAATCCGGATAAGTCATCACAGGAGCCCAGTTTGCACCATTTCCATCTGTGTCATTCCCTTTCCACAGACGAACCTGAGGCATATTTGCCGGCCTCATGTCAACACGGCTGCTTCCCGAGCCCAGAAAATACTGTAGTCGGCGCCGGTCGGTAAGATAAGTATCACGGCTGATAGAGCTACCTTCCCAAAGTGTATAATCATCTGGTATCAAACGCGCCGGATCGGTCTGCTCTGCATTAAATGCAGCCACATTCTCCGGCGTCAGGTTATTTTTAATAAAGTACATACGCTTGCGCGGATCTTCATTCCTGTTCAGGTAATCCATGATCGCATAAGTGGCAATCTCCATATCTTTTACGGAATGCCAGTCGCCGGAATGAATATTGGTATACAAATTATCAAACCATAAAATAAAGCTGTCATCATTACTACCGAAGATATTCGCCGAATTGGAAGACGCCAGCACTTCAGACGCTATGGATTTGGCCACCTCCGGCTTCCTATTCAACAAGCGGCTTGCCAGACGCAAACGGATACCATTTGCCGCCTTGATCCATTTTGACATAACGCCATTATACGCCCTGTCGTAACCTTTCATTGAAACCTGAGAAGAGTTACTTTTTTTCAGATTTTCAATACATTCTTTCAGTTGGGCATCCCATACCCCGACCAATTGCTCTTGTGTCTCAAATTCGGGTGTCATACTCTTGTCATCCACCTTTCCTTCGCGTGCAAGCCATCCCTGGGAATAAACAAGCGAACCGAAAAGATCCGATGCCTGGATTCCTTTCGCAATCAACATAATACGTCCGATCTGCTTCAAGTCCGAATACCCCGCACTATTCTCATGGTTATCCGCCAGATACCGCATGTGGGTCACATAGCTACCCATTTCGAGATACTCGCTGTAAATCGCATCTCCGATTGCGTTTCCAAAATAAGTATAATTTGTTAAACCATAGCCCCAAATTCCGGCTCCATATTGCATCCATCTATATTTAGAGGCATAAATGGAATTCCAGCAATGCCCGGATGTAAGCATCTGTATTTCGGCCGTATATAAAAGTTCTTCCGGATCGACGATAGGAAGAGACTCCGGATTTGTATTTTTTTCTTCAAACCCATCCGTACAGCTTGTTTGCATGAAAGCAAACATTAATATTAACAAGTATGCTATTTTCTTTAATTGATTCATAACGATTTGTTTTTAGAAATTTAAATTAAGTTTTATACCATAACTCCGGCTGTACATACTTCCTCCGGCCTCCAGATATTCCGCACTCATATTTGATTTCAATCCTTCAGGATGGATATTATCCGGCAGACTGTTATACAAGAAACCTACGTTACGCACTACAAAACCCAAACTTCCGCCTTTGATAAATGCTTTATTCAACCATTTTCGCGGAATGTCCCAATACAATGAAACTTCTCGCAAAGCGATAAATGACAACTCATGAATTGCAGCTTCCCGAATCCCTTTTGACCAGCTATATGTATTATCATAATAATAATAAGCTGATATTGGTTTTACATAGCCTAATTCATAAGCTTTTTGATAAGTCATACCTCCGACATCGATTGTTTTGTCATTATGAGTGATCGTAGCCCCTTTTTCAAAAACACCATCCGGGATCATCCCGTCATAAACCGTACGGCCATCATCCAATTTTCTTTCCAAGCCTCCATATTCCTGCGTACGTCCTTTTAAACTACCCTTCAAGCTACCGCTGGACATACCATAATTATAGGAACCGGACATAATATCACCACCAAATCTCGCATCAAAAATAGCGCCTAAGGTAATGCCTTTCCAACTGACATTTGAAGTAAGACCCAATAGGAAATCGGGCTGAAGACTTCCGATTTTTTCCGATGTACCGGAACGAATCCAGTCACCTGCCGAATTAAGCAACCTATTTCCGTTTTCATCACGTTTAAACGCGCAAGACGAATAAATATCCCCGTAAGCGCCACCTTCTGTCGCCCAAGCCTCGGTTTCCATACCTCCACCTTGCAATTTATATTTTGTCACACCCGGATAGAGGTCGATGATTTTATTTTTATTTTTCGTAAACGTAAATGAAAGATCCCATACCCAATCCTTTGTCTGGACAGGAGTACCGGTAATCAATACTTCAACCCCCTGATTCTGTATATTACCGGCATTAATAATGCGGTTTGCGACTCCCGTTTCAGGCGAAGTCCCCAAAGCCAGAATCTGGTTCTTAGTATTTGTCTTATAATAAGCCACATCCAATCCTAAACGGTTATTGAACATCCGATAGTCAAGACCGAATTCAATCGCATGTTGTTTTTCCGGTTTCAGATTGCCATCTCCAAGATTATCATTTGCATATTTAAAATACGGATAAGTGCCCGATCCGAAATAATCATCTTTAAACGAATTATAATAGATATAAGTACCCGGATCTGTAATAAAATACGGATCACAGTCCTTACCTACAACAGCATAAGATGCCCTGATTTTAGCAAAAGAGATCGCGCGCGGAATACTTTCACGAAGCGTTTCGGTCAAAATCCAGGATGCATTCACCGACGGATAAAAATAAGACACCGTACCTGTTCCGTTTACATAACGCAAAGTGGAAGACCAGTCATTACGTCCGGTAACTTCAAGAAAATATTGCCCTTTCCAATCCGTACTGACAATTCCGAAAACCGTATTCGTCCTCTTTTCGTTTATGCCGGCAAACGCATCTGTTGTCGCAGGATCCACGGAGTTATTCAATTCAAACACACCCGGAACCCGGAGTCCGTTATTTGTTTGTGAATTATGCCTTGCATTCTGTTCATCAAAGCGCTCCGCCCCGAAAGAACCATTCACATTAAAATCACCGAAAGATTTTGTCGCAGTTACCATTGCATTCAATCGATACTGAAGTTTTTTTCGTTCATTCAACTTATATCCGGCGCCCCTGAAACCATCCTTTTCCACAGCAAGCGTTTCTTTTTCATATTTTCGATATAAGCGGTTCATATCTCCATTCACAATAATCTTTAGCCAGTCGGTAAGATTAAAATCCACTTTCAAATAAGCCCTGTAATTCTCATCGGCTTCTTTTTCATTATTTTCCAGATAATCAAATATAAACTTAGAATAGTCAAAAGGATCATTCCCGTTATACCCATCACCGGCTTCACTCCAGTAATGTTTTTTCCAGTATTTCGTATCGTAACTACGAGGAACACTAAATGCAAAGTCATAAATAGGAGATCCGCCTCCCCCTTGATAAGTAGGATTCTTACTTTCCGTATTGACGTATGTAAAGCCGGCCTCCGCTTTCACATATTTGCTGATATCCTGTGTCGCATTCAGAGATAAGCTATTTCTTGACATCTTATTATTAAGGCTGAGCCCTGTATTATTCAGGTTGGAGTATGAAAAACGAAATGTACTTTTATCCGTACCGCCGGATAAGGCTACATTTGTATTTATGTAACGTCCTGTCTGATACATTCCTTCTAAGTTATCTTCATACGGACGATAAATACCGTCAT